>NZ_JBBLZC010000040.1:0-35388 GCF_037908215.1 Benzoatithermus flavus | reverse complement strand
GGCAATCCGGTCGGGCTCGGCGCCTGGCTCGCCTGGGCCAAGGCCAAGGGCAAGCGGTTCTCGGTGCCCGAATGGGGCGTTTCCGACCACTATCCCGGCATGCCCTGCGCCGACAACGGGTTCGACAACCCGTTCTTCATCGAGAAGATGTACCAGTTCTTCCGCGCCAACGCCGCGGTGATGGCCTACGAATCCTACTTCAACGGCGGCGGCTCGATCATCCCGCCCGGGGTGCACAAGATCTACCCGCCCGCCAACAACCCCGCCGCGGCCGCCCGCTACCAGCAGCTCTGGTCCAAGGGCCGCTGAGCTCCGGCCCGCGCCGGAAGCCGCCACGGCACGGCGCGCCGTGGCGCCGCGCGTGCGGCCGGCCGCCCGTCACGCGCCCTTCGCGAGCAGCTCCTCGAGTCGCGACAGCCATATCGCCTTGATCTGCCGCACGAGCAGCAGCAGCCGGTCGAGGACGGCGAACGCCTGATCGTCCATGACGCTGTGGTGGGTCAGGATGCCGATCGGCTCGCCCTTGGCGGCGCGCACCAGCCCCGTCAGGCGGACCAGGACCTCGTCGTAGCTCAAGGGGCCGCGCGGCGCGGTCCAGCGGTAGAGATCGAGCTGGATGTTGATCCGCGGCAGGCCCGGCGCCGGTCCCGCCGCGCGGCTCCAGCCATAGGTCGAGAGCGCCTTGAAGCCCAGGCCAGGCAGCATGGCGGCCACGTCCGGGGCGACCCGTCCCCAAGGGGGCACCTGCATCGGCAGGAACCGGGCGCCGAAGCTGCCCTCGAGCCGCTCCCGGCCGGCGCGGAGCTGGGCGGCAAGGAGCGCCCGGTCGACGTCGCCGCCGAGCTCGACGGGCTGGCCGGTGGCCGCATTGTTGGCGTGCGCGATGCCGTGCTGCGCGACGGTCACCTGCGGGTAGCGGAGGATGCGCAAGGCGCAGGCCGGCTTCAGGATCTTGGGCACCACGGCGAGCGTCACCGGTACCTGCCGTCGCTGCGCCATGTCGAGGAGGCGCGTGAACTGGGGCTTCTCGACCCCCACGTCGTCGTTGCGCCACCACAGCTTCACCGGCGCCGCCGCGCAAGCCGCGGCCAGTCCCGCTTCCAGGGCCGGCGTGGCGCTCGGCGCCGCCGCGGCCTTCCCCCAGCCGAGGAGAACGGAGAGTGCCGGCAGGGCTGCGCTCGGCACCGCCCTCAGGACGGCCCGACGGCTGCGGACGGTCGCGGCACGCGAGCTCTCGGCGGCCTCCGTGGTCGAGGGGGAATCCTTGCCGTGCATCGTGTCGGCCCGCACGCGTGAAGGTCTCGAATGTCAGGACGTTAATTAGCCTTAAAGTTTTGTTAGCGGCAGCATTCGCATCTGTAAATAGCTATACTGGAGAGATTATACGCGTTCCGGTAGAAAATGGCGGCCGCGGCGCGGCCGTGGTCCGACGCGCGGCCGGAACTGTTCGCCGGTCAGCCGGGAAGGAAGTGCTGGTGGCCAGCCGGCCCGCGGCCCGGCCGGGCGACGGCAGCCGGGTGTCCGGCCGATGCTCAGGCCGACCCGCGGCCCGGCGCCCAGACCACGTAGGTCCTGCCGGCGAGCGCGTCGGCCACGCCGAGGCTGGGGGAGACGATGCCCACGAGCACGCTGCGGCCGATCTCGAACAGCCGGCGCTGCAAGGCGCAGGCGAGGCCGGCGGCGAGCAGGGCCAGCGCCAGGACGGCACCGCCGAGAAGCGGGCGCGCGAGGACGAGCGTCAGCGCCGCGAGCATGCCGGCGGCGGCCAGCAGCGCGCCGCTCCACCAGCGCAGATATTTGTGCGAGAGGTACATATAGAGCCGCAGCCACGGCAGGCGCCGCAGCCGCGGCCACAACAGCCGGTGGCAGCGGAAGCAGCGGCAGGCGATCCGGCGCTTGCGGCGCATCTCGGCGCCCGGGCTCGCCTGCGGCTCCTCGTCGCCGACCACGTCCGCGGCGTGCACGAGGCGATAACCGTCGCACAAGATCGAGACCGAGGTGAACATGTCGTCGATGATGTCGGGCGGCACCGGCCGGAACAGGGCGCGGCGGATCGCGAACAGCCCGCCGTTCGCCGCCACGGTGGTGTCGATCCCACTCTCCAGGTGCTTCAGCCACTCGTCGAAGCGCCGGTAGCCGGCGTTGGTCGCCGCGGTGCCGCCGGCGCCGGCACGGGTGGGAACGAGATGGCCGCACACGCAGCCGACGGCAGGATCGGCGAAATGCCGCCGGAGGTTCGCGACCAGATCCGGCCGCAGCTTGATGTCGGCGTCGGTGAAGACGACGAGCTCGCTCGTCACCCCGGCGAGGAGCCGGTTCATGCCGGTGCTCTTGCCGGCCCGTTCCCGCCCGAGGACGACGCGGAACCGCTCCGGCGCGTGGCGCGCCGCGTGCTCCTGGAGGATCGCGTCGGTGCGGTCGCTCGAGCCGTCCGAGTAGACGTGGACGCTGAGCTCGGGATGTCGCGCCAGCAGGGCCTCGACGTTGGCGAGCTTCGCCGGCAGCTTCTTCTCCTCGTTGTAGGCGCAGAACACGATCGCCACCGAGGCCGGGCGGTCGGACGCCCGCCCTCCTGCCGCCGGCGGGGCGGCGCGCCCGCCGCGCCAGGCGCGCAGCAGGACGAGGCTCAAAGGATAGGTCGTGAACGGATGCAGGCCGAGCCCGGCCAGGACCGCGGCGAGCAGGGCGAGGACGAACACGATCTCGGGGTGCATCTGACCATCTGTCCCGACGTTGCGGCCGATCGGTTCCGGCTCCTGGGCGGCCCGCGGCACCGCTGCCTGCGGCAGCGTGCACGGGCGGCCCGGACGCGACCGCCGCCGCGCAGGGAGCGAACCGTGCGCATCAACACCGCCGGCCCCCTGCTTGGCAAGAGCGGCAGCGGCGCAGCGGCGAAAGCGCTGCCCGGGGAGCCGTGGCCCGGCCGAGCGCCCGGGTGCGCCGAGCCGGCCCTTTCCGGCTTCATGGTTGCCGGGCAAAGCTTGTCCCCATTCGTTCGTGCCCATGCGCCGGGTGCGGGCGCCGGCCTTTCCTCCTGCCGCTGCCCTGGGCCGATCTGGAATGCTATCCTAGGACGTGCCTGCGCCCGAGCGGCCCGGCCATCCCGGTCCGGTGCCGGCGGTGGCGCACGGGATCTTCGCCGCGCCGCTGTCGCTTGCCACCACCAGCACGCGCGTGCTGGTGGTGGCCTGGTCGATGGCGGCGATCCGCACGGCGTGCTGCCGGCTCAACCGAGATGGCCCGGCTCGCCGACCGCGGCCTCGGCGGCGCGGATCTCGGCCTGGCGCTTTTTGATCATCTCGCCCACGGGCGGACCCTGGAAGCGGTGCCGCTCGAAGCCGAACCAGATCACGAGCAGCAGCACGAGCAGCCCGACGGCATAGCTGATCAGGATGTCGAAGGGCGGCTGGATGCCGACATAGGCCAGCACCACCACACCCAGGACCACGACGGCCGCGACCGGCTTCGACCAGACGCCGAGCCGGAACGGCCCGAACTCGGTCCAGGTGCGCCCTTCCGCGACCAGCCCGGCCGCGACCGGCATGGCGTAGGAGATGTAGAGGAACATGGCGCAGCCCACCGCCAGCGCGTTGAAGGCCGGCGAGTAGAGGGTCGCCGCCAGCGAGAGGACCGCGCTCGCCCAGATCGCCGGCACGGGCGTGCGGTGCGCGGGGCTGACCCGGCGGAGCGTGGCCGAGAGCGGCAGCCCGCCGTCGCGGGCGAACGCGAACACCATGCGCGAGGTCGAGGTCAGGCCGGCGAGCCCGCAGCAATAGTTGGCGACGACGATGCCGATGGCCAGAAGATGCTTCAGGAAGACGGGCGCGGGCAGGCCGTCGAACAGGTTGAACCAGCTGTTGCCGCCGTCCTTCGCCGCCAGGGCCGGGTCCGGCATGGCGAGAACGAACGAGGCCGCCATGAAAAAGCCGAAGATCAAGGACCACAAGACCGAGTGGACGATGCCGCGCGGCACGGTGTGGCGGGCGTTCACCGTCTCCTCGGAGGTGTGCGCCGAGGCGTCGAAGCCGGTGATCGTATAAAGCGGGTAGAGCATGCCCAAAAGCAGCGCCATCAGGGCGGCGCGCGGCTCCGGGTAGAAGCCGCCGCCGGGGGCACCCGTGTTGTTGACGAGGACGAACAGGCGCGAGAGGTCGAACGTGGCGCCCCAGGCCAGCATGGTGAGCGTCAAGAGCACCGCGACGACGAGGATGAGATAGCCCGAGAAGTCGGTGATCGCGGTCGTGGTGCGGATGCCGAAATGGTTGAACAGACCCTGGCTCAGCAGGATGAGCGCGACCGCGAGCACCTGGGCGCCATAGCCCCAGCCCGAAACGTCGAGCCCGAGGATGCGGGCGGCGACGAGGTCCTTGAACAGGAGGTAGACGCCGACATCGACCGAGGCGACGACGAAGATCAGGCCCAAGAGGTTGATCCAGGCCGTGACCCAGCCGTAGCCGCGCCCGCCCAGGATCGAGGCCCAGTGGTAGAGCCCGCCCGCCGTGGGATAGGCGGAGGCGATCTGGGCGACGGCGACGGCGACCAGGAGCGAGAACAGGCCGCCCAGGATCCAGCCGATGGTCACCGAGAACGGCCCGCCGGCCGAGAAGCCGACCGGAAAGGCGGTGATCCCGCCGGCGAGGATGCAGATGATCGAGAACGAGATCGCGAAGTTCGAGAACAGATGCATGCGCCGCGCGAGTTCCTGCGCGTAGCCCATGTGGTGCAGGACCTTGACGTCCTCCTCGAGGATCGCCTCCTCCTGCCTGTCGAGGGTCCCTGGCATGTCGCCTCCTTGCTCAGCCGTCGTTCGTTCTTGGCCACGGGCCTTCCTGCCGGCTTCTCGGGCCGTGCCGCCCGCGCGTGCGGGGCGGGTGCCGGTCCGGCATCGTCCTTGTTCGGCAGCCTCGCCCGATCCTAGCGGCGAAAGCCGGGGCGAAGCGAGGGGGTAGCCGGCGGCGGGCCGATGCCCGCCGCTCCGGGCGCGCGCCCGGGCCCACGCGGCCCGCACGGCGGATGGCCGCGATGGCGCGGCACCCCACCGTCCCGGCACCGATCCCGGCGCCGGCGCGGGGCGCATCCGGATCCGCCGCGGGCGTCCCGGTCACGGGGGCGGGCTCGGCCCGGTCCCGGGGCAACGGCCGGCCGGCAGGTTGTCCGGGCCGTCCTGTCCAGCCGGCGCCCCGGCCCTCACCCGTGCCGGGCGAGATACTCGGCGATCGCGTCGCGGATGATGTCGGTGACGTAGCGGCGGCCGCCGCGCGCGAGCGTCTCGCGCGTCACCTGCGCCTGCAGCGCCGCCCACTCGCCGCGCGTCAGCCGGATCGTGGTCTGCTGCACCGGCTCCTCGTGCCGCGGCGGCCGGCCGCGGCCCCGCCCTGCCGGGGACGGCGCGGCACCCAGCACCGCGCGTTCGGCCTCGCTGACGAGGCCTTGCTTGACGTCAAGACGCTCGAGCAGGCGGGCGGGATGACGCGGCGATGCCATGCGCGAGATGCTCCTTGATCCAGGCCCAGACCGCGGCGAACTCCGCGACACCGCGGTTCGCGGGATCGTACTCGGCGAGCGACTGTCCCTGCAGCAGCGAGTAGCCGACCGCCACCCGGTGCGCCACCGCGGTCGGGCAGACCGGCAGCCCGTAGCCGACGAGCGCCGTGCGCGCCCCTTCCACGACCGCGCCGCGCGGCGGCACCTCGTTCAGCACGATCACCCCCGGCACGCGCGCGCGGCGGATCGCCGCCACCGTCGCCCGGGCGGCCATGATGTCGAGAAAGCCCGCCTTGCTCGGCATGACGACGAGATCGGCCGCGGCGATGGCGCGCGCGATGACGCTACCGGGCGCCGGCGTGCCGGCGGGCGTGTCGAGGACGACGAACTCCGCCCCCGCCGCCCGGCAGTTCGCGAGCACGGCCTCCACGCCGCCGGGCTCGGGCAGCTCGGCCACCACCGGCCGCGCGGCGGCGCGCACGAGGCGCCACTGGGCGAGACCGCGATGCGCGTCGCAGTCGACCAGCACCACCGGCGCGCCGCTCGCCCCGGCCAGCACGCCGAGATTGATCGCGAGCGTGCTCTTGCCGGTGCCGCCCTTCTGGCTCGCGATGGTGATGACCCGCATCGGCTCCGCCCCGGCGCGAAAAGGGTGGGGACGCGCAGGCTGCATAGCCGCGCGCGCCGGGAGCTGCAAACCGCAAAAGCGCGACACGGCGAAATAGCGGGATCGCCCAACGGCGCGGCCGTACCCGGCTGTTGCGTCGGTGCATCACCGCGCTTCGGGGCGGGAAATCCGCCGCGCGCCTCCTTGTGGCCGGACGATGCTCCTTCTAGGGACAGACTGGGCTGCCGATCGCCGGGACCGGCGCGCGGCGGCCACGGACGATGCCGGCGCGCGCCGGCCGGAAACGCCGGGAAGGAGCATGCGAGGATGATGCGCCGCTGCGACCGGAGCCGGGTCGGGCCCCCTCGCGGGTCGGACGGGGAACCGTCGTCATGAGCACCGGGACGCTTTCCTGGGCGCGCGCCGGGGCGTGGCGGCGGCCGGAGCGGCTGACCGGGCGGCTGCTGCTGCTCGGCGACGCGCTCTGCCTGCTCCTGGCGTTCACCCTCGCCACCCACCTCACCGACTGGCTGCGCACCACCTTCCTGGCCGCGAGCCCGGGCAGCTTCTACGACGATTTCCTGCCGCAGCGCACGCTGCAGCTCTACCTGCTGGGCTCGGGCCTGTGCCTGTGGTTCGCGCTCAAGGGCCACTACGGCGCCCGGCAGTCCTTCGCCACCGAGGCGCAGCAGCTTCTGACCGGGGTCGGCATCGCCGCGCTGATCGACGGCTATCTCCAGTTCGCGCTGAAGGTCCAGCCGTCGCGCATCTGGCTGTCCAGCACCTGGCTGTTCGCCGGCGGGCTTTTGGTGCTCGCCCGCGTCGCCCTCAAGCACGCCCTGTTCCGCCTCGGGCCGTGGCGCTGCCCGACCGTCCTGATCGGCAGCCCGACGGCGATGGACGAGGTGGCGCGGCTCTTGGGCCACGATCCCTATGTCGGCCAGGTGATCACCCGCCGCCTGCCGGTCGGCCAGGGGCTCGACCTCGAGCGGGAGCTGGCGCGCCTGGTCGCGAGCGGCGCCTGCCGCTACGTGCTGATCGCCTTCGACGACACCCAGGTCAGGGCGACCCAGGAGGCGGCGCGGCTGGTCGACGAGCGGCTGCGCCTGCCGCACGGCATCGTCCCGGCGCTGCGCGACGTGTCGATCAAGGACATGGAGCTGCACAAGTTCTTCGGCCACGACCTTGTGGTCCTGAGCAACCGCCGCGCGGGGGCGGTGGGCAGCAAGCTGGTCTATAAAAGGGTGTTTGATCTCGTCGGCGCGTCCCTGCTGCTCCTGTTTTTGAGCCCGCTGATGCTCTTGGTGGCGCTTTTGGTGCGGCTCGACGGCGGCCCGGCGCTCTACGGCTCGCCGCGGATCGGGCGCGAGGGCCGGGTGTTCCGCGCCCTGAAGTTCCGCAGCATGGTGCCGAACGCCGACCAGGTGCTGCGCGAGCTTTTGGCGCGCGACCCGGCGCGGCGGCGGGAATGGGAAGAGAGCTTCAAGCTGGCGCAAGACCCCAGGATCACGCCGATCGGCCGGTTCATCCGCAAGACCAGCATCGACGAGCTGCCGCAGCTTTTGAACGTGCTCAAGGGCGAGATGAGCCTGGTCGGGCCGCGGCCTTTGCTGCTGGACGAGCGCGAGCAGTACACCGGCCGGGCGTTCGAGCTGTACCGGCAGGTGACGCCCGGGCTCACGGGCATGTGGCAGGTGAGCGGGCGGGACGATCTGGAATATTACCGCCGGATCGAGCTCAACAACTGGTACATCAAGAACTGGTCGCCCTGGGTCGACCTGGTGATCCTGTGCAAAACCCTCCTCGTCGTCGTCAAAGGATCCGGTGCTTCCTGAACCGGTCCCCGGTTCCCGCCCCCGCTCGGGGGCGGGAAAACCGCCGCCGTGACCGGCCGGGCCACGGCGCTCGGTCGCTCCCGACCCGGCGCGCCGTCACGCTGCCGGCGCGGCGCGGGTGAAGCCCGCGAGCCGCGTCAGGTCGAGCACGGGCGCGCCGGCCGGCAGGTGCGCGCGCAGGCGCGGGCACGGCTTGCCGAGGACGACGAGCCGCACGCCCGCCGCCGCCGCCGCGAGATCGGCCGCGCGCCCGCGCGCGAGCAGCGCCGCCCCGGCCGGCGGCAGCGCCCGGCCGGCGGCGGCAAGCCGCGCCGGGTCGAGATCGGGATCGTGCAGCCTGAGCGCGTAGCCGTGCGCGACGAGCCGCCGTGCCAGCTCGACGAGCGGGCTGCCGCGCAGATCGTCCGTCCCGGCCTTGAACGAGACGCCGATCTGCAGCACCGGCCCCGGCGGCGCCACGCGGGCACGGATCGCCGCGAGGAGCCAAGCGAGGTGCGCCTCGTTGCTGGCCACGGCCCCGGCGAGCGCCGGCAGCGTCAGGCCGGCCGCGTCGGCGAGCCCGAGCAGGGCGCCGAGATCCTTGGGCAGGCAGGCGCCGCCATAGGGCGCGCCGGGGCGGAGATAGGCCGGCCCCAGATTGAGCCTCCCATCGGCCAGGAGCAGCGCCGCCACGGCGTCGGGCTCGAGCCCGTGCGCCACGGCGAGCCGGCCGACCTCGTTGGCGAACGCCACCTTGAGCGCGTGCCAGCCATTGTCGACCAGCTTCGCGAGCTCGGCGACCGCGAGCGGCACCTCGAGGAAGGGCGCGGCGATCCCTTCGTAGAGCCCCATGAGCCGCCGCGTGGCGCCCGGCGCCCGCTCGCCGACGACGATCCGGGACGGCGCCCGATGATCGGCGATGGCCGAGCCCTCGCGCGCGAACTCGGGATGGTAGGCGATCTCCCAGGCAGCACCCGGTCCTTCGCCGGCCGCGGCCGCGATCGCCGGCAGCACGAGCCGCTCCGTGGCGCCGGGCGGTACCGTGCTGCGCAGCACCACGAGCAGCGGCCGGCCGGCCCGGCGCCGCCCGCGGATGGCGGCACCGATCGCCTGCGCCACCGCCACGAGCCGCGCGAGATCGAGCCCGCGCCGGTCGGCCGTGGGCGGGGTGGCGACGCAGACCATGGCGAGATCGGCCACCGCCAGCGCCTCCCCCGCCGTCGTGGCGGCGGCGATCCGCCCGGCCGCGACCCCCGCCCGCAGCAGCGCGTCCAGCCCGGGCTCGCGGACGGGCGCGCGGCCCGCCGCCACCGCCGCGACCCGCGCGGGCTCGGGATCGACCCCGAGCACGTCGTGCCCGGCCTGCGCGAGGCAGGCGGTCGTGGTGGCGCCGACGTGGCCGAGGCCGAACAGGACGATGCGCAAAGGACCGATTCTCCTCTCTTCTGGCGCCGGCGAGCTTGCCGCGGCCGGGCGGCGGACGCCAGCGCCGCCGCCCGGCCGCGATGGCGCGATACCGCTAAATCGCGACCGCGGGAAATTCCGCCATCGCCCCGTGGCGGCCGCGCCACGGGCCTCGGGCGAAGCCGCCGCGACAGGAAGCGGCGACCGGGCCCGATGTCGCGGCCTCTTCCCCCGTGGCGCGGCCGTGGTTAAAAGCGCCGATCCACGGCCTGCGCGCGCCGTCGATCGGTTCTGCCTGCCAAAGGACGTCTTTCATGCCGGGAGCCGGATCCGAGCCGACAGGACGGCGCCATGGATGGCGCCGGGCTTCGAGGAATTTTAACACGCACCGCCTAGGCTGAAGCACCGGCCGAAGAAGGACGCGCGGAGAGGGGCGCATGCAGCATCGCCGGCCCGCTGTGGCGAAGCTCACCGACGGTGCCGCACGGAGCTGGCAGGAACGCGGACGGGACGGGCACGGCACGGCCGGCCCGCGCCCGGCAGCAGGCGAGGAGAAGCCGCTTGATCCAGATCCCCGATCGGGCCTGCCGCCATCCGGCCGTCGTTCCGCCCTTCGCCCGCCCGGGGCCCGGCCGATGAGCACCGGGACGCTTTCCTGGGCGCGCGCCGGGGCGTGGCGGCGGCCGGAGCGGCTGACCGGGCGGCTGCTGCTGCTCGGCGACGCGCTCTGCCTGCTCCTGGCGTTCACCCTCGCCACCCACCTCACCGACTGGCTGCGCACCACCTTCCTGGCCGCGAGCCCGGGCAGCTTCTACGACGATTTCCTGCCGCAGCGCACGCTGCAGCTCTACCTGCTGGGCTCGGGCCTGTGCCTGTGGTTCGCGCTCAAGGGCCACTACGGCGCCCGGCAGTCCTTCGCCACCGAGGCGCAGCAGCTTCTGACCGGGGTCGGCATCGCCGCGCTGATCGACGGCTATCTCCAGTTCGCGCTGAAGGTCCAGCCGTCGCGCATCTGGCTGTCCAGCACCTGGCTGTTCGCCGGCGGGCTTTTGGTGCTCGCCCGCGTCGCCCTCAAGCACGCCCTGTTCCGCCTCGGGCCGTGGCGCTGCCCGACCGTCCTGATCGGCAGCCCGACGGCGATGGACGAGGTGGCGCGGCTCTTGGGCCACGATCCCTATGTCGGCCAGGTGATCACCCGCCGCCTGCCGGTCGGCCAGGGGCTCGACCTCGAGCGGGAGCTGGCGCGCCTGGTCGCGAGCGGCGCCTGCCGCTACGTGCTGATCGCCTTCGACGACACCCAGGTCAGGGCGACCCAGGAGGCGGCGCGGCTGGTCGACGAGCGGCTGCGCCTGCCGCACGGCATCGTCCCGGCGCTGCGCGACGTGTCGATCAAGGACATGGAGCTGCACAAGTTCTTCGGCCACGACCTTGTGGTCCTGAGCAACCGCCGCGCGGGGGCGGTGGGCAGCAAGCTGGTCTATAAAAGGGTGTTTGATCTCGTCGGCGCGTCCCTGCTGCTCCTGTTTTTGAGCCCGCTGATGCTCTTGGTGGCGCTTTTGGTGCGGCTCGACGGCGGCCCGGCGCTCTACGGCTCGCCGCGGATCGGGCGCGAGGGCCGGGTGTTCCGCGCCCTGAAGTTCCGCAGCATGGTGCCGAACGCCGACCAGGTGCTGCGCGAGCTTTTGGCGCGCGACCCGGCGCGGCGGCGGGAATGGGAAGAGAGCTTCAAGCTGGCGCAAGACCCCAGGATCACGCCGATCGGCCGGTTCATCCGCAAGACCAGCATCGACGAGCTGCCGCAGCTTTTGAACGTGCTCAAGGGCGAGATGAGCCTGGTCGGGCCGCGGCCTTTGCTGCTGGACGAGCGCGAGCAGTACACCGGCCGGGCGTTCGAGCTGTACCGGCAGGTGACGCCCGGGCTCACGGGCATGTGGCAGGTGAGCGGGCGGGACGATCTGGAATATTACCGCCGGATCGAGCTCAACAACTGGTACATCAAGAACTGGTCGCCCTGGGTCGACCTGGTGATCCTGTGCAAAACCCTCCTCGTCGTCGTCAAAGGATCCGGTGCCTCGTGAGAGACTTGTCCAGCAAACGCATCCTGGTGACCGGCGGCGCCGGGTTCATCGGCAGCCACTTGTGCGAGCGGCTGCTCGCGCAGGGCCACGAGGTCTTGTGCGTCGACAATTTCTTCACCGGCCGGCGCATGAACGTGGCCCATCTCATGGCCAACCCGCGCTTCGAGCTCTTGCGCCACGACGTCACCTTCCCGCTCTACGTCGAGGTCGACGAGATCTACAACCTCGCCTGCCCGGCCTCGCCGATCCACTACCAGCTCGACCCGGTCCAGACCACCAAGACCTCGGTCCACGGTGCCATCAACATGCTGGGCCTGGCGAAACGCGTGCGCGCCAAGATCCTCCAGGCCAGCACGTCGGAGGTCTACGGCGACCCCAAGGTGCATCCCCAGCCCGAGGCGTACTGGGGCCACGTCAACCCGATCGGCCCCAGGGCCTGCTACGACGAGGGCAAGCGCTGTGCCGAGACCCTGTTCTTCGACTATCACCGCCAGCATCGCTTGCGGATCAAGGTGGCCAGGATCTTCAACACCTACGGTCCCAGGATGCACCCCAACGACGGGCGGGTGGTCTCGAACTTCATCGTCCAGGCGCTGACGGGTACGGACATCACGGTCTACGGCGACGGCAGCCAGACCCGCTCGTTCTGCTACGTCGACGATCTGGTCGAGGGGCTGTTGCGGCTGATGGAAAGCCCCGAGGAGGTGACCGGGCCGATCAATCTCGGCAATCCCGGCGAGTTCACGATCCTGGAGCTGGCGGAGAAGGTGATCGCGCTCACCGGCTCCTCGTCCAGGATCGTGTTCAAGCCGCTGCCGGAGAACGATCCCTTGCAGCGCCAGCCCGACATCACCCGCGCCGAGCGGATCCTCGGCTGGCGGCCCACCGTGCCGCTCGAGGAGGGCCTGAAGCGCGCCATCCCCTATTTCGCCAGGCTGATCGAGGAGAAGCGCGCATGAGCGGGCGGCCCGTCGTCCTCGTCACCGGCGGTGCCGGCTATATCGGCAGCCATGCCTGCAAGGCGCTGGCCGCCGCCGGCTATCTGCCGGTCACCTTCGACAATCTCTCGACCGGCAATCGCTGGGCCGTGCGCTGGGGGCCGCTCGAGGTCGGCGACATCCTGGACATGAACCGGGTGAACGAGGCGTTCGGGAAGCACCGGCCCGTCGCCGTCATGCACTTCGCCGCCTTGGCGCTCGTCGGCGAATCGATGCAGGAGCCCGGCCGCTACTACCGCAACAACGTCACCGGCACCATCAACCTGCTCGACGCGGCGCGGGCGCACGACGTGCGCGCCTTCGTCTTCTCGAGCACCTGCGCCACCTACGGCGTGCCGGAGACCGTGCCGATCCGCGAGGACGCGCCGCAGCGGCCGGTCAATCCCTATGGCGCCAGCAAGCTGATGGTCGAGCGGCTCCTCGCCGACTACGACATGGCCTACGGCATCCGCTACGCCGCCCTGCGCTACTTCAACGCCGCCGGCGCCGACCCGGAGGGCGAGATCGGCGAGGCGCGCGCGGTCGAGACCCATCTGATCCCGCTCATGCTGGACGCGATCTTGGGCACGAGGCCGCCGCTCGTGGTGATGGGCACCGACTATCCCACCCCGGACGGCACGGCGGTGCGCGACTATATCCACGTCGCCGACCTCGCCGAGGCGCACGTCGCGGCCCTGCAGCGGCTGCTGGAGGGCGGGGCCTCGCTCAAGGCCAATCTCGGCACGGGTGCGGGCTATTCGGTCAAGGAGATCGTCGCCGCCGCCGAGGCGATCACCGGCCGCACGGTGCCGCTCACCTACGGTCCCCGCCGGCCGGGCGACCCGCCGCGCCTGGTCGCCGACGTCACCGGCCCCTGCCCGATTCCGCGCGCGACCCGCCATTCCGCGCTGGAGACGATCATCGGCTCCGCCTGGCGCTGGCATCGCGAGAAAGCCGCCCGGGCGGCGCGCTGCCCCTGATTTCGCGCCTAACCCGCCGGGTAGCAGGGCCGCCTCCAGAGCCGCGGCGGCCGTTTGCCGCCCGGCACGATCCCAAGCCCGGTTCGGCGCTTGCTGGCGGCGGCGGCGCGGCGCGCGGCAGTGCCTGGCCGCCCGGCCCCTTGCCCGCCGCGGGCGCTCGATGCCTTTGCCGATCACGGGCTGGCCGGACCGCCGGCGGATCGCCGGCGCGGCCCGGCGCACCGGCAGCTGGTTCTCGAACCCGAGATAGCGCCGCCGTGCGCCGGCGCGGTCGGTCAGATCGGGATCGAAGGCGGCCGCCGCGGCGAAGCGGGAATGCGCGATCATGGCCTGCCGCCGGAAGCGGTTGCGCTTGTGCGGCGACCCGCCTGCCGGCCTGAATTGTGCCTTGCGTGATGGGCTCGCTGATCGCCGCCGGCGCGCCCTTTTCGTTTGCGTGCCGACCGGCGGCGCACCGGCCGCCGGCGCGCCGCATGCTGGCGCCGATGTGCAGGCATCCGGCTCGGGCAACGGCTTGCCGCCTGCCCTTCTTCCGGGAAGGATGCACCCCGCTCGCCGCATCGTCCCGATCCAGCCGGGCCGCGCCTTGGGCGCCCGCTCGGCAGCGATGGCTCGGCCACGCCTCGCCCGCCACGAGCATACGATCGAAGCCACCGTGAATCTTTCCTCGACCCTGGTAAGAAGCGCGGCGGGACAGCGGCGCTGGCTGCCCCCCGCCCGGCGCGGCGGGGTTTTCGCGCGAGACATGTGATGAGCCCTACCGCGAACCGACCCGCCCCGGCCGCCGCCCGCGGCGGCCACGCCCCCGCGCCCCGCGGCGAGGGAGCCCGGGCCCGATGCTGACCCGGCTCGGCCGCCTCCTGCCGCAAGGCCGCTTCACCCGCCGCCTGACCATGCTCTCGGGCGGGACCATGGCGGGCCAGCTCCTCCTCGTCGCCTGCTCGCCGATCCTGACCCGGCTCTACGGGCCGGAGGCGTTCGGCGTGCTCGCCGTGTTCACGGCGCTCACCACCATCCTCGGCGGGCTGATGACGCTGTGCTACCAGTACGCCGTGCCGGTCTGCCGCGACGACGAGGACGCGCTCGCCATGGCGGCGGTGGCGATGGGCGCGGTGCTGCTGCTCGACCTCCTGCTCGTTCTCGTCCTCGCCCTCGGCGGCGAGCCGCTCGCCGCCTGGCTCGGCATGCCGGGCTTCGCCGCCCTGCTCTGGTATGCACCGTTCTATCTCCTGTTCTGGGGGGCGAGCCTCGTCCTGTCGCACTGGTCGATCCGCCGCGGCACCTATCGCCGCAACGCGCTGAGCAGCCTCGTCCAGTTCGCGACCCAAGCCGGCGCCCAGCTCGGCCTCGGCCTGCTCGGCGGCGGGGCGGGCGCCCTCGTCCTGGGCTACAGCCTGGGGCCCATCGCCCGCTGCCTCGTCTTCCGGCGCAGCTTCGGGCCGGCCGATCGGGCGCTGCTGCGCGCGCTCGGCTGGCGGCGGATGCGCGCCCAGGCCCGAGCGCACCGCGGCTATCCTCTGCTCACCGCACCCGCGACCCTGCTCGAGAGTGTCGCCAGCATGCTGCCCGCGGTCCTGGTCGCCGTGCTGCACGGGCCGGTCGCCGCCGGCTGGTTCGGGCTCGGGCAGCGCATCACCGGCATGCCGGTGCGGATGCTGGCCGAGGCCGGCAGCAACGTGTTCCTGGGCGAGATCGCCCAGGCCGAGCGCGCCGCGATCTACCGCCTGTTCCGGCGCACCGCGCTGCGCTTCACGGCGCTGGGCCTCGTCGGCATGCTGCCGCTGCTCCTGGCCGGGCCGCCGCTGTTCGCGCTGGTCTTCGGCGAGCCCTGGCGCGAGGCCGGCATCATGGTGCAACTTCTGGTTCCGCTCCATCTCGCCCGCTTCGTCGTGGTGCCGATCTCGCAGACCTTGAACGTCCTGGGCCGGCAGAACCTGCGCCTCGTCGCCTCGCTGCTCACGACCCTGGCCCTCGCGGCGAGCTTCGCGCTCGGGGCCTGGCTGGCGCTGTCGCTGCGCACGACGGTGGCGCTCTACAGCATCGGTACCACCCTGGCCTTCCTGTTCTTCCTCGCCGCCACCTGGCACGTGACCCGGCCGGCGCTAGCCGCCGGCGCCCGAGAGGATCCGCCGCAGCCCGGCGGCGGTCGTCATCCGGACGGTGTGGCCGATCTCGGCGTCGGCGACCACCGGGGCGGTGGGCTCGACGTTCCAGCGCCAGTTGCCGTTGAACACCTTGTCGGCGTGGCTCGGCGACTTGTAATCCGGAAAGCGGACCTCGCTGCCCGCGATCGCCGCGTTGCCGGCCGGGGTCTGCGCCGGGTTCATGTAGGCGCCGAAGCCGCTCGTGAAGCTCGGGTGCGCCATGGCGGTGACGTTCTCGGAGAACTGCGCCCAGTAGCGCCCGGCCGCCACCTCGTTCGCGATCACCTTGCCCTGGAGCACGCCCATGGCATGGACGTAGACGGTCTGGTTGTAGGCGCCGCTGCCGCCGTAGATGGTGGGCGCGAACGGGTTGGGGCGGAACACCACGTCCTCGAGGAAGAGCCTGGCGTTCGCCGGCACGATGTCGTTGGGGTTCTGGCAGAAGAGGTGCTGGTAGCCCCAGGCGAGATCGCAGTCGGCGAAGAAGAGATCGCCGAGGGCGCCGTATTTCGGTTGCAGGAAATCGGCGTGCGGGCTGAACGAGCCGGTGATCTTGTCGGTGAAGCCGTAGGAGCCCTTGCGGCATTTCACCTTCTGCACGTAGAGCTCGAGCGGCTCGCCCTTGCTGCCGATGCCGAGAAAATCGCCCCAGACCGTGGGCTCGCTCGTGTGCCAGTCGAGATCGACGTTGCCGACGAACAGGACGGGGCGCAGGCCCAGCCCGGCGGCGAAGCTGATCCGGGTGTAGTCGCCGCCCTTGACGGCGGCGCCGGAGGGGGCGGTGGCGATGGTGGTGCCCTTCTTGCGCCAGGTGACGCCGATCAGGAACACCGCCTTGAAGCGCAGGTTCTCGGCGACGAGGTTGCCCTCGAGCGGCCCGTCCGGCCCGGCGATCAGCAGCACCTTGCCGGGATCGCCCTGATAGGGGCAGGTGCCGCCGGTCGTGGGCACGTTCCAGACCACGATGTCGCCGTCGCCGGCGGGCAGGAGCGATGCCGGCGGCTTGTGGTGGTAGGCGTAGGGCGCCAGGGCCGCGCTCGCGCGCACCGTCACCGTCACCCGGCCGGTGGCGGCCGCGTCGCCGCTGGCGACCGTGTAGGTGAAGCCGTCGACACCGGCGAAGCCGGGATCGGGCGTGTAGGTGAGCGTGCCGTCGGCGTTCTTCGTCACGCTGCCGTGCGCCGGCTCGCCGACGGCGGCGAGCGTCAGGCCACTGCCGCCGTCGTTCGCGAGCACGGGCACGGTCACGGCCTGGCCGGCCACGGTGGTGGCGGTGTCGTCCACCGCCCTAGGCGGGGCCGCGGCCACGGTCACCGTGACGGTGCCGGTGCTGCGCTTGCTGCCGCTCGCGACCGTGTAGGTGAAGCGGTCCGTGCCGCGATAGCCGGCGAACGGGGTGTAGCGGACCACGCTGCCGACGATCGCGGTCTTGCCGTGGAGCGCGGTGCCAACCGCGGCGAGCGTGAGCTGGGCGCCACCGTCCGGATCGAGGACACCCGCCAGCACGTCGATGTCGACGTGGCTGCCGACGCCGGTGGTGACGGCGCACGGCAGCGCCGTGGGGGCGCCGTCGGCATCGTCCGCCGCGTCCTCGCCGCCGAGGCCGTAGAAGGCCTGCGGCGCCGCGAGATTGGCCTGCTCGGTGGCGATCCAGGCCGCGCTCAAGGCGCTGCTCCGGATCCGCACCTCGTCAATCAGCCCGCGCCAGCCGCCGGCCGCGGTGTCGCGCGCCCCGGCACCGAGATAGAGCGCACCCGGTGCTGCCATCTTGGTGCTGCCGTTGCGCACCGGGGGGGCGGTGTTGGTGCGCGGGCTCAAGGCACCGTCGAGATAGAGCTCGGGTGCCGCACCCTTGCGCCAGACGCCGTGGACGAGCTGCGGGCCGGTGCGGTGGCTGCCGGCCGCGCTCAGCGTGTAGGTGCCGCCGTCCGTGCAGCGCACGCGGAAATTGATGACGTTCGTGGCCCCGCTCGTGGTGCGGGACAGGAAATCGAGGTTGAGGCCGGCCGCGAACTCGACCTCGCCCATGGCGCACTGGCTCAGGATGCCGTGATCGCTGCCGACCATGGCGGCGTCGGCGGCGATCACGGCCTGGACGGTGAGCGCATCGTGGCCGTCGAGGAAGCTTGCATCGCCGCGCGTGGCGACGGCTCGGCCGTCGAAGCTGCCGCAGGTGCCGATCAGGCTGCCGGTGGCGACGTTGCCGGGCACGAGGTCGCGGCCCTGCAGCGAGCGGTCGCGGCCGGTGGCGGTGTCCCAGACCACGAGATAGTCGCGCCAGGTCGCGGCCGGATCGGCCTCGGCGGCGGCGAGCCCCGCCTTGCCGTAGTAGAGGAACAGCTCGCGCCGGCTGGTGAGGCGCCAGCCCGGCACGCGCACCCAGGCGACGAGCTCGCCCGCGGCCCCGTCGTAGCGCTCGAGCTCGTGCGGCAGCTTGGTGCCGTCGCCGAGCTCGAAGCGGAGATCGAAGCCCGAAGCGCTCTCGATCCGGCCGCCGCCGGCGACGGTGCGCAGCCAGTCCCCGCTTTCCCGGATCAGGACGACGAAGCCGTCCGCGGTCTCGCCCGCCACCGGCTGCGGCGGCAGCACCAGCCGCCGGCGCCAGCGATAGCCGTTGGGCCAGGTGGCGGGCGGCGGGGCGGCCACCGTCACCGTCACCGCGGCCTCGCTCGCGGCGGTCCCGTCGCTCACCCGGTAGGTGAACCCGTCCTGGCCGGTGAAGCCGGGATCGGGCGTGTAGGTGACGGTCTGGTCGGGGTTGGCCGTGATCCGGCCGTGGGCCGGCACGGTCAGCGCCACGAGCCGCAGCGGATCGCCGTCGGGATCGCTGTCGTTGCGCAAAGGATCGAGCGTGACGGGCTGGCCGCCGCCGGTGGCGGCGGCGTCGTTCGCCGCCACCGGCGGCGTGTTGCGGCGCTCGACCGTGATCGTGACGGCGGCGCTGGCACTGCCGCCCCTGCCGTCGCGCACCGTGTAGGCGAAGCCGTCCTGGCCGGTGAAGCCGGCCGCCGGCGTGTAGACGAAGTCCTGATCGGGGGTGAGCGCGAGCTGGCCGTGCGCCGGCAGGGTCATGCCGGTGAGCGCCAGCGGATCGCCGTCGGGGTCGTCGTCGTTGGCGAGCGCGTCGATGGTCACCGCCGTGCCGGCCGTGGTCGCGACGCGATCGGCTTGGGCCGTGGGCGGGGCGTTGGCGGCGGTCACCGTGACGGTGACGGTGGCGCTGGCGGTGGCGCCCTTGCCGTCGCTCACCGTGTAGGCGAAGCCGTCCTGGCCGGTGAAGCCGCTCTGCGGCGTGTAGCGCAGCGTCTGGTCGGGCTCGATCCGGACCGAGCCGTGCCCGGGCGCGTCGAGGGCGACGATGGCGAGCGCATCGCCGTCGGGGTCGGCGTCGTTGGCGAGCACCGGCACCACGGCGCTGCCGCCGGCCGTGACCCGGAGCGCGTCGTCGCCGGCGACGGGCGCGGCATTGGGCCGCTCGACGGTGATGGTCACGGTGGCGGTGGCGGTGGCCCCCGTGGTGTCGCGCACCGTGTAGGTGAAGCCGTCCTGGCCGGCGGCGGCAGGGGTGTAGGTGAAGCTCTGGTCCGGGTTGAGCACGAGCGTCCCGGTTGCGGGCCGGGTGTAACCGGTGACGGTGAGGCCGCTGCCGGCATCGTTGGCGAGGACGGCGATGGTGACCGGGACGCCGAGGCGGGCGAGGGTTCGGTCGGGCTGGGCGGTGGGCACGGGCGGGTTCCTCTCCGCAACGAGTTCCGCCCTAATATAGGTTTTTAATCTAAAAGCTTGTCAACAGAAGGGAGTCGAGCCGATTTCGACTAAAATGCTGATAAATCTCAATATTACTGCCGAGACCGCCGTAGCGCCGCGGCGATTGTCCTTGAAGTCCTATCCCTGAAGTCCTATAGTGCCGACCCGGCCGGAAGGGCGGCGGCGGGCGGCCTTCCGGCCGGTGCCTCGTGCCATCGCGAACCGTGGCTCGTGCCATCGCGAACCGAAGCCGCCGGCGGCCGGCAGGAACGCGGCCGATCTTTGACCATGAAGTAGAATAGCTATACCATGTAAGAAATTAATGGTCGATAATACGCCCAATCTGAAGGCGTCCCGGCCCGGGCCGTGGCGGCCCGGGCTCGACGCGGGCCGGCGCGGACGCTATAAGGATCGCGGCTCGTGCCATCGCGAACCGTTTCCCGGCCGGGCCGGCGGCGCGCCGGGGCCGCGCGGAGAAGCAAGCTGGCGGGAACCCAGGTCGACCTCTTCCTGGAGAGCCTGATCAACGCGCCCTTGAAGGACGACCGGGCGCTGATGGAGTTCCCGTTCTTCTCGCTGCAGAAACAGCCCCGGATGGAGCCGCTCGTCTACGACGACGGCAAGGTCAAGATCGAGGTCCGGCCCGGCCCCAAGGGCATCGCCACGATCTGGGACAAGGATCTTCTGATCTACGTCGCCTCCTTGATCAACGAGCGGCTCGAGCGCGGCATGGCGGTGGAGCGCACCGTGACCCTGTCCGCGCACGATTATCTCAAGCTCACCGGCCGCAACACCAGCAAGCACGACTACCAGCGCCTCCTGGAGGCGCTGTTCCGCCTGCGCTCGACCTCGATCGTCACCACGCTCGAGGCCGGCGGCGAGCGGGAATGGACCACGTTCGGCTGGATCGACAACGCGCGCGTGCTCGAGCGCGAGATCCGCACCGGCAGCCGCGCCGGCGAGAAGATCATGGCCGCGGTCGAGGTCACCCTCAATCAGTGGATGTTCCGCGCCATCGTCAAGGACCGGCGCGTGCTCACCATCAACCCGGCCTATTTCCAGCTCAGCATGGGGCTCGAGCGCCGGCTCTACGAGCTGGCGCGAAAACATCTCGGCCAGCAGGAGCGCTGGGCGATCGCCCTCCCCCGCCTCGCCGAGAAATGCGGGTCCTTGCGCGAACTCAAGGGCTTCAAGCACGATCTTTCGAAGGCGATCGAGCGCGACGCCATTCCCGACTACCGCGCCCGGCTGGCCGTGCCCGAGGAGGCGCTCCCGCGCGAGCGGCTGGAGCGGACCATGGTCGAGTTCACCGCCCGCCCGGCGCCGGCCGCGCCCGACCAGGGGGCGGCGCTCCCGCGCGGCGGGGAAGCCTAGGATTTCCATCCCTGTGGATGACTCTGTTGATTTCTTGTGGGCCGATTGTGGACCGATTCCCCGCGGCTCGTGCTATCGCGAACCCGCGGCTCGTGCTATCGCGAACCGCGGCTCGTGCTATCGCGAACCCAAATCGGGGTTAACCCATTGATTTTGCAGGCGAATCCCGCCCTCTAACTTATTTAACTTAAGAATCTAACTTTTCTTGCTGTAGAGAGGCCGCGGCTCGTCCCCGAGCGCGGAGTCCGACACGGGCGCCAGGGAGAGGAAAAAACGGCTTGCAACGGGGGCGTGGTGCCTCCCGGAGGCCGGCTCGCCCCATCCCGACGCGGGTGCCGGATCCTTCGCGGCGCCAGGCGTGCAGGATGGGGCAGGAGTCACCCTGGCGAACTCCCGGCGCTTGCGGCATGAAGCGAAGACGGACCCGCCCGGACGGGTCGTCCTGCTCCCGAAGGACGTAGCAGAAGATGGCTTCGTCGCGCTTGCGCGCTCTTGCGCTTCTTGACGCCGTTTCGCTGCTGGGGCTTATCACGCTTGCCGCGCGTGCCCGGCGCGCCGACCTGCCCCGCCGCGCGCCCGCTTTCGGCACCGAAACGCCGGAGCCGATCAGCCGGAGTACGAGGATCATGCGCAACCTGTCGTTCGCGCCCGCCTGCCTGCTGCTGCTGCTCGGCCTGACCGCGTCCGGCCCGGCCCTGGCCTATATCGGCCCGGGTGCCGGCATCACCATGCTGAGCGCGCTCTGGGGCGTCGTCGTCGCCGTGCTGCTCGCGATCGGCGCCGTCCTGTTCTGGCCGATCCGGGCGCTGATGCGCCGCTTCCGGAAGGGCGCCGTTCCCGCCGCGCCGACCGCGCCGGCGCAGAACGGTGCTGCGGCCGGCGCGCGGGAAAAGACCGCACCTTGAACGGCGTCCTCAACCTGTTCTACCCCGTTCTCGCCGCGCTCGACGCGGCCCTGGGCTTCCTGCCCCCGGTCCTGCGCCTCGTCGTCCTCGGGGCCCTGAGCGGGGCGCTGGCGATGGGGCTCTACGGGCTGCTCTCGGACCAGGCGCGGATTCGCGCCCGGAAGGCCGAGATGCGGCAGCTCCAGGCGGCGCTCAAGGCGGCCAAGGACGACTTCGCCCAGACCATGCGCCTCTCGCGGCGCAACCTCGCCGTCTCGCTCGGGCTCCTCGGCATCGTGGTCGGGCCCGCCCTTCTCTCCTCGCTGCCGCTTCTGGTCGTGATCGCCTGGCTCTCGAGCGGCCCCTACGGCTACCAGCTCCCGGCCGCCGGCACGCCCGTGCCGGTGAGCTTCGCCCCCGCGCTCGACGGGATCGCGGTCGAGCCGGCGGAAGCCCTGGTCCGCGACGGCGACGGGGAGCGCCTGCGCTGGCCCGCCCCCGGCAGCCCGGTGCGCTTTCTCGACGCGCACGGCCTGGTCTATGCCGGGCCGCCCGCGGACGTGCCCGCCACCACCGTCCGCAAGCGCGCCTGGTGGAACTGGCTCTGGGGCGACGAGGCCGGCTATGTCCGCGCCGATGCACCGATCGAGGCGATCAGCTTCGCTCTCCCGCCCCGCATGTTGATCCCGGGCGTGCCGTCTTGGCTCGGCGGCTGGGAGGCGGTCTATTTCCTCTCGGTGCTGGTCGCCTCCCTGGCCATCAAGGTCGCGTTCCGGATCGAGTAGCGCCCATGAGCCGGAGAAGCCTGCCTTGAGCACGCGCGCACCCGACACGGCCGCTGCCGGCGGCATGGAGATGCCGGGCTGGCTCGACCGGCTCGGCGCCTTCATCGACCGCACGGCGGGCTTCTGGCAGAAGCTCGGCGAGCTCGAGAGCAGCGCGCACCGCGCCGAGCTCGACCGGGTCCGGATCGACCGGCCGATCTACGTCGCCGGCATCGCGCGCTCGGGCAGCACCATCCTGCTCGAGCTGCTGGCGTGCCAACCCGGGGTCGCGACCCACCGCTACCGCGACTTCCCGCCGGTCTATACGCCCTTGTTCTGGAACCGCGCCTTCGCCCACGTCTACCGCACGGACGCGCCGCCCACGGAGCGCGCGCACAAGGACCGCATCCTCGTCACCCCGGACAGCCCCGAGGCGATGGAGGAGGTGTTGTGGATGCGCTTCTTTCCGGGCTGCCACGACAATCGGAAAAACCAGGTCCTGGACCGCACCACGAGCAACCCGGCCTTCGAGCGGTTCTACGTCGATCACCTCAAGAAGATTCTCTTGGTGCGCGGCGGTGGCCGCTACCTCTCCAAGGGCAACTACAACCTCACCCGCTTCGCCTACCTCCAGAAGCTGTTTCCCGATGCGCGCTTCGTGGTACCGGTGCGCGAGCCGCTCTGGCACGTCGCGTCGCTCATGAAGCAGCACCGCCTGTTCTGCGCGGAAGAGAGCCGCGATCCGCGCATCCTCAGGCACATGCAGCGTGTCGGCCACTACGAGTTCGGCCTCGACCGGCGGGTGATCAACGTCGGCGACGAGGAGGCCGTGCGGCAGATCGAGCAGCTCTGGCGGGACGGCGAGGAAGCGCGCGGCTGGGCGCGCTACTGGGCGATGCTCTACGATTTCGTCCTCGACCAGCGGGAGGCCGATCCCGCGCTCGCCGCGGCCGTCCTGCTCGTGCGCTACGAGGACTTGTGCGACCGGCCGGAAGCGACGCTGGCCTCGGTCTTCGCCCACGCCGGGCTGCCGGCCACCCCCGCGGCGCTCGCCGCCATGGCGGCGCGGCTGAGCCAGCCCACCTACTACCGTCCCGGCTTCACCCCGGCGGAGGAAGAGGCGATCGCCGGGGAGACCGCACGGACCCGCGCCCGGCTCGGCTACGCCTGAGGCCGCGGCGATTTTCCGCTGTCGGAAAATCGCCGTCCCGAGAAATCCCGCCACGGGCGAGCACGAGTCCGGTGCCGGCCGCGGGCATTCTCGCATCGGCCGCGGGCCCGCGCGGCCGACGGCGCGCAGCTCGAGCGGGTCGCCGCACAAGCGCAACCGCTTCCGGCGGCAGGCCATGATCGCGCATTCCCGCTTCGCCGCGGCGGCCGCCTTCGATCCCGATCTGACCGACCGCGCCGGCGCACGGCGGCGCTATCTCGGGTTCGAGAACCAGCTGCCGGTGCGCCGGGCCGCGCCGGCGATCCGCCGGCGGTCCGGCCAGCCCGTGATCGGCAAAGGCATCGAGCGCCCGCGGCGGGCAAGGGGCCGGGCGGCCAGGCACTGCCGCGCGCCGCGCCGCCGCCGGTGTCCGGAAGGGCGCGCCAGGGCCGCGGCGAGGCCTTCTGCCGCGACGGCGGGCCCACGGTGGCGCGGCGCGCCGCCGCCGCCAGCAAGCGCCGAACCGGGCTCGGGATCGTGCCGGGCGGCAAACGGCCGCCGCTGCTCTGGAGGCCGCCAGCCCGTGCCGGCTCCAGCACCGGCCCCGGCGGCGCGCGATCGCGGCGGCGAAGCGCTGCCACCGGTCGGCGACCGGGGCCGGGCGCGGCGCGAAGGTGGCGCCCCCACCCGCGGCGGGCACGCCGCCTGCAGGCGCCCTGCCGAAGCACGCGCCCGAGCCGACCGCCATCGCTGCCACGCAGCAGGAGCGCGCCAGAACCCTCGGGGTGACGGCCTACCCTCTCGCTGGCCAGTGCTCCCGCCAGAACGGCTACGCCGCTCTGGCGGGAGCAGCTCATGAATGGCGGCGCGGCCCCGGCGAGCCGCACGGGCGGGGGGAGGGCTTTTCCCGTCGGACGCGAACGGCTTCAGGACGAAGCGGCCACCGCCACGCCGCGCCGCGCCGCCCCGGCGCGCGCGCCGCCGGCGGCATCGAAGGCCGCGACGCACATCCCGACCGTGATCATCCGCCCGACATGCGGCTCGCGCACCTGCTCCGGGCGCAGCCCCGGGGCGAGAATGCCGCGCGCCTGGAACAGCTCGAGCGCGGCCTCGAACTGCCGGGTGGCCCGCAGCCGGTCGACGAAATCCGGGGCGTTCAGCTGACGGTCGCCGGCCTTGCCCCAGAGCCGGCGGCCGATCAGGCGCTGGCTCGCCTTGTCGAGGGCGCGGCGCAGCTCGTTGCGGCCGTAGCCCAGAAGATCGCCCGGGAGATGGGCGAGGGCGGTGGAGGCGCTGTAGCCGTCGGTCGTGAGCAGCGCCGCGAGGTCGGGCCGCAACCGGGTGATCAGGCGGCGATGGAAGCCGTGCATGCAGCGCGACCAGGAGGAGAGCCTGATACCGCGCACCACGTTCCCGTGCTCGGCCAAGGGGGCCACCACGTCGAGACCGAGATTGACGTAGCTCGAGAGCTGGTGGCCGTAATCCTCGGGGGCGCGCACGAAGTAGGCGATGCGATCGTAGGTGGCGTGGTTGGTGGCGGCGCGCTGGACCGCGAACCGCTCGAGGGTGCGTGCGACGATCGCCCGGTGCAGCTCGCGGCCCCAGGGGGTCAGACAGGCGGCCGGCAGCTGCACCGGGGCCACGCGCAGGCGGTAGAAGCGGGCGAGGTCCGGCTCGGTGCGGTGGTAGAACGGGAACTCGTGGTGGACGAAGAAGTCCTTGTAGATCGCACCCGCGGCACCGTGCAGGAACAGCTCGATCCCGCGTGCCAGGCGGGCGAGGGCCACCGCCCGGTCGCGGTGGAACTTGTAGACGTCGGTGAGCCCGCCGCCTTCCGCGAAGATCCGCGGCAGCTCCGCCTCGAGCCGGTCGAGCCCGTGCTGACGGGTCACGTGCAGCGGCACGCCGAGGACGGCGGCGGCGCGGCGGGCGATCGCGACGTCGGGCGAGCCCGGCTCGCCCGAGGTGGCGGCCTCGAAGACGAGGCCGTGATGGCTCGCAAGCGCGGCGAGCAGCCTGGAATCGAAGCCGCCGGTGAGGTCGAGGCTGAGCCGCCGCGGCCGTAAGGAAGGAACCAGCCGGTCGAAATGGTCGAGCAGGAAGTCGGGCTCGACGGTCGCGGGCTCGTCGAGCCGCTTCTTGACGCGCCGCAGGCCCGGCCGGCCGGGCGCCGGGGGCCCGAGCAGGAGCACCTCGTGGGCGGCGAGCTCCTGCACCTCGGGCAGGAAGGTGCGCCCGCCGAACAGGCCGCCGTGCGCCACGAACTCGAGCATGGCCTCGGCCGGGATCTCGGCCGCGCGCGCCCCGCGGGCGGCGGCGAGCGCCAGGAAATCGGTGCCGACGCGCTGCTCGTCGTGGAAGATCTTGTAGAAGCCGGCATTGTCGCACGCCACCTGCCAGGTGCCGGTGCGGCGGTCCCAGACGAACAGGCCGAAGACGCCCAGAAGCTCGCCGCAGAGCTCGGCCAGCGGCCGCCGCTCGAGGGCGGCGGCGAGCGCTGCCATGGTGGCGGCGCCGGCCTCGCGGCGGCCGAAGACGCAATGGCCCTTCCAGCCGATCGTGAACCGGGCGCCGCGCCACCAGCGCAGCGCGGGCTCCTGCAGCGCATCCGGCACCGTGCGCGCCTCGATCAGCATCGGCTCGGCTTCCTCGTCGTCTCGGCGGCGGGAGAAAGCCGGGATGCCGAACGGCCCCGGCCCGGCTCGCGCCCGCAAGCCCGAGGCTAGCGCCGGAGCCGTGAAGGAAGGCTTAAGGCCGGCGGCGGGGGAGGGCGCGGTAGAGCTCGAGGCAGCGCGCGGCGAAGCCCTGCCAGGAGACGAGGCTCGCCTGGAGCCGGCGGCTGCCGGCCGCGAGCCGGGCGCGCGCCGCGGGATCGGTGACGAGCGCGCGTAACTGCGCGGCCAGGGCGGCGGCGTCGCCCGGCGGCACCAGGCAGACATGGTCCGCCGCCGGCGGCTCCGCGAACACGCCGATCGCGCTCGCCACGACCGGCAGACCCTGCGCCACGGCGAGCGCGAAGGCGCCGCTCGCGTCGATCTCGCGGTAGGGGAAGACGGCGATGTCGGCTTCGGCGAGGTAGCGGGCGAGGTCCTCGTCCGGAACGTAGCGCAGATCGAAGCCGAAGCGCTCGGCGAGCCCGGCGGCCGCGATCAGGGCGCGCTCTTGCGCGAGATCCTGGAACGGCCGGCCGACGATGTCGATCCGGCAGTCCGGTACGGTGCGCATGAGCTCGATCCCGGCCCGCACCAGCACGTCCACCCCCTTATAGGGCTTGATGGCGCCGAAGAACAGGATCCGGACCGGCCCCGCCGCCCGCGGCGGCGCGGGCGCGGCGGCCGGGGCGAGCGCGAGCGGCGGGTGGGCCAGGACCTCGATCCGCGCAGAGGGCACGCCCGCGCGCACGAGATGCGCCCTGGTCTGCTCGGTATGGACGAGGAAACGGTCGAACAGGCCGAAGATCCCGTTTCGGCCCGCCGTCTGCAGCCGCGCCCCCAGCCGGCCGACCAGGGCGGCGGCACCGTGCGCGGTGAGCGAGGCGTTGTGCACGGTGAGCACCAGCGGCACGCGGCGCCCGATCCGGCGCAGGAAGAAGCCGTCCACCGCCGGCAGCACCAGCCATTGCAGGTGCAGCACGTCGGGCCGGCGGCGCGCCACCAGCCGCTCGACCGCCCACCAGCCGAGCGCGTGCTCCATGGCCTTCAGCGCCTGCGTCGCGCGCGAGCTGCGCCAGTCCGCGCGCCGCTGCTCGGCGCGGCGGTAGAACAGCGGCCGCAGCCGGCCGCCCCAGGCCGGCTCGACCGGCTCGTAGGCGCGCAGGGGCCGCCCGACCAGCTCGACCTCGGCGCCGGTCGCGGCGAGCGCGCGGGCGAAATGCAGGTCGTAGGGCAGGGTGAACAGCGGCGGATCGACGAGGAGGACTCTCACGCCGCCGTGCTCTCCGTCGCGCCGAGATAGCCCGCGGCCACGAGGCGGCCCCGCGCCCAGCGGTCGTCCCGGTGCAGGAAGACGAAGTTGTTGATGTAGCCGCTCTGCCGCTGCCGGTCGAAGCGCTTGGCCCGGCTCGCGTCCTGCAGCTCCTTGATCGCCCGGCCGGCCAGCGGCCGCAGCCGCCCGTGCTCGAGATAGCGGCCCTCGTAGCCGAGCCGCTCGAGGAAGGCCACGATCCCGTCCGAGCCGCCCGGATGGTGGCGCTCCTCGATCTCGACCACGAGCACCGGCCGGTCGTGCTCGAGGCGGGCGAGGCCGCCGCGCAGCACCGCGAACTCGTGGCCCTCGACGTCGATCTTGATCACGGCCAAGGGCGGCAGATCGAGCGCATCCAGCCGTTCGACCGGCACCACGACGCGGTCCAGGACGAAGCCGGGATTGGCGTCCTCCTGCAGCGAGGCGCGGCTCGTCACCTCGCGCCCCTCGGCCTTGGGCAAGTAGAGCGGCAGGCTGCCCTGGCGGTCGGAAAGGGCCACGGGCAGGAGCCGGACCCGCGCACCGAAGCAGGCGCGCAGATATTCGCCCAGGCCCGGATGCGGCTCGACGGCGAGCACCTCGGCGAACCGGCCCAGCGCCGCCTGGAGATAGAGCCCCTTGTTGGCGCCGACGTCGAGGAAGGCGCGCCGCGGATCGCCCAGGGCCCGCACCAGCGCCAGCTCCGGCTCGTCCTCGGGGCGCCAGCGGGCGGCGAGGCGGCGCAGCAGGAACAGGGCGCGATGCGGCAGCAGCCGGACGGCGAGCGCCCGCAGCCGGCTGCGCCAGGAGGTCGGGCGGGGCGAGAGGCGTTCCGCCGGCGCGTGCGTCATGGGCTGCCCGTTTTCCGGTGGGCGAAGCTCGGCAGGCCGGCGCACGCCGCCGGCGGCGCGGTGTCGGCGGGACGCGCCCAGCGATAGGCGAAGACGTGGCTGTCCCGCGGCAGCGGGATCGGCTCGGCGTGGGCCTGGATCAGGCGGGCGAGCTCGGGGGTGATCAGGATCGGGTGGTTCCAGCTCGCTTCCGGCCCGAGGACGATGCCCGTCGGATAGCAGGCGAGGATCCGCTCGAGCGATTCCCGGGTCGCGATCACCGGCCGGCCGGTGCGGAAGTCGATCCCGAACTCGTGCTGCTGGTCGCGGTCGAGCTCCTCGAGCTTGGAGGGGCTGAAGCGGACATCGTAGCGGCCGAGAAAATAGAGGGTGGCGAGCTCCTCGGTGGTCACGACGATGTCGGCCCGCGCGACCCAGGGCTCGAGCGCGGCCTTGACCTTGGGCCAGTCGGGGGCGGGCTGCTCGGGCGGGACGGTGATGTCGGCGAGGAGCGAGGCCGTGCGCAGCCAGAACGGGTTGGCGAGCAGCAGGAAGAGCAGGCCGCTTGCGACCAGAACGCCGCCCAAGGGCCGGTACGCCGGGCCCAAGAACGCCAGCCGGTCGGCGAGCTCGGCCCGCAGGTGCCGCGCGCCGGCGCGCAGGCCCGGCCACAAGCTCGCGAGCCCGATGCCCCAGACCGCGAACAGGAACGGCTGGGCGTAGACGATGTAGCGCAGGCTCTTGGCGGCGGCGAGCGAGTTCAGGAGGAAGGCGACGGCGAAGGTGACGAGCGCGAACGCCGCCGCGCGCGGCCTGGCCGCGACCGCGACGAGGCCCAAAAGGCCGGTGAGCGGCCACAAGGTGGGGTAGAGCAGGCTGAACCAGGCGTGATAGTACCAGAACTGCTCCTGCTCCTTGCGGTTGAAGAGCGGCGTCCAGCGGTAGCGGTGCCAGAGGTCGCCCAGGATGCCGGTCAGCCACAGAGCCGCGAGCAGGACGAGGCCGGCGCCCAGAAGGCCGAGGACGATGGCGCGGCGCCGGGCGGGCGGCACGTCCGGCGCGACCAGCCAGGGCAGGACGAAGCAGCCCGCCGCCCACACGCCGATGCCGACGAGGCCGATCAGGGTCGTCGGCTGGAGATGGAGCGCGAGCAGCAGGCAGGGCAGGGCGAGGCCGGCCAGCAGGGCGCGCCGGGCGAGACCGGCCGGCGTCAGCACGGCGGCGTGGAGCAGGATCGCGGCGACGAAGAAGGTCAGGCACTGCGGCGCGTAGAAGCGCGCGAACTGGGCGATGTCGACCGCGAACGGCGAGACCGCGAACAGGACGGCGCCGAGCCAAGCGGCGCGGCGGTCCGCTTCGCGCCGGAGCCAGACGAACAGGACGCCCACGAGCAGCGCCATGCACACGACCGACGGGAAGCGGGCGATCGCGAGGCTCTCCTGGCCGAACAGCGCGTAGCTGCCGGCGACGAGCCAGGTGTACAGAAGGCCGCGGGTGTAGATTCCCTCAGCGATCGAAGGCCGGCCGTCGACCAGGAGCCCGTGCGCGGCGATGACGTGGTGCAGCTCGTCCGGGTTGGGCAGGCGGCCGAGATGGATCGTGTAGAGCAGGCCGGCGGCGAGCACCAGGAGCAGCGGCTCGAGCCGGAGCCGCCATGCCCGGTCGGCGACCTGATCGTCGAGCGTTGCCGAGGACAGCATCCATCACCCTCATCACACGCGGTCGCAAGGCCGGATCGCCACCGGGCCGTCTTAGCCGAGCGCGTCCCGGAGTAAAGCCGTTTTCGCGCGGCGCCCGGGCGGCGGCGCGTCTGCGGGCAAGGCGGCTCAGCGCGCGCCGCCGGACGACGTGGGCCAGGCGGCGGCCGGCGCCGCCGCGGGCTCGTCCGTCTCCGCCGCGTCCTCGGCCCGGGCCGGCCGCAGCGCCATGAGGCCGATGGCGAAGAACAGGTAGTACTGGCCGTTGAGCTCGGTGCCGAGCAGCGCCGCCACGACCCGGCCGACCAGGAACATGGTGGCGCAGAGCAGCAAGGGATCGTGGCGCAGCCCGCGCAGGCTCACCCGGCGCAGGGCCATGTAGAGCAGGAGCCCGAACAGGACCAGGCCGACGATGCCGGTGTCGGTCAGGATCTCGAGGACGAAGTTGTGGGCGTGGGTGCCCTCCTGCTCGTAGCCGCGGAACAGGATCGAAAAGCTCCGGATCCCGTTGCCCATGATGGGCGCCTGCAGGAAGAACCGGATCGCCGCACCGTAATAGGCCCAGCGGTTGGGGCCGAGCACGATCTCGGTGTTCTCGGCCTGCTGGAAGACCTTGAGCAGGCGCCCGATCGAATCGATGCGCGTGCCCGCTGCCATCAGCAGGGCGATGCTGACCGCCGCCGCCGTGGCGAGGAGCAGCAGCAAGAGCTGGGCGCGGGAGATGGCGAAGCCCGCGCGCCCGAGAGGGGCCATGTGGACGAGGAGGAACAGGACGACCGGGACGACGAACACGAGCAGCGCGCTGCGGCTGCTCGAGACGAAGACGAAGCCGGCGCAGAGCAGCAGCAGCCCGCCGAGCACGATCTGCCGCAGCGAGAGGAAACGCGAGCGCAGGCACATGAACAGGATGACGATCGCCCCGTTCGCGACGCCGCGGCCCCACTCGTTGTAGACGCGCCCCTCGCTGTCCCAGTCCCAGCCCGCGAACTTGAACGAGCCGTACTTGAAGTAGATGTAGAGCCCGATCAGCGCCACGATCACCGAAGGGACCGTGACGAGCTTGAAGAAGCGCAGCATGCGCGCGCGGCTGTGGGCGATGATCATGCCGGCGGCGAGCAGGTTCCAGAGATTGACCGTGCTCATGAGCATGATCGACTTCGGCGCGTAGATCTTGGACGGCGACCAGGTCCAGCTCAGCGCGAACCAGGCGAGGAACGGCACGAAGGAGACGGCGAGCAGCAGCCCCGGCAGGTAGACGCCCTCGCGCAGCACGATCACCAGCGCCACCACGATGCTGAGCAGGAAGAACACCACCGTGGAGTCGATCGGCGGCTTGGGCAGGATCGACTGGAAGGTGTTGGAGTAGAGATAGGCGACGACGATGCCCTCGAAGGACAGGAAGTCGACAAGATAGCGCCACGGCGAGAAGAAGCCGCGCGCGCCGGCCGGCGCGGCCGCGGAGGCGAGGGCGGGGCGGGAGAGCACGGTCGACATCGGGCAGGCAGGATCCGGCTGGAGGAAGGTGCGGGCGCCCGGAACGAGGCGCTCGGCTCAGGCGAGGCCGTCGGTTCCGGCCGGAAGGCGCCGGCGCGGCGGCAGCGGTGCGGCCGGCACGATAAGCCGCAAGACCACCGCGAGGCGAGCCCCCGCCGTGCGCGAGCATACCCTCGTGTCCCGGTATCCGTCATGCGGCCGCCGCCACGGCGCGTCCCGCCCGGTCCGGCACCGGACATCGCTTCCGACCATACCGGTCGTGGCGGCCGCGCGCAAACGCCCCCGTTGCCGCGGCCGGCAGCGGGCCGGGTCTCGGCAGCGCCGGCCGTGGCTGGTATGGTCGCGCTGCGGCGAGCCGCCCATCAGGGTCGCCAGGAGGGAACCGCGATGGCCCCGCTTCCCCGTCTCGCCCCGCTCGCGGCCGCCGCAGGCGCGTGCCGCCGCGGGCCCGTCACCCGCTCGGGCACGGCACCGCCGGCCCGAGCGCTCCTGCCCGGCTGAGGCGACGATGATCCCGCTCCTGCTGGTCGCCGTCCTGCTCGGGCCGCCCGCCCCGCCCCCGCGCCGGCCGGCCCGGAAGCCGCCTCCCGCCTCCGGCCGGCAGGAGGACGATCCGCGCCGGGCCTCCCGCCGGGCGCGGCCGGCCGGGGACGACGCGATCGGCGATCCCGCGCGCGGTCTGGTTTCGGCGCTCACCTTCTCGAGCGTGCTCTGGCTGCTCGTGCTCAGCCTGTTCTGGTGAGCGGGCCTCGCCGCCGGGTGTCGTCTGCGGCGCTCTTCCGGCGCCGGTCCGGTCGTCCCGCTCCGGCCGTGCCCGCATGGCCGGTCACGCACGGGCATCGCTCCCCCGCGGCCGCTCGCTGAGCCGGCCCAGCCGCAGATCGCCGAGCCCGCAGCGCTGCAGCGCGTCCCGTAGCCGGCCTTCCGAAGCCCGCAGTACCGCCTCGAGCCGCGGCGGCATCCAGACCCGCAGCTCCCTGCCGGCCAGTTCCAGAGAACAGCCGTCGAGCGCTCGGGCGAGCGGGGGAGCCTCGTGCGCCAGCCGGCGCTGCGTCTCTTCCAGATGGGGTTCCTCGCGCGCGTGCGCGTCTGGTTCTGATTCTTGGTTCTTAAGAGGGGGCGAGTTTCGACCCCGAGATACCAGGGTCGGCCGCGGCCGCGTACCATGGTCGCTCGTACCATGGTCGCCGCGACCGGGGTCGCGGGCGGCGCCGGGCGCACCGGCGCGGCGCGCCCGGCGCCCGGCCAGAAAGGCGTGCATGGCGGGGAAATGGTAGCGCAGCCGGTCCCTGCCCTGGCCCGTCGGGGAGCGCCGCTTCCCGACCAGCTCGGGCGCCACGAGGCCGAGCTCCTTGAGCTTCCGGACGGCGTTGCGGACGGTCTTGACCGCGAAGAAGGTGCGCCGCGCCAGCCTCTCGTAGCTCACCTCGGCCCAGCCGTCGGCGTCGTGGACCTGGCGCAGCAGCTCGCCGAGCACGGCCAGCTCGACGCCGCTGATCCTGCCGGCACAGGTCTCGATGACGTGGCTGAACCAGGCGTCGCGGGCGTAGCCGGTCGAGGCGGTACGGGTCGTAACGAGGTGCAGCTTGGGTGCGGTTTGGGCCATGGCATTTTTCGGATGCCTTCGGGCAAAGCGGCCCCGTGGCGAGCACCTCGCATTTTTCGCTTGCGGTTTCGGGGGAGCGCCGACAAGATCGGAGTTACCGGTTCTGATCTTGTATGTGTGTGGCGGTCCCCGGGTGGCGGTGCTCACTCGGGGCCGTTTGCTTTTGGGGCTCCGTCCTCCTCCTGGTCGTTGCCTGTGGCCCGATACGCTATGCCTCGTTCGGCCGGGTCGCAACCGGGAAAACGGCGGCCGCCCCTCGGGCCATGGCCCTCGGCATCGCCGGCTCGCTCGGGCCGGCGGCGGGCGCGCCGCGGTCGGCTAAGCGCCCTTATGGCAAAAGCAGCGGCCGGGCGCCGGGCCGATCCTGCCCGTGAGGGACGGATGCAGCGGCTCGCGAGTGCCGGGAAGAGGGCTGCCTGGCGGCCGGCGCCGGCAGAGAGGGCGGCCGGAAAGTCGCCGGTGGGACGACTTTCCGGCCGCAAAGCAGCGATCACCGTCTCCCGGTGATCGTGGAGGAGAACCGCAGGACCGATTTGCCGCTCGGCTCTTCGTCTGCAAGAGCAGCAAACGACCATCGCGCATGTTCGTCAAAGATGAACTCGAGCCGTTCCGCTGCGGCATGGTGCTGCAATTGCGGGAGTATGAAACTTTTTCTTGCCGCCGACGCCGGAGCCCCGTGCGCCGATTCCGGGACACGCCGGCCTGCGTGGCAGGAGCGGCCGCCTTCGCCGCCGGCGGCCCTCGGCCCGGCCGCGCGCCCGGCCGGCGTCTCGATGCCTCGAAGGCGTCCTGATCCCATGGCTCGTCGAGCAGAACGTTCATCGTCCGCCGGCGTCGTCCCCACCGTTCAGCCGACGACACCGCTGCCGCCCGGCTGGCGCACGCGCAGCTTGTTCACGACGTAGCGCACGCCGGAAACGCTCTCGGCGATGTCCTCGGCCCGCCGCCGCGCCTCGCGCCGGTCGACCGTGCCGCTGAGCGTGACCTCGCCGTCCTCGATGTCGACCCGGATCTCGCTGGCGTCGACGAACGGATCGTCGGTGAGCCGGTCGCTCACATCCTCGAGGATGCGCGCGTCCGCGCGCCGATAGCCCTTCGGCCCGCGGCCGCGCTGGCCGGGGTCGGCCTCCCGGTCGCGCTGCCCCTGCTCGCGCCGGCGGCGGCGATACGCCGCCTCCCCGCCCTCGTCGCGCATGACGTGGCGGTGGCGGGCCGCCCGGTCCTCCTCCATCTGCTCCATGACCCGCCAGCGCTCGGCGCGCTCGCCACGCCAGAACTCGTGCTCGGCCATCGCTGCCATCTCCCGCCGCATCCAGGCTCTCGGCCGGGGTCAACCTCCGATCAAGAGCCGGGTTCCCTGCCGGCGCGTCCGTGGCAGCAGCGCCACGCCGGCGGGCGCGCCGGCCGGGTTGTCCCCAGGTCGTGGGATAAGGGGCGGGATGACCCTGTTGACGAGCTCGGGAAGACGGACGGGCCGGGAGCCCGGCCCGCGCGCATCCTCCTCGCGGCCGGGACGGCGGGGCCACGGCGGTGTGGTCTGCTTTAAATACCAAGATGAACAATTTTCCGCTCCATACCCCTCCAAGGTTGAGGTAGAAGCACCTCGAGCCGCCCTGCCGAGAGACGGCGGACGAGAATGAATGCCTCGAGAACGACACACGGGGAGCAACGGATGCTCATCTTCCTTGGCAAGAGGCATCGATCCTTTCCCGGCACCCTCGGCCGCGCCGCGGCCCTGGTCGCGTTCCTGACGTTCGCCGGCGCCGCCGCGGCGGCGACCACCGGCGCCACGGCACCCCTGGCCTCGCCCGATCCCGCCGAAACGGCGCCGCGCGCGCTCGCCCTGCCCGACCCGCAAGCACCCACGGCGCTGGAGCCCGTGGGCGCCTGCGCCCGGCTCGACGGCGGTCCCGCCTGCCTCGACCCGGCGCTGCCCGGCCGCCGCCCGCAACGTCCGGCCCCCGTGCTCGCGGCCGCCACGTCCATCACCGGCACGTCGGCCGGCAGCGGCGGCATCTGGGGCGGCAAGCGCTCCGGCCTGCCCTGGGCCTCGGGCGCTTCCAGCGCCGGCGCCGACTTCGAGGCCTGGCGCGGCCGCAAGCTCGACGTCAAGACCGTGTTCCTTGCCCACCGCTACGGCTGGGCCGAGCTCACCCAGACCAGCTTCGTCAAATGGGTGGTGGCCCTGGGCGCCAAGCCGGTGCTCGGCGTCGGCCTCCTGCCGGCGAGCGCGCGCGGCCAGCTCGCCCAGTGCGCCAACGGCGCCTTCGACGCCCACATCCGCAAGATCGGCCAGGGCCTGGTCAAGGTCGGGGCGGGCGACGCGATCCTGCGCCTGGGCTGGGAGGCGAACCGGATGGGCGACTTCCCCTGGGGCGTGCTCGGCGACGGCAGCAGCTACAAGAACTGCTT
>NZ_JBBLZC010000126.1:0-547 GCF_037908215.1 Benzoatithermus flavus | reverse complement strand
TGACAACGTCTCCCGCTGGCTCGCCGAGCGTGGGCCGTTTTCTGGGATCGTATTCAGCAATGAATTTTTTGACGCACTCCCGGTTCATGTGATTGCAAAGGAACAAGGGATTCTTTATGAATGTTTCGTCGCCGCCCGTGACAGTCGGCTCGTCGAGGAAAAGGAGCCGCTTTGCAATTTGGATATTGCCCGCTACTTGGCTGAGCGCGGCCTCTCGCTTGCCGAAGGGCAGCGCTTGGAAGTGCCGCTCGCGGCAAGATCATTTTGGCTTGACATCGGGCCGCAGTTTCGCCAGGCGGTGATGGTGACGATTGATTATGGTTATACGGACGAACAGCTGCGGGCGCCGGCGCGGCGGCACGGCAGCTTGCGGGGTTATTTCCGCCATCGGCTCGTCCCCGACCCGCTTCACCGTCCTGGGGAGATGGATTTGACGGCCCATGTACAATGGGATGCCATCCGCTTGTACGCCCGGCAGACCGGGTGGGAGGAGGTGGCGTTTCTCCGCCAAGAACGGTTTTTGCTTGCTGCCGGTCTCTTGGACGAA
>NZ_JBBLZC010000125.1:0-547 GCF_037908215.1 Benzoatithermus flavus | reverse complement strand
CGTGCCGGCAAGACGGTAAGGCGCCGCCGATTGCGCAGACGACTAGGCAGTAGAAAGAAGGGAGAAAGCGATGATCAGATCGACCGAGCGAATCGCTGCGGCGGATGTGTTGCGTGGATTCGCCTTGCTCGGCATTTTGCTTGTCAACATGCGTTATGTTTCCTCGCCAGCGTTATACAACGAAAGCGTCAAGGGCGGTGCTTTTGACCGAGTTTTGGACGCGGTCGTCGACGTATTGTTTGAAGCGAGCGCCTATCCGTTGTTTGCGTTTTTATTCGGGTTCGGGGCGATGACCATGTTCCGCCGGATCAGCAGCCGCGGAAAGCGGCCGATTCCGATTCTGTTGCGCCGCTTCTTTCTTTTGCTTGGGATCGGCATTGCTCATGCGTTTGGCCTTTGGTTTGGCGATATTTTAATCCCCTACGCCCTCGTCGGGTTCATCATGCTTTTCTTTTTCGCCGCCCCGCCTCGTTGGTGGCGGACGGCGGCTGTTGCCGTCTTTTTTCTTTTTCACGGCCTCATGGCGCTGTTGTTAACGCTCAATGTA
>NZ_JBBLZC010000124.1:0-548 GCF_037908215.1 Benzoatithermus flavus | reverse complement strand
GCGTCTGCGAATAACTTTGCATTTTTCGCAAATCGGTTTGACAGATGGTCTCACTTTCATGTTGTTTACCTCCTTATTAAACGGAGTGCAATCTTTTATTTATACCGATACGTGATTCGTCCACGCGTCAAATCATAGGGCGACAATTCCACCGTCACTCGGTCGCCGGGCAAAATGCGGATGAAGTGCATGCGGATTTTGCCGGACACATGGGCCAATACCGTATGCCCATTTTCTAATTCTACACGAAACATCGCATTTGGCAATGTTTCAATGACGGTGCCTTCTACTTCAATGACATCGTCTTTTGCCATCGAGCGGCTCCCCCTCCTTCGAATGAGTAACATTGTGTTACGCAAAACCGGACGGACATAAGGCGGCGCAATTGTCCACGGTGAACGGGAAGGTCGGTAAGCGGCCGCCTTGATCGCGGAATCGGCGAAACAGCTTTAGACAACTGCAAACGTTGAAAACGGTTCGCCGATCTGCCCGAGCGCCTTGAGGCGGCTCTGCCTCGATCCGTTCACGTTAAAATTTCATAGCCATTT
>NZ_JBBLZC010000123.1:0-550 GCF_037908215.1 Benzoatithermus flavus | reverse complement strand
TGTGGTGCTTGAATCCGAATGTTTCATACAGTTTCATCGCTTGATTCCCTGCATATACACGCAAACGAACCTCTGAATATCCATCTTGTTTCAGATGTTCGATGCCGGCTTCTATTAATTTCCTTGCCATTCCCTTTCCTCTAAATTCTTCTAACACAAACAATTCATAGATGAATCCATATCTTTTCCCAGTAAGCAGGTCTTGACTTGCTCCGAATGAACCTCCCCCACTTATCGAAGTGGGGGTTTCCTGTTTCCCCTTCGGAGGTGGATGCATGATAGGCTGGTTGGCAGCCTATCTGCAGGCAACACCTGGCACCCGTCCCGTTGGGAGCCACAGGCAACATGAGTATCCATGATACTCAAGGGCGGGAACTCGCCATCTACGACTTCATACCTAAGCAATCCGTCGATACGTAAACGGTTTGACCGTAAATTCCAATCGGCGGATTTCACCATAATATACTTTGGCAAATAAATTCATTGCCCCATGGATATCACGGTGTCGTTTGTACCCGCATTGACATGTATAATTTCTAGAAGAAGATTT
>NZ_JBBLZC010000122.1:0-553 GCF_037908215.1 Benzoatithermus flavus | reverse complement strand
ACGCCGGACGAATATGTTCCGATTTTTTCCTTTCGTCGTCATTTCTCCGTAGCGGATCAAAATGCGGTCATAGTTCATCATCTTATTCCGTTACCTCGCTTAATGTTTTGATCGCCTGCTTGATCGCTGCCACCACCGGCGCGATTTCTTCCCGGCTGTTGTCAAACGACAAGCTGATGCGAATGCCGCGCTCGGCTCGGTCTTCACCAAGCCCCATGGCCAAAAGCGTCTTGCTCGGCGCCTTTTTTTTCGATGAACAGGCTGACGTCGTCGAAACGTATATTCCTCTTTTTTCTAGTTCGTGGACAAACACTTCCGGCTTCACGCCGCGCTTTAACGAAAAGTTGATGATATGAGGAGCGGCGCCATCGCGCGGCGTGTTGATCTCGATGTCTGGAATCGCCAAGAGCGCTTCAAGCCACTCGTCTTTCAATGCTTGAAGCCGGCCGATGTCCCGCTCGTAGCGCTCGAGCGCCAAGCGAAGCGCCTTCGCCATCGCGACGATGGCGGCGACATTTTCCGTTCCGGACCGAAGCTGCCGCTCCTGCCCGCC
>NZ_JBBLZC010000121.1:0-555 GCF_037908215.1 Benzoatithermus flavus | reverse complement strand
CATAAATGCCTGGAACTGCTTTTAACATCATGTTGCATCCCTCCGATTATATTTTTTTCCAACTATACCATTTTTTATACTTTTTTCCTTTGAAAATTTTTTTCTTCTTCGATCTTGATAAGATCGGAGAATAGAAAATTAAATGGGAAAGAAAAAGAAAAAATTAGTTGACAAAAAGACAAAGTGGGTGTACAAAATAAGAGAAAAGGAAATGGAAAAAAATGGTTTTCAAAAAAGGGGGAGATCGGAATGAATGAAAACAAAAAAGGTTGGTTTGTTTCTCGAGGTGGAGGGAATAAATACGATAAAAACGGTAATCTTATTGCAAAATATCTCTATGTTTGGATTTACGATCCGGTAAAAACGAGAAATGTACGGAAAGAAAAGCACCTATACGAAGGAAAAAAACATCGAGAAGTGTTTGGTGCAAATCAAAAAATCTTGATCAAACGCGTGGATAAAATTCAAAACATGGAAGAAGTGTTTACTATCTTACAACAAAAAGCGTATCAATTCTTCTTGAAAAATATGTACTATGATCCTTCTTACCATAAG
>NZ_JBBLZC010000003.1:0-264784 GCF_037908215.1 Benzoatithermus flavus | reverse complement strand
CCGCGCGGCGCCGGGCGTTTGGGCCGCCCGGTCGGGACGGTGCCCGCTGGCCGGCCGGTTCCGCCCCCGCTGGCCCAAGCCCGGCGCCCGCGTGGACGAGAGCGAGCACGCTCGATCGCAGCGCGCTCGAGGCCGGCCCTCCCGAGCTTCCCGGCACCGCACCGCACCGAACGGCACGGCCCCGATCCGCCGGAACGGCCGCGCAAGGGGGAAAGCGCCGGGCGGACCTGGTCGGGTTGGGCGCTGCGCTCGCAACTCCCTTCCGAGCAGGCCATTTTGCGCCTGCTCGGTGCCATGCCGTTGGCGGCCGACGACGCCTGGCAGCGCCAGCAGCGCTCCATGCCGGTCGAGGCGATGGCCGGGCCGGCGCCGCGGGCGAAGGTACAGCCCCACGCCCCGGAAGTTCCACCCCGGGCCACCCGACCGACGGCCCCCGCAGACCCAGCCCGAATCGCCACCACCTCGACGGACGTGACCGCCGGATGCTGTCGCCATCTGCATCCGCGCCTTCTGTAGGCAGCGGATGTGGGCGGTGGCGTGGTCGAGCAGCCGCTCGCGCCGGCGCGGGGGCGTGTGCGTCAAGTTCCGCCATGAATGACGGCCGCGGAGCTGGCGGCGCGGTTCGGGTCGAGAAGCCGGCCTGGGCAACATCGAGACCGCTCCAGCTTCGCCTGACGCTTCGCCCAACGCTTTCACCGCGACGGCATGGACGAGCGTCTCGTCTGGGCCTGCCACTCGTGCTGCGCCGCAGCCCTAGCGGATCGTCCTCGCGGATGCGTGAGGCAGATGTTCAGGAAACGAATTTCTCCGATGACCACGCCATCGGGTGTTGGCCTTGACTCAGCTCTGGATGCTTCCCTCCCCTACCCGGATCGGGCCCTCGGCGCGGCCGTGGATGAACTGATCGACGAACGGGTTGCCGCTGTCGTCGATCTGCTCGACCGGCCCCTCCCAGACGATCCTGCCGCCGTGGAGCATGGCGACCCGGTCGGCGATCTTGCGCACGCTCTGCATGTCGTGGGTGATCGAAAGCGCCGTGGCGCCGAGCTGCCGCACGCAGCGGACGATGAGGTCGTTGATCACGTCGGCCATGATCGGGTCGAGCCCGGTCGTGGGCTCGTCGAAGAACAGGATCTCGGGCTCGTGCGCAATGGCGCGGGCGAGGCCCACGCGCTTTTGCATGCCGCCCGAGAGCTCGGCCGGCATCAGGTCCGCGACCTCGGGGCCGAGGCCCACCATGGCGAGCGTGCGCACGGCCCGCTCTCTGGCTTCCCGACGGTCGATCCGCCGGGTGGCGAGGAGGCCGAAGGCCACGTTCTCCCAGACCGGCAGGCTGTCGAAGAGAGCCGCCCCCTGGAACAGCATGCCGAACTTGGTGCGCAAGGCATCCATGGTCTCGCGGCTGGCTCCCACGACCTCGATCCCGTCGACCTTGATCGAGCCGCTGTCGGCCGTGAGCAGGCCGAGGATGCACTTGATCAGCACCGACTTGCCGGTGCCCGAGCCGCCGATGACGACGAGCGAGCGGCCCGCCGGCACGTCGAGATCGAGCCCTTGCAGCACCTTCTTGGAGCCGAAGCTCTTGGTGAGGCCGCGGATGACGATCTTGGGGCTCGAAGGAGCGCTGGTATCCGGGGTCAAGATGGTCTGCCTAGCGGCTGAAGAACAGCTCGGTGACGACGTAGTTGGCGGTCAGGATCAGGATCGAAGCCGAGACCACGGCTTTGGTCGTGGCGGCACCCACACCTTGCGCCCCTCCCTTGGAGTGGTAGCCCTGAAAGCAGCCCATGAGCGCCACGATGAAGCCGAACACGGCCGCCTTCACCAGTCCCGAGACCACGTCCTGCGTCTCGAGATACTGCAACGTGCGGTTGATGTACTCGACCGGCCCGAAGCCGAGCTTGTAGGTGCTGACGAGATAGCCGCCCATGACGCCGATGATGTCGGCGACGAGGACGAGAAGCGGCAGCATCAGAAGCCCGGCCAGAAGCCGCGGAAACACGAGATAGCGCAAGGGATCGGTCGAGAGCGTCGTGAGCGCGTCGATCTGCTCGGTGACGCGCATCGTGCCGAGCTCGGCCGCCATGGCGGCGCCCACCCGGCCCGCGACCATGAGGCCGGCCAGGACCGGCCCGAGCTCTCGCGTCATCGACAGGACGACGATCGTCGGGATGGCATTGCCGGCCTCGAAGCGGGAGAAGCCGGTATAGCTCTGCAGCGCCAGCACCATGCCGGTGAAGATCGCGGTGAGGCCCACGACCGGCAGCGAGTAGTAGCCGATCTCGAGCATCTGCCGCAGCATCTGGCGCGGATAGAACGGTCCGCGCAGACCGCCCGCGATTGCCTGCACGGCGAACAGGACGAACTCGCCCACCGTCTCGCACAGGACGAGCACGACATGGCCGATGGCGGCGAGCGGGTTCATGCCGGAGGTCTCTGAGGGCGAAGGACCGTGGACATGCGAGCCGCCGTAGCCGACGGCCCCGCTCACGTCAACCTCGCACACCGCGGGGCTCAACCATAATAGTGATCCGGGTATTGGCCCAGCTCCAGATTGTTGAAGCGGCCGAAGTTCGCGTCGAACTGGAGCTGGATGGAGCCGATCGGCCCGTGCCGCTGCTTGGCGATGATCACCTCGGCCTTGTTGTGGATCGCTTCGAGCCGGCGCCGCCATTCCTCGTAACGCAGGTCGAACTTCTCCTTGCTCTCGCCCTCGCGCTGAGTCGGTATCGCACGCGAGAGATAATATTCCTCGCGGAACACGAACATGACCACGTCGGCGTCCTGCTCGATCGACCCCGATTCGCGCAGGTCCGAGAGCATGGGCCGCTTGTCCTCGCGCGTCTCGACCGCACGCGAGAGCTGCGAGAGGGCGAGCACCGGCACGTTGAGCTCCTTGGCCATGGCCTTGAGCCCCTGGGTGATCTCGGTGATCTCCTGCACCCGGTTACCCTGGCTCTGCACCGAGGTGCCGCGCAGGAGCTGGAGATAGTCGACCACGACGAGATGCAGGCCCTGCGTGCGCTTGAGGCGCCGGGCGCGGGTGCGCAGGGCCGCGATCGAAAGTGCCGGCGTGTCGTCGATGAAGAGCGGCATCGTGCCGAGCTCCTGGCTCGCCTGGACGAGCAAGGGCCACTCCTCCTCGCTGATGTCGCCGCGCCGGAGCCGGTCCGATTCGATCCGCGCCTTGCCGGAGAGCAGGCGGGTCGCGAGCTGCTCGGCCGACATCTCGAGCGAGAACACGCCGACGACGTAGTTGCGGTGCTTGGTGTTCTCCTGCTCGGCGTGGACGTTGGGCTGGGCCGCGGCGTTGGCGGCGATCGTCACGGCGAGCGCCGTCTTGCCCATGCTGGGCCGTCCGGCCAGGATGATGAGATCGGAAGGCTGCAGGCCGCCCAGCTTCTCGTCGAGGCCGGTGAGGTCGGTCGGCACGCCCGAAACCTTGCCCACCTTGTGCCAGGCACTCTCGATATGCTTGACCGCGGCCGTCAGCACCTGCGGGAACGGCCGGAACTCGCCCCTGGCCTCGCCCTCCTGCGCCAGCGCGAAGAGCGCCCGCTCGGCGAGCTCGATCTGCTCGCGGCCCGTCTCCGACGCGGTCCGATCGAAGGCCCGGTTGACGACCTCCTCGCCGACCGCGATCAGGCCGCGCTTGAGCGCCAGATCGTGGATGATGTGGCCGTACTCGACCGCGTTGATGATGGTCTCGGCGGCGTGCGCTAGATCCCGCAGATATTTCGAGCCGTCGAGCTCACGCAGCGCCTCGTCCTCCTCGAACAGGAGCTTGAGGGTGACCGGGTCCGCGAGCTGCCCGCGCGCGATCCGCTCGGCGCAGCGTTCGAAGATCCGCTGGTGCACGGGCTCGAAGAAATGCTCGGGCCGCAGGAACTCGGCCACGCGATGGTAGGCCTCGTTGTTGACGAGGATGGCGCCCAGGAGGGACTGCTCGGCCTCGATGTTGTGCGGCTGGACGCGAAAGACGGCGGCTTCGTCGGGCGCCACGGGCGCGAGACTCCTCGATGGTGCAGGAAACGGGAGTGACCTCCTCTAGCACGGCTGCGCGGGCGTTGCAGGCGTGCTCGCGCCACGCCTGTGGGTGAATCGGGGGATCGTTCCTGGGGCAAGCTGTTGGAGACCTGTCGATCGCGCGAGCGGCGACGTGCTGCCGGTCCGCGTGGAGCGGGCTCGGGCGGCTGGGGATGGCCGGAGGCGAGCTTTCCGCGCCACGCACCGCAGCCGGTCCCGCGGCCGACGGCGGGGTGCCATGCTTCCGGCGGCTCTTCCCTTCCCGCTCGGGCCCGATGCCGCCATTGCTCGCGCCGAGACCGGATCCAGCTCCACACGGTCGCTCCGTCGCCTCTGGAACACCTTGGCAACATGAGGCCCGCGCCGTTAAGGAACGATGAACCCGATCACGCCGGACGGTCCTTCGCCATGCCTTCCCTCGTCGCCGCCGACATTCTGCGCGGCACCCAGCGCCTGCTGCTCGATCTCGGGCTGACCTCGCTGCCCGAGTTCACGCTCGCCACCGGCCGGAGGGTCGATCTGATGGCGCTCGGGCCGGACGGTCGCTTCGTCGCGGTCGAGGTCAAGTCCTCGCGCGCGGACTTCCTGAGCGACCAGAAATGGACGGACTATCTCGCTTACGCCGACCGGTTCTATTTCGCGGTGGCACCCGGCTTCCCGCTCGACATCCTGCCGCCCGCCGAGGGGCTGATCGTGGCTGACCGCTACGCGGCGAGCCTGCTGCGGCCGGCCTGCGAGCGCACCGTGCCGGCGAGCCGCCGCCGGGCCCTCCTGCTCCGCTTCGCGCGCACGGCGGCGCTGCGGCTGCAGGGTGCTGCCGACCCCGACGCCCTGTCCGAGCCGGCGTGAGGATCAGACCACCTCGGCGAGCCACTCCTCGATCAGGAAGCGGGCGATGCTGTCGGGGCTCGGCAGCCGGACGGGGCGGTTCGGCTCGTCCAGAAGTTCGGCCCGCCCGAGCCAGCGCGCGTCCTCGATCTCCTCGGGATCGGGCACGAGCCGGGTCGAGCGCGCCTGCGCGCGAAAGCCCAGCATCAGGGACTGCGGGAACGGCCAGGGCTGCGAGCCGCGATAGATGGCACTCTCGATCTCGACCCCGACCTCCTCCAGCACCTCGCGGGCGAGCGTCTGCTCGAGCGACTCGCCGGGCTCCACGAAGCCCGCGAGCGTGGAGTACATGCCGGGCGGAAAGCGCGGCGAGCGCGCCAGCAGGCACTGCTCGCCATGGGTGACGAGGACGATCACCGCCGGATCGGTGCGGGGAAAATGCTCGCGGCCGCAACCGGGGCAGCGGCGCGCATGGCCGCCCTGGACGGCGAGGGTCGCGGTCCCGCACCAGCCGCAATGGCGGTGGCTGCGGTGCCAATGGCCGAGTGCACGCGCTTCGGCCAGCATGGCGGCCTCGCCCGCCGGCAGGAGCAGGCTCACGGCACGAAGCTCCATCGGCCGCCCCGCCGGCGGCGGGCGATCGCCGAGATCGAGCGCGAACCAGGCGGCACCTTCGCGCTCGCCCAGGAACACGGCCTCCTCGGGCAGGCTCTCCCCGAGCTCGCCCAGGCTCGGGGCATAGGCATAGGGAGCTTCCTCGGGGCCGATGATCGCGACCTTGAGATCGGACAGGAACACGACCCGTGTTCCAGGGTCCCGACGGCGCGCGTCGAGCCAGGCGGCATCGCGGCGGCGATGGGCCGCGCGGTCGAGGCCGGGATTCACGTAGACCTGGGGCGAGGCGGCAGGGACGAAGGGCATGCAGGCTCCCCGGCGGGACAAGATCGCGGGACGACCCACGAGATAGCGCAGCGGGCCGCCTCGCGCACTCTTGCGCATTTCTCCCGGAACCCCGATATAGGGGGCGGAAGGCTGGCGGCGGACGGCGCTCTCGCCAAACCGGTCAGGTCCGGAAGGAAGCAGCCGTAACGAGCTTCGCGTCGGGTCGTCGTCCAGTCTTCCGCTTCGTGCCCACCGATCCCGATGGATTCCCACCTGCAGCGCCCCGCGTCCTACCGGGTCCTCGCCCGCGCTTACCGGCCCGCGCGGCTCTCGGCGCTGATCGGTCAGGACGTGCTCGTCCGCACGCTGCGGAACGCCTTCGCCTCGGGTCGCGTTGCGCACGCCTTCCTGCTCTCCGGCATTCGCGGCATCGGCAAGACGACCACCGCCCGGATCATCGCCCGCGGCCTGAACTGCACCGGCCCCGACGGCCGGGGCGGACCCACGCCCGAGCCCTGCGGCGTGTGCCCGAGCTGCCGGGCGATCGACGAGGACCGCTCGCTCGACGTGATCGAGATGGACGCGGCCTCGCAGACCAAGAAGGAGGACGTGCTCGACCTTCTCGAGGGGATCAGCTTCGTCCCGACCTCCTCACGCTACAAGATCTATATCCTCGACGAGGTCCACATGCTCTCGGAGAAGGCGTGGAACGCGCTTCTCAAGAGCGTGGAGGAGCCGCCGCCGCATGCGAAGTTCATCTTCGCCACGACCGAGATCAGGAAGGTCCCGATCACGGTGCTCTCTCGCTGCCAGCGGTTCGAGCTGCGCCGGGTCGATGCCGAGACGCTGGCGCGCCATCTCGCGGCGATCTGCGAGAAGGAAGGGATCGAGGCGAGTCCGGATGCCCTGATGCTGATCGCCCGCGCCGCCGAGGGTTCGGTGCGCGATTCGCTCTCGCTGCTCGATCAGGCGATCGCCACGAGCGAAGGTCCGGTCGCGGCCGATCTGGTTCAGGCCATGCTCGGCCTGGGCGACCGGCTGCAGCTCCTCGATCTGTTCGATGCCGTGATGCGAGGCGTGGCCGCCGAGGCGCTCGACCGCTTCCAGTCTCTCTATGCGCTGGGCGCCGAGCCCGTGGCGGTCGTTCAGGACCTGCTCGAGATCGCGCACTGGCTCTCGCGGCTCAAGGTGAAGCCCGACGCCGCCTCGAGCCTGGGCCTCGCCGCCCAGGCGGCGGAACGCGCACGCGTCATGGCCGAGGGACTGTCGCTGCCGGTGCTGGCGCGGGCGTGGCAGATGCTGCTCAAGGGCATCGACGAGGTCCGCACCGCCCCCGATGCCGCGGCCGCGGCCGAGATGCTGCTCCTGCGGCTCGCCTGCGTCAGCGACCTGCCCCCGCCGGGCGAGCTCGCACGCATCCTGCGCGATGGCGGCGTCCTCGGCAGCGCGCCTGCGGCAGCGCCGGCAATGCGGCCGCAGCCCACCCCGACGCGCCCGTCGCTGGTGCCGACATCGGTCGGGCGGGGCTCGGCATCCGCCGTGGCGAGGAGCCCGGAGCCGCCGACGCCACCGCGACCCGCGATGCCCGCCGCCGAGCCCCGGAGCTTCGCCGACCTCGTCGCTCGTCTACGCAGCCATGGCGAGGCCCCGCTCGCCGCCTGGCTGTTCCAGAGCGCCCATCCGATCCGGTTCGAGCCCGGCCGTCTCGAGCTGCGCCTGGAGCCGGGCGTTCCTGCCGACATCGTGAACCGGCTGATCGAGGCGCTCGCCAAGCTCACGGGCCGGCGCTGGATGGTAGTACTCGGGAGCGCCACGGGCGAACCCACGCTCGCGCAGCAGGCGGCCGCGACCAAGGAGGCGAGGCTGGCGGAAGTGCGGCAGGATCCCGATCTACAGCAGATCCTCTCGGCGTTTCCGGGTGCCGAGATCGTCGACATCCGCCCGAAGAGCGGCTAGGGCCCAAAGCTTCGCGACCCTCGCCAGGAAGGAATTGGGAGAGCCATGAAAAATCTCGGCAACATGCTCAAGGAGGCGCAGAAGCTGCAGGCGCGGATGGCCGAGATGCAGCAGAAGCTCGCCGAGAGCGAGATGACCGGCTTGGCCGGCGGCGGCCTCGTCAGCGTCACGCTCAACGGCAAGGGCGAGATGCGCAAGGTGAAGATCGATCCCTCCCTCGTCGATCCCAACGAGGTGGAGGTGCTCGAGGATCTGATCGTCGCCGCCTGCAACGACGCCAAGTCCAAGATCGACGCCCATCTCCAGGCCGAGATGGGCAAGCTCACCGGCGGGCTGCCTCTGCCGCCGGGCTTCAAGCTGCCGTTCTGATGGCCGCCGTCGAGATCGACCGCCTCGTCCGCCTCCTGAGCCGGCTGCCGGGCCTGGGCCCGCGCTCGGCCCAGCGGGCAGCACTCGCGATGCTGAAGCGCCGCGACACGCTGATGCTGCCGCTCGCCGACGCCCTGCGTGCCTGCGCGGAAGCCGTGCATCCCTGCAGCCGGTGCGGCAATCTCGACAGCACCGATCCCTGCGGCGTGTGCCGCGACCCGCAGCGCGATGCACGCACGCTCTGCGTGGTGGCGGAGGTCGAGGATCTGTGGGCGATGGAGCGCGCCGGCATCTTCAAGGGCCGCTACCAGGTGCTGGGCGGCACGCTGCGGGCGCTCGACGGCATCGGCCCCGACGAGCTCGGCGTCGACCGCCTGCTCGGGCGCGTCCGCGAGGACGAGGTGCGCGAGGTCATCCTGGCGCTGGGTGCTACGGTCGACGGCCAGACCACGAGCCACTATCTCGCCGAGCGGCTCAGGCCTCTGGGCTGCACGGTGAGCCGGCTCGGCCACGGCGTGCCGATCGGCGGCGAGCTCACCTATCTCGACGAGGGCACCCTGGACGCGGCCTTGCGCTCGCGCCAGCGGGTCGCTTGACCGCTTCGCCGCAAGTCCTTACCTCACCAGCCATCTTTCACGACTCGAGACCCTGCGCTGACACCATGGCGCTGCTTCCGATCCTGCAGGCCCCGCATCCGATCCTGAAGACCAGGGCCGAGCCCGTGGCGGCGATCGACGACGATCTGCGCCGGCTCGTGGCCGACATGCTGGAGACGATGTACAAGGCACCTGGCATCGGGCTCGCCGCCCCGCAGGTCGGAGTCCTGAAGCGCCTCGTGGTCGTCGACGTCGCCGAGGGCGAGGAGCGCCGACCGATGGCGCTCGTCAATCCCGAAATCCTGTGGCGCTCGGATACGCTTGCCACTGCCGAGGAAGGCTGCCTCAGCCTGCCCGGCCAGTTCGCCGACGTGACCCGACCCGAGGCGATCCGGCTGCGCTACGCGACCGAGCACGGGGAAGAGCGGGAGATCGAGGCCGACGGCCTCCTCGCCCGCTGCATCCAGCACGAGATCGATCATCTCGACGGGATTCTCTTCGTCGATCATCTCTCGGCGCTGCGTCGCAACATGATCATGCGCAAGCTCGCGAAGAGGCGGCAACAGCGTGCCTGAAGGCGCCTTCCGTACCGCTCGCCCGCAGCGGCTCGTGGTCATGGGCACCACGGGCTTCATCGTGCCGAGCCTCGAGCACCTGCTCGAGGTGGGCCACGAGGTCGTGGCCGTCTACACCCAGCCGCCGCGCCCGGCGGGCCGCGGGCACAAGCTGCGCCCGACACCGGTGCAGGAGGCGGCCGAGCGGCTCGGGCTCGAGGTCAGGACACCGCGCACGCTGAAGGATCCGGAAGCCCAGGCCGCATTCGCGGCCCTTCGGGCCGATCTCGCCATCGTCGGCGCTTACGGCCTCCTCCTGCCGAAGTCCGTTCTCGATGCGCCTCGGCTCGGCTGCATCAACCTCCACGCCTCGCTTCTGCCGCGCTGGCGGGGAGCAGCCCCGATCGAGCGCGCCATCCTCGCCGGCGATGCCGAGACCGGGCTCTCCATCTTCCGCATGGAGGAGGGCCTCGACACCGGCCCCATCCTCGCCATGCGATCCGTGCCGATCCGGCCGACGACCACGGCGAGCGAGCTGCACGCCACCTTGAGCCGGCTCGCCGCCGAGATGCTGCCCGAGGTCGTGGACGGCCTCGCCGCCGGCACGCTGCACGCCGAGCCGCAGCCCGAGACCGGCATCACCTATGCGCACAAGCTCGCCCGCGACGAGGGCCGCCTCGACTTCCGCGAGCCGGCGGCAGCGATCGAGCGCCGTCTGCGGGCGCTGAACCCTTCGCCCGGCTGCTGGTGCGAGGCGAAGGGCGAGCGCCTGCTGCTGCTCGCGGGCGAGGTCGTGGACCGCGAAGGCGAGCCGGGGACGCTGGTGGAGCTTCCCTTCACCGTCGCCTGCGGCGAGAGTGCGGTGCGCGTCACGCGTGTCCAGCGCGCCGGCCGCAAGCCGATGACGCCGGACGAGCTGCAGCGCGGCTTCCCGCTGCCGGTCGGAACGAAGCTCGGCTGAGCCATGCCGCGCTACAAGCTGCTCCTGGAGTATGACGGCACACCGTTCCGGGGCTGGCAGCGCCAGGCTACCGGCCCTTCGGTGCAGTCCGTGCTCGAGGACGCGCTCCTTGCTGCCACCGGCGAGACGCTCACCGTCGTGGCGGCGGGTCGGACCGATGCCGGCGTGCATGCACTGGGCCAGGTAGCGCACGTCGATCTCGGCCGATACTGGCCGCCCGAGCGCCTGATGGGGGCGCTCAACCATCATCTCCGCCCGCATCCCGTGGTGGTGCTGCAGGCGGCGCGGGTGGCGGACGATTTCCACGCCCGGTTCTCGGCCACCCGGCGGCGCTACGTCTATCGCATCCTGAACCGTCGGACCCCGCCGGCGCTGGAGCGGGATCGGGTCTGGCACGTGCCGGTCCCGCTCCTGTGCGAGCGGATGCACGAGGCGGCGCAGTGCCTCGTCGGCCGGCACGACTTCACGAGCTTCCGCTCGAGCGAATGCCAGTCGGCCTCGCCGGTGAAGACGCTGTCCCTGATCCATGCGCAGCGGGTGGACGAGCTGATCGAGATCCGGTTCACGGCGCGCTCGTTCCTGCACCATCAGGTCCGGAACATCGTGGGCACCTTGAAGCTCGTGGGCGAGGGCAAGGCGTCGATCGACCACGTGCGCGCCGTGCTCGCGGCCAGGGACCGTGCGGCGGCGGGGCCGACGGCACCGCCCCAGGGGCTGTTCCTCGAAAGCGTCGCCTACGAGGGTTGAAGCACGCCGTCGATGACGCGGCTCACCGTCATGCTGAGCAGCACGTCGATCACGACCAAGCCGAAGGCGATACCGCCGCTGGTCTCGAGCGCGGTACGGATCACGAACCACTGATAGGCCAGAACGGCGATGGTCGCCGTCAGCAGGAGGACCGAGCGCATCTCGCGCGGCAGCACGAGGCTCGCCACCACGACCACGGCGTAAAGGCCGATCTGGAGCGCTGCGCTCCAGTTGCCGGCCACGACCAGCGGCACGTAGCGCCGCGTGAGATGGAGGATCCGGGTGAGGAAGATGGCGGCGATCGGGAACGCGATCCAGCCGCAGACATAGGCGACGAGCTCGGCCGCGATCGTGCCCGGGACGTGCTGCGGCCAGCCCGTGACCGCATACTGCTCGAGCAGCACGAGCGCATAGGCGGGCGCCACCAGCAGCGCCGCGGCGAAGGAGCGCCAGAAGCCTTCGAGCGAGAGATCGAACAGGTCGAGGCCGCGCGGATCGCCCTTGGCGAGGAGCCAGGCACCCTGGAGCGAGCGCACGATCTCGGCGTAGCTCGGCATCAGGCAGAAGCGAGGAACTGCCGCAGGAAGCGCTCGTAGATCCGGGTCAGCCCTTCGATGTCGGCAACGGCGACGTGCTCGTTCGCCTGGTGCATGGTGGTGCCGACGAGACCGAACTCGATCACCGGGCAGTAGCGCTGGATGAAGCGCGCGTCCGAGGTGCCGCCCGCGGTGTCGAGCCTGGGCCTCGTCCCCGTCTCGGCCTCCACACTCGCGGCCAGGATCTCGGTGAGACGCCCCGGCTCTGTCACGAACGCCTCGGCATTCCCGGAGACGGCGAGCGTGTAGTCCGGCACCAGTGGTGCTATCTGCTCGTGCAGCCAGCGCTCGAGGCTCGAGCGGGTGTGGCGGTCGTTGAAGCGGATGTTGAACCGTGCCGTGGCCTCGCCGGGGATGACGTTGCCGGCCGGGTTGCCGATGTCGATCGACGTCACCTGGAGGTTGGAGGGCTGGAACCAGGAAGTGCCCTCGTCGAGCGGGGTCCGGACGAGCCGATCCAGAACGGCGATCAACCGGTGCGCGGCGTTGTCGGCGCGCTGCGGGTAGGCCGTGTGCCCCTGACGGCCGCGCACCACGAGCTGACCGGTGAGCGAGCCGCGGCGGCCGATCTTGGCGACATCGCCCAGGCGCTCGGGGCAGGTCGGCTCGCCGACGATGCAGCCGTCGAACCGCTCGCCTCGCTCGGTGGCCCAGGCGATGAGCTTCGCCGTGCCGTTGACCGCATCGCCCTCCTCGTCGCCCGTGATCAGCAGGCTGATGCTGCCGCCGGGTGCGTCCGAGGCAAGGACGAGCTTGGCCGCGGCCGCAACGAAAGCCGCGACTCCGCTCTTCATGTCGGCGGCGCCCCGCCCGTAGAGCCGACCGTCCCGGATCTCGCCCGCGAACGGGTCGAGCTGCCAGCGGTCGCGCTCGCCCGGTGGCACCACGTCGACATGGCCGGCGAAGGCGAGATGCGGCGCTCCCTGCCCGCGCTTCGCGAACAGATTGTCGACGGGGTAGGAGCCGTCGCCTTCGAAGCGCAGCCGGTGGCAGACGAAGCCCAGAGGCTCGAGCAGGCCTTGCAGAAGATCCAGCGCCTCGCCGGCGTTGGGGGTGACGCTCGCGCAGCGCACCAGCGCCTGGGTGAGGGCCACCGGGTCGCGCGGATCGGTCATCAGTCGCGCAGGAGCTCGTTGATCGAGGTCTTGGAGCGCGTGCGCGCGTCGACCCGCTTCACGATCACCGCACAGTAGAGGCCGGGGCCGGGGCGGCCGTCGGGCAGGGGCTTGCCTGGCATCGTGCCCGACACGACCACGGAATAGGGTGGTACCCGGCCCTGGAACACCTCGCCGGTCTCGCGATCGACGATCTTGGTCGAGGCACCGATATAGACCCCCATCGAGAGCACCGAGCCCTCACCGACGATCACCCCTTCGGCCACCTCGGCGCGGGCGCCGATGAAGACGTCGTCCTCGATGATGACCGGGCCGGCCTGCAAGGGCTCGAGCACGCCGCCGATGCCGACGCCGCCCGAGATGTGGCAGTTCTTCCCGATCTGGGCGCAGGAGCCGACCGTGGCCCAGGTGTCGATCATGGTACCCTTGTCGACATAAGAGCCGAGATTGAGGAAGCAGGGCATCAGCACCACACCGGGCGCCACGTAGGCCGAACGGCGTACCACACAGCCCGGCACGGCGCGAAAGCCCGCGGCGCGAAAGCGTGCCTCGTCCCAGCCGGCGAACTTGGACGGCACCTTGTCCCACCAGACAGCCCCGCCGGGGCCGCCCGGGATCACGCTCATGTCGTTGAGGCGGAAGGAGAGAAGCACCGCCTTCTTGAGCCACTGATGGACGACCCAGCCCTCCGGCCCCTTCTCGGCGACGCGCGCCTCGCCGCGGTCGAGGAGATCCAGGGCCGCTTCCACCGCGTCACGGATCTCGCCCTTCGTATCGAAGCCGATGCTGTCCCGGCGCTCGAAAGCATCCTCGATGACGCGCTGCAATGACTGGTGCTGCATGATCTGCCCCTCCCGGCCGCGGGCTCGCGTAACAAAGCGGGTCTGGCGCTGTCAACAGCGCGTCGCTTGCCCCTGCTCCCGCCGCTCCTTATGGTCCGGCGCACTTCCGACCGACTGGGGCTAGAAGAGCGATGCAGCCAGCCACGAGCCAGAACCTGCCGGAGGGCTTTCTCGAGGCGTGCGCCGCCATCCTGGGGCCGGCGCGCGTCTTGACCGACGCGCAAGCGCGGGCCCCCTACGAGGTCGATTTCTGGCAGGCGATCACCGGCCGGGCCGCGGCCGTGCTGCGGCCGAGGACGACCGAGGAGGTGGCGGCGGTCGTGGCGCTGGCGGCCCGGCACAAGGTCGCGGTAGTGCCGCAAGGCGGCAATACCGGGCTCGTCGGCGGCGGCATTCCGGATGCGAGCGGAAGGCAGGTCGTCCTGAGCCTCTCCGGTCTCGACCGGGTGCGCAGCGTCGATCCCAGCGGCGAGTGGCTGATCGCCGAGGCGGGCTGCACGCTGGCTGCGGTGCAGGCCGCGGCCGAAGCGGCCGGCCGGCTATTCCCCTTGAGTCTCGGCAGCGAAGGCACCTGTCAGATCGGCGGCAATCTCGCGGCCAACGCCGGCGGGGTCAACGTGATCCGCTACGGCATGGCGAAGGAGCTCGTGCTCGGGCTCGAGGTGGTGCTGGCCGACGGCCGGATCTGGGAGGGTCTGCGCACGCTCCGGAAGGACAATACCGGCTACGACCTGAAGCAGCTCTTCCTGGGCTCGGAAGGAAGCCTCGGCATCATCACGGCGGCCTCCTTGCGGCTGTGCGCGCGCCCGCGCGAGCGGGTGACGGTGTTCGCGGCCCTGCCCGCGCCCGAGACCGCCGTCTCCCTCCTGCGGCACGCCAAGGACCGCTTCGCCGAGCTGATCTCGAGCTTCGAGCTGATGGCGGGCGGCTGCGTGGATGCCGCGGTCGCGCATCTCGAAGGTGTCCGCCATCCGCTCGAGACCAGGGCTCCTTGGTACGTCCTCGCCGAGTTCGCCTGGTCGCTGCCGGAAGGCCTCGCCGCTGCGACCGAGGCCTGGCTCGGCGACGCGCTCGAGGCCGGGCTTCTGCTCGATGCCACGATCGCGGCGAGCGAGGCGCAGCGCGCCATGCTCTGGCGCATGCGCGAGGAGATGAGCCCCGCCATGCGGCGCGAGGGCAAGATCATCCGCAACGACATCTCGGTTCCGGTCGGCAGCATCCCGGAGCTGATCGCCCGGGGCGAGGCGCTTCTCCGGAGCCTCGTGCCCGACGGGCGGCTCCTGCCTTTCGGCCATGTCGGCGACGGCAACCTGCACTTCAACATCCTCCTGCCGATGGCGATCCAAGACCTCGAGCCGCTGCGCGAGCGGGTGCAGCACGCCGTGTGCGACCTCGTGCAGGCGCTCGGTGGCTCGATCAGCGCGGAGCACGGGATCGGCCGGCTGAAACAGGCGGAGCTCGCCGAGCGCAAGTCGCCCATCGAGCTCGAGCTGATGCGGCGGGTGAAGCAGGCGCTCGATCCCGACAACATCCTCAATCCGGGCGTGATTCTCGCCCCATAGGGTATCCTCGGCCTTGGAACCTCGCCCGGCCGGCGCCGGTTGGCTTCCTTGGTTCTCTTCCCCGGAGGACGAAGGATGCACCGTTTTCTCACGAGCATCGCGGCGATCGGCTGTGCCGCGATGCTGTCGGCCGTGGCCGCGAGCCCGGTGATGGCAGCCACCGGCGACACGCTCCGCGTGGTCGGCGAGCGCGTGAACCTGCGCGCCGGCCCGTCGGACGACGCCAACGTGCGCACGCAGGTGATGCAGGGCGAGCAGCTCCTGGAGCTGCGCCGCGAGGGCAACTGGTACGGGGTGCGCGTGTTGCGCACCGGCGAGGAAGGCTGGATCTTCGGCAATCTCGTCGAGCCCGTGGCAGCGAGCACGCTCGGCGGGGGCGAGGCGGTCGTCGCCCATGCCGGCTTTCAGGAGCTCTCGCGCGACTTCGACCGGCTCATGGGTGTCCTGGCCCAGCGCTACGGCTTCCCGCTGTTCGAGAAGGTCCATCAGGCCGGCAACAACACGCTCGAGGTGACGCTCACCCCGCAATGGCTGCGCGCGGGCTCCGACGACGAGCATCTCCTCGCCGCCACCGCGATCTACCAGATGTGGAAGAACCACCAGAACAGCACGCCGGTACGCGTCGTGGTGCTCGATCCGCAAGGCAAGCGCTACATCACGATCGACGACACGCAAGGCCCGGACAAGCTCCTGAGCCTCGCCGCCGACTGAGCGCAGACGCGTTGACGCTGGCGGCCTGCTCGGGCTAACGGCTGCCATCCGCTGGATGGACGACACCGAGCGATCGGTCGTCCGGACGGTCCTGCGCCGCGAACCGCCGGCAAGCCGATCGCTCCCGATCAGGGCTGCCCGCCGCATGACCGCCTATAACGCCCCCATTGCCGATATGCGCTTCGTGTTCGAGCACGTGGCCGGCCTTCGCGAGGTCGCTGCTCTGCCGGGGCTCGACCACGCCAGTCCCGACGTGGTCGATGCCGTCCTCGAGGAGGCGGGCAGGCTCGCCGCCAACGTGCTCGCACCCTTGAACCGGACCGGCGACGTCGAGGGTGCGGTGCTCGAGAACGGGGTAGTGCGCACCGCGCGTGGCTTCAAGGAGGCCTATCGACAGTTCGCCGAGGGCGGTTGGATGGGGCTCGTCTTCCCCGAGGCCTATGGCGGGCAGAATCTGCCCTGGCTCGTGAACGCCGCCGTGAGCGAGATGTGGAATGCCGCCAACCTGTCGTTCCAGCTCTGTCCGCTCCTGACCCAGGGTGCGATCGAGGCGATCTTGCACCACGGCACGGACGAGCAGCGCGAGATCTACGCGACACGGCTCGTGAGCGGCGCGTGGTCGGGTGCGATGTGCCTGACCGAGCCGCAGGCGGGCTCGGACGTGGGTGCCGTTCGCACCCGCGCGGTGCGGGACGGCGACCGCTACCGCCTCTTCGGCACCAAGATCTTCATCACCTACGGCGAGCACGATCTCACGGAGAACATCGTCCATCTCGTTCTGGCCCGGCTCGACGGCGCACCCGCCGGTACCAAGGGCCTCTCTCTGTTCATCGTGCCGAAATACCTGCCGAACCCCGATGGCTCCTTGGGCGCCCGCAACGACATGCGCTGCGTGTCGATCGAGCACAAGCTCGGCATCAACGCGAGCCCGACCTGCGTCATGTCCTACGGCGACGAGGAGGGCGCGGTGGGCTTCCTCCTCGGCCAGGAGAACGAGGGCATGCGCTGCATGTTCACGATGATGAACAATGCGCGCCTCGCCGTCGGCAACGAAGGCCTGGGCCTCGCCGAGCGCGCCTACCAAGAAGCCCTGGCTTACGCGCAGCAGCGGGTCCAGGGCAGGCATCAGGGCCGCCCGGCCGCGATCATAGCCTATCCCGACGTCCGCCGGATGCTTTTCACCATGCGCGCCCGGATCGCTGCGATGCGGGCCTTGTGTTACTGGACGGCGGGCTTCGTCGACCGCAGCTACCGGGCTCCCGATGCCACCGCCCGCAGCCTCGCCGCCGACCGCGTGGCCCTGCTCACACCCATGGTCAAGGCCTGGTGCACCGACCTCGCCCAGGAGATCGCCTCCACGGCGGTGCAGGTCCACGGCGGCATGGGCTTCATCGAGGAGACCGGCGTCGCCCAATATTACCGCGACGCCAAGATCCTCTCGATCTACGAGGGCACCAACGGCATCCAGGCGCTCGACCTCGCCGGCCGCAAGCTGAGCCTCGCCGGCGGCGAGCTGCCCTGGCGGCTGCTCGAGGAGCTCGGCACCGAGCTTCCCTCGCTGCCGGCCGAGCTCGTCCCGGCACTGCGACCGGCGCTCGAGGCGGTGGAGCGTGCCACCCGCCATCTCCAGGCCTCCAGCGACGAGGACCGTGCTGCCGGCGCCACACCTTACCTGCATCTGTTCTCCGCCACGCTCGGCGGCTTCCTCCTCGCCCGCGGTGCCGCAGCAGCGGCCACGACGGATGCGGCCGGCAAGGACTGGCCCGTTCTGGCGCGATTTTACGTCCAGCACCTCCTGCCGCCGGCCTTGGCCCTGGAGCAGGCCGTGGTCGCCGGGGTCGGAACGCTCGATCCGGACATCCTGGCAGCATAGCCACGGCCCTGCGGCATTCCCGCACGTTCACGCCCTGAAGGCGGCTATCCCTGCTAGCTACTCGCGCGGATGGTGGCTTCCGGCGGCACGGCCGAAGAAGGAAACGTGCGGGAGTTGCCTATGCGGTGGAACAGATTGGCGACAGTGGCGTCGCTGGCGGTTCTGGCGGTCTTCGGGCTCGACACGAGCCAGGCTCGGGCCGGTGAGCCGAGTGAGAAGGTGGAGAACGGCAAGAAAGCCGGCGACTTCATGATCCGGTTGCGGGGCATCGGAATCGTGCCCACGGATCGGGCCAAGATCGACGTGATCGGCGGCGACACGGACATCTCGAACGAGTTCGTGCCCGAGGCCGATTTCAGCTACTTCCTGACCGACAACTTGGCCCTCGAGCTCATCGCCGCCACGGCCCGGCACGACGTGCGGGCGAAGAACACGGCCGTCGGCGACCTCGATCTCGGCAAGGTCAACCACCTGCCGCCGACGCTGCTGCTGCAATGGCACGTGGCGCCGGACTCGATCATCAGTCCCTATTTCGGCGCGGGCATCAACTACACGATCTTCTACAATGCCGACGTGGGCAAGGACATCGACAAGATCGAGTACGACAACAGCCTGGGCTGGGCGCTCCAGGCCGGCACCGACGTTCATCTCGCCAGCAATTGGTGGCTGAACCTCGACGTCAAGTACATCCACATACAGTCGGACGTCGAGGTCAACAACGCCATCAAGGCGGATGTCGACGTCAATCCCTGGATCTTCGGCATCGGCCTCGGCTACAAGTTCTGAGCCGTCCCGACCGTCGTGCCCTCCGCGCGCGCCGACAGCGTGTCGGCGCGCTCGCCGCTCAAGAGCCGTTGGCCCCGCCCTCGACCTTGCCGCGCCGCTGCAGCCAGCGGGCGATCACCCAGCAGAACAGCGCCCAGCTCGAGCCGAGCGTCCAGCCGGCGAGCACGTCCGAGGGCCAGTGCACGCCGAGATAGATCCGGGACAGACCGATCAGCACGGTGAGCGTGACGGCGACGCTCAGGAGGTAGATCTTGGTCCAGCGCCGCGCCTCGAAACGGGCGAGGAGCGCTCCCAAGGTCAGATAGGTGGCGGCCGCGCCGGTCGCATGGCCGCTCGGAAAGCTCGCCGTGTAGACCGGAACGCCGTGCGGCACGAGATCGGGCCGCGGCCGCTCGAAGCCGGCCTTGATCGCGAAGCTCAGGATCATCGCACCCGCGATCGACGCGACGACGAACAGTGCTGCGCTGCGCTTGCCGGCGAGGACGAGGTAGCCCACAACACCTGCGGTCATCAGGGTGAGGACCACGGTGCCGCCGAGTGCGGTGACGTCGCGCGCCGCCGATTCGAACCAAGGCGGCCCCAAGGGATCGTTCGGGTCGGCCGGGTTGCGGAACGCCAGCAGGATGGCGCGATCGAAGCTGAGCTGCTCGCCTTCGCTCACCTCCTCACCGAGAGCGAGAAAGCCCCAGATGCTGCCGGCGATGAACAGGAGCGCCAGCAGCACCCGCCGCTCGAGCAGGATCGGCGAGACGTAGCGGGTCCAGCGCCGCGGGCTCATCCCCGACGCGTCACCTTGAGCGCGCGCCGGTCGAGATGCGCTTCGACCTCGGCCAGGTCGATCCCTTCCTTCGCCAGCCGCGCCAGCGTGAAGTAGAGCACGTCGGCGGCCTCCCAGACCACGTGCTCGCGTTCCGTCGCCTCCGTCAACTCCTGCGCCTCCTCGCGGAGCTTGGCGGCGAGGAGATCGGGGTCGGCGAACAGCTTCGCCGTGTAGCTGCCCGGCGGCGCCTGCTCGCGCCGCTGCCGCAGCGTGCGGTAGAGCCGGCCGAGGCCCGCATCCTCGCCCCAGCAGGTCATGGTGTCCTCGTGGCAGAAGCCGGGCTCCTTCTGCCGCACGACGAAGCGGGGGCTGTCGCGGTCGCAATCGAGATCGATGCGCAAGAGCTCCTGGGTAGCACCACTGGTCTCGCCCTTGACCCAAAGGCCCCGCGAGCGCGACTGGTAGATCCCCATCCGCCGCCGCACCGACTCGCGGATGGAATCCTGCGAGGAATAGACGAGGCCCAGTGCAATGCCGCGCTCGTCGACCACGACCGTGGGATAGAGCCCGTCCGGGCGGTCGGTCGTAAGCGGCGCCATGATGGCGTCGGCGAGATCGAGTTTGCCGGTATAGAGCGCCATGCCGACCTGGGCGTCCGCCCCGATCGCATCGAGCGCTCTGATCTCCTCGGCCGTCGTCACCCCGCCCGCGATCGTGACCCGACAATCCTTGCCGGCAGCATCCACGACCGCCTTCGCGAGCTCGAGATTGGTGCCGCCCATCCGGCCCTCGAGCTCGACGAAGGTGACGAGAAAGCCGCCCACATAGGGCTTCAGCTCCGCGATGCGCTCAAGGATGCTCCTGCCCGTCCCCTGCTTCCAGCCCTCGACCACGACCTCGCCGTGCTTCGCGTCGAGGGCGGCGATCACCCGCTCGCGCGGGAGTCGGGAGAGGATCTCGGGCGTCGCGGCCGTGCCGAGGATGACCTTGCGCGCCCCCTGGTCGAGCCAGCGGATCGCGGTCGCGACGTCGCGGATGCCGCCGCCTACCCGGCAGGCGAAGCGCGGCAGCAGACCCTCGATCAGGTGCGCGTTGGAGCCTGTGCGCATGGCGGCGTCGAGATCGATCACCGCGATCTCGCCCGCGATGGAGAAGCGCTCGGCGATCGGTACGGGGTCGCCCGCGTCGATCGCCTTCTTCTCGCCGCCCACGAGCTGGACGGTCTGGCCGCCCTGGAGGTCGATGCTGGGGATGATCAAGGCCGCACCCGGATTCCGTGCTCTTGCAGGTAGAGCTTGACGTCGTTCGGCGTGGTGTCGCCGTCGTGGAAGATCGAGGCCGCGAGCACGGCGTCGGCTCCGGCAGCGAAGGCTTCCCGGATGTGCTCGGCCGAGTTGGCACCGCCGGACGCGATCACCGGCACGTGCACGGCCTCGGCCACGGCGCGCGTGAGCGCGAGATCGTAGCCGGAGCGGGTACCGTCCTTGTCCCAGGAGGTCAGGAGGATCTCTCCCGCCCCGCGCCGCTCGGCCTCTTGCGCCCACTGGACCGCATCGATCCCGGTGCCCTTGCGCCCACCATTGACCAGCACCTCGAACCGTCCGTCGCGGAATGCGGCATCGATGGCGATCACACAGCACTGCCGGCCGAAGCGGTCCGCTATCTCGGTCAGGAGCTCCGGCCGCTCCACCGCTGCCGTGTTGACCGAGACCTTGTCGGCCCCGGCCTCGAGCAGGTGCCAGGCATCCTCGACCGTGCGCACGCCGCCGCCCACGGTGAGCGGGATCGAGAGCACCTCGCGCACACGGCGCACGGTCTCGTGCTGGTGGCCGCGGCCCTCGGGTGTCGCCGAGACGTCGAGGATGACGATCTCGTCCGCCCCCGTGTCCTCGTAGAGCCTGGCGCGCTCGGCGGGATCGCCGGCATCGCGCAGGCCTTGGAACCTGACCCCCTTCACGACGCGGCCGTGGCTCACGTCGAGGCAGGGAATGATGCGCGAGGTGAGCATCAGGCGAGCTCCAGGAAGCGCGACAGAAGGGCCGCACCATAAGCGCCCGACAGCTCGGGATGGAACTGGCAGCCGATCACGTTGCCGCGCTCCATGGCGGCGACGAAGGGGCCGCCGTGCGTCGCCGTGGCGATCGTCCAGCCCGGCGCTTCCGTGGCGCGGTAGCTGTTGGCGAAGTAGGCGTAGCCGTCCTCGAGCAGCCGGCTGTCCTCGCCCGCCCGGACGTGATTCCAGCCGAACTGCGGCACCCGGACATCGGCCGGGAAGCGTCCGACCTCGCCCGGCACGACGCCGAGCCCCGGAACACCGGGGCTCTCCTCGCTGCGCTCGAACAGGAGCTGGTGGCCGACACAGATGGCGATCGTCGGCCGGTCGGCAGCGATCCGCTCCTTGAGCACCCGGTCGAGCCCGTGCTGGACGAGGCGCGCCATGGAGGCGCCGAAAGCGCCGACACCGGGCAGCATGACGTGGCTCGCCGCGAGCACGTCGCCCGCCGCCTCGCTCACGCGCGGGCTAGCGCCCAGCCGCCGGAACGCGGCCATGACCGAGGCGATGTTCGCCGTGCCGGTCGGGACGATCACGACTTCAGTCATCGGCGGGCTCGGCCTCGAAGGTGACGCCCTCGTAGATCTCGTCGAGCGAGAGCTGGGCACCGATCGCGGGCAGGTCGATGGTGCCGCCCAGATAGAACCGCTCCTCGAACGAGTCGGGGCCGGTGCGGGTGTGCACCGTGACGAACCGCTTGTCCTGCGCCACGGCGAGGTAATGGCGGAGCGAAGGAATCAGGCAATAGCCCTGCCACTTGCGGCCGGTGTCGTCCCGCTCCGACGAAGGCGAGAGCATCTCGACGATGACCGCCGGATCGGTAATGTGGCCGGCACGGCCTTCCACGGGGCTGCAGGTCACGACCACAGGAATCGCAGAGAGCTGATGGCTCTTCACCTCAGGGCCGTCGCCGAGCGGCCGGCAAGGCTTGCCGGCAAGCCTGCTGGCAAGGGGCCGAAACACGTTGCCCTTGATGATGGTGCGGTTGTTCGCCCCCGGCACCATCATCACCGGCACGCCGGCGATGAACTCCCAGCGTTCCGGCCGCTGCGCATACCAGCGGTCGAACTCCTCCACGGTTCGCGGCAGGTCGCTCTCCGCGCGTCGCTTGGCCATCTTCTAGAGCACGCCCTTGGTGCTCGGCACCTCGCCCGAGCCGTCCGAGGATACCGCCTGACGCAGCGCGAGGGCCAGGGCCTTGAATGCGGCCTCGGCGCGGTGATGATCGTTCTCGCCCTTGAGCACGTCGACGTGCAGCGTCATGCGGGCGGTCGTGGCGAGCGAGACGAAGAAATGGGTCAGATTCTCGGTCGCGATCTCGCCGATCCGTTCGCGGCGAAAGCCGATGTCGACGTGCGCCGAAGGGCGGCCGGAGAAGTCGACCACGACGCGCGCGAGCGCCTCGTCGAGCGGGGCGTAGGCATGGCCGAAGCGGCGGATGCCGCGGCGCTCGCCCAGCGCCCGATCGAACGCGGCACCTAGGGCCAGGGCGCAGTCCTCGGCCGTGTGGTGGTCGTCGACCTCGAGATCGCCCTCGCAGTTGAGCTGGAGGTCGAAGCGCCCGTGCCTGGCGAGCGCGGTCAGCATGTGGTCGAGGAAGCCGATCCCGGTCTCGACGTCCGACTGACCGTCGCCGTCGAGGACGAGCTCGACCCGCACGTCGGTCTCGCCGGTGCGGCGCTCGATCCGGGCGGTGCGCGGCATGGGGATGATCTCGCTCATGGCACGATCTGCGCTATGCCGGAGACGACAATGTCGGTGCCGCCCCGCTCCTTGATGGCGCGGATCAGCTCGGGCAGGTCGGTCCTGGGCACGGCGGCCTTCACCGCGAAGCCGGCATCGTGGTGCAAGGGTGCTATCGTCGGCTCCCGCATGCAGGGCAGGATCGCGACCACGGCTTCGAGCCGGTCGCCCGGCACGTTGACCTCGAGCATGACCCGCTTTCTCGCATCGAGGACCGAGCGCACGAGCAGCACGAAATGCTCGATCCGTGCCCGCTTCTCCGGGTCGTCCAGAGAGCGCGGACAGGCGAAGAGCCGGGTCGAGGAGCGCATCAGCTCGTCGAAGATCAGAAGGCCGTTGGCCTTGAGCGTGGCGCCGGTCGCCGTGTTGTCGACGATGCAGTCGGCGTCCTCGGGCGGGAACACCTCGGTGGCGCCATAGGAGCGCACGACCCTGCCGTCGTAACCACGCTGCTCGAGCCAGGAGCGGGTGATGCGCTCGTACTCGGTCGCGACCAGGAAGCCCGCGTGCCTGGGCCTGCCGCCGTCCAGGAACTCGGGACCGGCCGCGGCCACGATCCGCACGGGGTCGAGGCCGGTGTCGACCAGCTCGACGAGATCGACCCCCTTCTCCGCCACCCAATCCGCACCGGCGAAGCCGAGGTCGCGCGAGCCCATGTGCAGCATCTCGACGATGTTCTGCGGCTTCAGGATCTTGGTCTCGAAGCCGTCGAGCGAGATGGTCGGCCGGTAGCCGCGCCGGTCGAAGGTCAGGCGGATGCCGGCATCGCCGAGGAGGCGCATCACCCCCTCCTCCATGCGCCCCTTGGGCAGGGCGAGGTGGACGAAGCCGTTGCGCGCAGGATCGGCGGAAGACACGGGAGCTCGAAGCCTCGTGATCGAAAGGACGGACGGCAAGCGGCGCCGGAACGCCGCGAGGCGGACGCATGCTATAGAGGACGGCCGGATCGGCGTAAAGTCGCGCAGGCGAGACCGAACCAGGAGACGACCTCGAGCCATGAAAGAAGAGCCCGCGACGATAGGGATCGACATCGGCACGAGCGGTGCCAAGGGCGTGCTGCTTTCCGTCGGCGGGAAGGTGCTGGCGCGCGCCGATGCCGCCTATCCGCTCCTCACCCCGCGCCCCGGCTGGACCGAGCAGGACCCGGAGGACTGGTGGCAGGCGGCCGTCGTGGTTCTGCGCCGCCTCGTCGAGGCAGCCGGCTCCACGCACCGGATCACGGGTATCGGCCTTTCCGGCCAGATGCACGGCTCGGTGTTCCTCGACGAAGCCGACCGGCCGATCCGCCCGGCGTTGCTCTGGAACGATGCCCGTACCCACGCGGCCTGCGCCGAGATCGAGCGCCGGGTCGGCCGCGAGCGGGTGATCGAGATCACGGGAAACCGGGCCAGCACCGGCATGCAGGCGCCGAAGCTCCTGTGGCTGCGCGCGCACGAGCCCGAGGCCGCCGCGCGCGTCGCGAAGCTGCTCTTGCCCAAGGACTTCGTCCGCGTGCGCCTGACCGGTGGCTACGCCACCGATGCGGCCGACGCTTCGGGCACGCTGCTGCTCGATCTCCGGCAGCGCCGCTGGAGCGAGGAGATGCTGACCGTCCTCGACATCCGGCGCGAGCTGCTGCCCGAGGTGCTCGAGAGCCCGGAGCCGACCGGCGGGGTGAGCGAGGAGGCGGCCGCGCTCACCGGCCTGCCGGCGGGAACACCGGTAGTGGCCGGAGGCGGCGACAATGCCTGCGCCGCCATCGGCGCGGGCCTGATCGAGGAAGGGCACGGCGTCTGCTCGCTCGGCACCTCGGGCACGCTGTTCGTCCACAGCATGACGCCGCGGATCGACCCGGAAGGATCCCTCAACGCCTTCTGCGACGCCGTGCCGGGCGGCTATCATCTCATGGGCGTCATCCTCTCGGCCGGCGGCGCCCTGCAATGGTTCAAGGAGCGGATCGTGCCCGGCGAGGCCGATCTTCTGGCCAGGAACGGGCTCGACCCGTTCGCGGTGCTGCTGGGAACGGCCGAAGCCGTGCCGCCCGGTGCGGAAGGGCTCCTGTTCCTGCCCTACCTCGCCGGCGAGCGCTCGCCGCACATGGATCCGCACGCGCGCGGCGCCTGGGTGGGCCTGAGCCTCGCCCACCATCGCGGCCATCTCGTCCGTGCCTTGATCGAGGGCGTGGGCTTCGCCTTCGCCGACTGCCTCGAGCGGATGCGCGCGCTCGGGATCGAGCCGCCCGGTATCATGCTGACGGGCGGCGGTGCCAAGGCCGAGCTCTGGCGCGCGATCCTGGCCGCCCAGCTTCGCGCGCCGCTCACGGTGGGAACCGCCGCCGAGGGGCCGGCGCTCGGTGCCGCGATCCTCGCCCAGGTGGGAGCCGGCCTGCACCGGGATCTCGCGAGCGCCGTGCGCGCGGCGGTGCCGCCGGCACCGGCGCCGCGCCGGGCCGAGGTCGATCTGGCCGAACGCTATCGAGCACTCCACGCCCGCTACCGGGCGCTCTATCCGGCGCTCAAGGACGCGGGCGCTTTCGCGAGCGAATCATGAAAGGCCGCGCCGATCGGCTCCTGACGTCCAGCCTGCGTGGCTTCGCCGGCAGCGAACGGCTGGGCGTGCGGGTCGAGCAGCCGGGCCCCGCGTGGCGCGCATGGAGAGGGGGTGTGACATGACCCAAGCGAACTACGCTCTACGGCTGCAGTCCTATCTCGAGGCCGAAGCCGAACGTGTCGCCAAGAAGGAGGGGACGACGCTGAAACAGTTCATCAACGTCGCCGTCGCCGAGAAGCTATCGGCCTTGCGGACGGCCGACTATTTCCGCGAGCGCGCCGCCCGCGCGAATATGACGGATGCTCTTGCTCTCCTGCGCAGCTGCGGCACGGACGCGCCGCCGCAGGAAGGTGACGAGCTGGACGAACCGCAGAGGAACCCCGTGTGCGGGAAGTGCTGATTCCGTCCCGCATCGGCCAGCGCATCGATACACCGGTTCCGCAGCGCTGCTGAATGGTTCATCCGGCAAGTTGCGGGGTATGGTGGTGGCCTCTCCTGGATGGGCCATGCGTGGCCCGCCGGTTTGCCTGCGTGACCTGCCCGCCGAGGAGCGCTCGGCGGTGGAGGCGCTGGCCCGCTCGCGGCGGCCCCGGCGCGGCGGCTGGCGCGCGCCCGCGGCGGCTGGCGCGCCAGCCGGGGCGAGACACCGCCCGGCATCGCGGTGGAAGGTGCTGCGCTCGCGCGCCCTCGCGGGACGCCGCTTCGAGACCTGGGAGGAGGTCGCCGAGGCCGTCGCGCAGGCGACCGAGCACTGGAACGCGCACCGCCAGCCCGTCACCGGGGGACAGCGACGGCGCCATCGCCCGCACCGCCAACCCGGCATCGCCCTCCTGCCCAAGGCCGCATGACTTGCCGGATGGAGCAGTAAAGCGAGCCTCGGAACGCGGCAGTTCACGCGCGTTCCGAGGCTCGCGCTCGGCTCAGCCCTTGATGTCCACGCCGTAGAACACGTGCACGCCCAAGGGCGAGACCTTGTAGCCCTCGACCTCCTTGCGCACGGGCTCGTAGACCACCGAGTGGGCGATCGTGACCCAGGGCGCCTCCTCCTTGAACACGACCTGCGCCTGCTCGTAGAGCTTCGTGCGCTCGGCCATGTCGGACACGCGCTTCGCCTTCTGGATCAGGTCGTCGAACGGCTGGTAGCACCAGCGCGCCCGGTTGGCGCCGCCGTGCGCTCCGTCGCAGCCCAGGAGCGTTCCCAGGAAATTGTCGGGGTCGCCGTTGTCGCCGGTCCAGCCCAAAAGCACGGTCTGGTGCTCGCCGGCGCTGGAGCGCTTGAGATACTCGCCCCACTCGTAGCTCACGATCTCGGCCTCGACCCCGACCGCGCGCCAGTCGGCCTGGATCAGCTCGGCCATGCGCCGCGCGTTCGGGTTGTAGGGACGGCTCACGGGCATCGCCCAGATATTGGTCTTGAGCCCGCTCACCCCCGCCTCCTGCAGGAGCTTCTTCGCCTGGTTCGGATCGTAGGGGTAGTCCTTCACCGCGTCGTTGTAGGACCAGATCGTGGGCGGGATCGGGTTCTTCGCGACCTTGCCCGCCCCCTGGAACACGGCGTCGATGATCGCCTGCTTGTTGATCGCCATGTTGAGCGCCTGGCGCACGCGCTTGTCGTCGAACGGCTTCTTCTCGGTGTTGAAGGCGAGATAGCCGACGTTGAGCCCCTCCTGCTGCATCACGTTGACGTTCGGGTCCTGCTTCATCGCCGGGATGTCGGCAGGGTTCGGGTAGGGCATGACGTGACACTCGCCGGCCTTGAGCTTCTGCCAGCGGACCGAGGGGTCGGGCGTGATCGCGAACACGAGATTGTCGATCGCGGCCTTGCCTTCCCAGTAGTCGGGATTGGCTTTGTAGCGGATCACCGCGTCCTTCTGGTAGGCGACGAGCTGGAATGGCCCCGTGCCCACGGGCTCGAGATCGAGCTTCTCGGGCGTGCCCGCCTTCATCATCGCATCGGCGTACTCGGCCGACATGATCGAGGCGAAGTCCATGGCGAGGTCGGCGAGCATGGGCGCTTCGGGCCGGTTGAGGACGAGGCGTACGGTGTGGTCGTCCACCTTCTCCACCGCCTTGATGAGCTCGCCCATGCTCATGCTGTCGAAGTACTCGTAGGTGCCGCCCGAGACGTTGTGGTAGGGGTGATTCTTGTCGCGCTGCCGCTCGATCGAGAAGACCACGTCGTCGGCGTTGAACGCGCGCGTGGGCTTGAACGCCTTCGTGCTGTGCCACTTCACCCCCTGGCGCAGCTTGAAGGTGTAGGTCATCCCGTCGTCCGACACGGTCCAGCTCTCGGCGAGGCCCGGCTTGATCGTCGTCGAGCCGCGCTCGAACTCGACGAGGCGGTTGTAGATCGGGCGCGAGCTGGCATCGAAGGTGGTGCCGGCAGTGAAGAGCTGCGGGTTGAAGCCCTCGGGGCTGCCCTCGGAGCAGAATACGAGCGTCTTGGCCTCGGCCGCGGCGCCGAGCGCCAGCAGCGACGCGGCCGCGAGCATGGCCGTCTTCGCGACGAATCGCATTCGAGTACCTCCCGAAAACCGTTCATGGCGCCCCGATTTTCCGGTGCGCGGCTGCGGATCAGCGAAGCATGGGGGCACGCCCAAGTCAAACCGGGGCAGCAGGCTCTTGCGCGGAGGGTGACCGCGGCGTGTCCGCCACGGGCTGCGGGCACGCGGCCGCGAAGGCGCGCGCGGCGCGCAGGACCAGCGCATCGGCATATTTCGCCGCCACGATCTGCAGCCCTACCGGCAGGCCGTCTTCGGTGAAGCCGGCAGGCACGCTGATCGCGGGCTGCTGCGTCAGGTTGAAGGGATAGCTGAGGCCGGCCCAGGCGGTCCAGCGCGGATCGGCCTGCGGGCCCGGCTGCGTGCGGAGGACGGGAAACGCCGGCACGGCCACGGCCGGGGTCACGAGCAGATCGTACGCTGCAAAGAAGAGCTGCAGGCGCACCCCGAGCTCGCCCCGCTCGAGGGCCGCATCCTGCAGCTCGGCCCGGCCGTAGCATGCCCCTTCCGTCGCGATCGCGAGGAGGCCCGGATCCATCCGCGCCCGCGCCTCGGCCGGCAGCTTCTCGACCAGGCGGGTGGCGGCCGGAAACCAAGTGCGGGCGAAGAGCTCCTGCGGATCGCCCACCGGCGGATCGGTCTCCTCGACCTCGGCGCCGAGATCGGCCAGGGTCGCGACCGCACTCCGGAAGACGCGCAGAACCTCGGGATCGACGCTCACGAAGCCGAGCGCAGCGCTCGCCGCCACCCGCAGGCCGGCGAGGCCGCCCTCGAGTCCGATCCTGTAATCGCGCGGCTCGGGCGGGAGCGCGTGCCAGTCGCGCCGATCGGGCCGGCTGATCGTGGTGAGCATGAGGGCCGCGTCCTCGACCGTGCGCGTCATGGGCCCCAGATGCGCCACCGTGCCGAAGGGTGACAGCGGCCAGGCCGGCACGCGGCCGAAAGTCGGCTTCAGGCCGACGATGCCGGTGAGGCCCGCAGGGATGCGAATCGAGCCGCCGCCGTCCGTACCGAGATGAAGGGCTCCCATGCCGAGCGCCGCCGCGACCGCCGCCCCACCGCTCGATCCGCCCGGTGTCAGCGCCGGGTTCCAGGGATTGCGCGCGATTTCGCCCAGAGGGTTGTCGGTCACGGCCTTCCAGCCGAACTCCGGGGTCGTGGTGCTGCCCAGGAGCACGGCCCCGGCCTCGCGTAAACGGGCGGTCGCCGGCGCGTCCTCGGCGGCCGGCGGCTGGCCCTCGGTGCTGTGGCTGCCGCGCCGGGCCGTCCAGCCCTTGACCAGGACGAGATCCTTGACCGTCGTCGGCACGCCGTCGAGCGGGCCGCACGGCTCGCCCCGCTGCCAGCGCGCCGCGGAGGCGCGCGCGGCGGCGAGCGCTCCCTCCTCGTCCACGAAGGTGAAGGCTCCCATCGACCCGTTCCAGCGCCGGACCCGCGCGAGACAGGCTTCCGCCGTCTCCACCGGCGAGAGCGCCTTGCGACGGTAGAGGCGGAGCAGTTCGGCGGCGGAGAGGAGAGCAGGATCGGTCGTGGTCATGGCGGGCACGCACCTCGTCGGTGGCGGATCGCCAGGAAGCTTAGGCGGGGGCTGCCGGGCGCGCCAGCGGGAGGCCGTCCGGCGTTAACGCGATCGTAAGGCCGCCGTGCTTTCCTGATGCGGTCCGCCGGCCGATCACGGCCGCGGTCGAACGGAAGGCTGAACGCCATGCACGAGCTCGGCTTCGCTGCTGCCACGATCGGCACGCTCCTGTTCGCGGCCGGAGCGGAGGCGCAAACGGCAGCGCCGGGAACACCGTCTCTCTGCCACGATTACCGCGAGATCGCCCGTGAGCTCGGGGCGAAGTACGAGGAGACGCCGGTCTCGCTCGGTCTGCAGACCAACGGCAACCTGCTGCAGGTGTTCGCGTCGGCGAGGAGCAGGACCTGGACGATCGTCAGCCTCATGCCCAACGGCCTCGCCTGCGTGCTCGCCGCCGGCGAGGATTGGGAGCCTCTCGAGCCGAGGGCGGTCGATCCTGCGGTCTGAGCGCAGCGACGCCGCACCTTCCAGCCCGACGGTTGACGCCCGCTGCCTTCCTCGGCGAAAGCTCCGCCGCGTGCCGAGAGCAGAGGTGACGCGCATGACCGACGTCGAGCTCGTGCCCGTGGGGCCGGCCGAGGAGACGGTGCTCCTCGAGCTTGCCCGCGCCTTTCACGCCACGAGCGGCGCACCCTTGGACGAGCGCGGCGCTGCCGCCGTCGCCATGATAGCACGGGGCCACCCCTTGGCGCGCGCCTGGCTGATCCGCGACGGCGCGGGGCCGGTCGTCGGCTACGCGGTGCTGGGCCTCGGCTTCGGGATCGAGTATGGCGGCCCCGATGCGTTCGTGGACGAGCTCTATCTCGTCCCGGCGGCGCGCGGCCGCGGCATCGGGTCGGCGGTGATGACGCGGCTCGAGGAAGAGGCGCGGGCGCTCGGCCTCAAGGCGCTCTTCCTCGTCGTCGATCCCGAGAACGTCCCGGCGCGAACCGTCTACGACCGGCGCGGTTTCGCGGCGACGGACTGGCAGCTCATGGCGAAGCGCCTTTGATACCCGCCCGGCCGAAGCCTGCACCACCTTCCCGGCTGCCTCTGCCGGTCGGCTACCTGGAACGGGCGCAAGCAGACGCGGATCATCCGGGTTCGGTATGAGGCGGGCGGGCGCCGACGTCAGAGCCATTCGTCCTTGAAGCCGTAAGCGGCGTAGGCCGCGCGCAGCGCGGTCAGGCGCAGGCCGGGCACCGGAAAACGCGGCGGTGGTGCGAGCACGAAGTCCGGCAGCGGCGGGTCGGGCTCGCGGCCGGCGAGGCGGGCGGCGGCGGCGCGGCCGAACATGGTGGCGAAGGAAACGCCGCTGCCGTGATAGGCGAGCGCGGCGAGCGTGCTCCGGCCGTCGTCGAGCCAGCCGAGATGCGGGAGGAGATCCCTCGCGAGGCAGACGAGACCCCACCAGGCATAATCGATCCCGACTCCGCGCCAGGCCGGGAACTTCTCGCCGAGCCGGCGCTCCATCCAGGCACGGCGCCGCGCGAAGGCGGCGGGCGATGCGTCGGTGCCGCCGCGAGCGCCGAACAGGAGGCGGCCATCGCGCAAGAGGCGGATGTAGAACAGGAGGTTGCGCGTGTCGGCGACCAGCGCCGGCCGAACCCAGCCCTGCGCCGCCTGCTCGTCCGGGCTCAGCGGGCGGGTGACGACGATGCTCGAGAGTGCCGGGAGGAGCCGCCCGTGCAGGGCGGGATCGAGGCCTTCGGGCGTGTAGCCGTTCGTGGCGACGAGCACGCGCTCGGCGGTCACGGTTCCGTGAGGTGTCACCAGGCGGTGCCGACCGTCCGTCCGCTGCCAGGCCGTGACCGGCGTGCGCTCGAAGACCGATGCGCCGCGTCGGACGGCGGCGGCCGCGAGCCCGCGCACGTAGCGCAAGGGATGCAGGCCCAGATAGTGCGGGATGAAGAGGCAGCCGTGCGCTTCGGGCGAGCGCAGGAGCCGCTCCTCGAGCTCGGGCTTGCGCCAGAGCGCCCAGCGCTCGCCGAACAGGCGCTGCACCGTGCCGGCGTAGTTCTCGAGCACGTGCCAGCGGCTCGGCTTGTGCGCGAGATAGTGCTCGCCCTCGCCCGCAGGCTCGATGTCGATCCCCTCCTCGGCGGCGAGGCTCCGGACCAGCGCCACGCCCGCCTTCTGGGCCTCGAAGAAGCACCGCGTCTCGGCCGTGCCGAAGCGCTGTGCCATGAGCCGGTAGCCCATCTTGCTGCCGCCGAGGCCGCAGAAGCCGCCGTTGCGGCCGGAAGCGCCCCAGCCGATGGGTCCGGCCTCGAGCACGGCGGCAGCGATCCCGTGCTCCCTGGCAAGATGGTAGGCTGCGGACAGGCCGGTATAGCCGCCGCCGATGATCGCGATCGAGGTAGTGATGTCGCCCGTGAGCGACCCGACGCCAGCGGGCGGCGGCCCGCCCGTCGCCTCCCAGTAGCTCGGGACCGGGCGGCTGCGGTCGTAATGTCCGGGGTGGTAGAGATCGCTTTCGATGGTCATTATGTACCTCGGCGCTTGCCGCGCGAGCCTAGCCGTCGCGGCGCTCCATCTGAAGCTCCCGCTGCAAGGTTCCGATGCCTCTGCCCGTCCTGCCGCCCGCCTTCCAGCTCGTCGCCGTCGACCGCGATGTGGGCGCTTTCGAGCGTGCCGCCCGCGCCGCACCACGCGGCGTCGGCGACGGCACGGTCTACTGGACGGAACGCACGGACCGGCTGGAGATGGCCGTGGTGCTCGAGCCGGAAGCGCCGGCCGCCGTCACTCTGCAGGCGGTCCACGTCCTCATGGTGGCCACGGGCGATGCGCTGGGCGCGCTGGTCCCGCCCGGCAAGCCCATCGCCTTCGCCTGGCCTTCGGACATCCTTCTCGATGGCGCCCTGCTCGGCCGGGTGCGTGTCGCCATGGCGGCCACGACCGATCACCGAGAGCTGCCGCCCTGGCTCGTGCTGGGCCTCGCCATCGGCGTGGGCCCGCTCGGTGACGATCCCGGCCGGCTCGCCGAGCGGACCTCGCTCTACGAGGAGGGTGCGGTCGACGTGACGGTGGCGCAGCTCGTCGAGAGCGTCTGCCGCCACTTCCTGCTCTGGACCGGCCGCTGGCTCGACGAAGGCCTGACACCGGTGCAGGCCTCCTGGAACGCCCGCTGCTTCAAGCTCGGCGAGACCGGCGAGATCGCCCTTGCCGGCCGGAAGCTCGCGGGCAAGATCAGAGGTATCGCAGCGGACGGCGCCTTTCTGATCGGCGGCGAGCGGCTCAGGCTCGACCCGTTCGTCGAGAGAGCGCCGTAAGCCCTCGACGTGAGGCATGAAACGGGCCGTGGCGGCACTCCCGACTCCGGACTTCTGGCGCAGCTCGGGCTGGCACCTCCTGGAACGCCGCGAGGATGGCCGGCACCGAGCGAGCGACGATTACCTGCGCGCCTACCTGCTGCGTCCGGAGCTCGCGCCGGTCGAGGAATCCTGCGCCGTCGAGCGGGCGCTGCACGCGGCTCTTCTCGACGATCCGCGCCGGCCGATCACGCCCGCGACACTGCTCGGCCCGAGAGATCCGGACGCGCGCGACAATTACGAGGTGTTCGCGCGCTTTCGCGACCATCTCCTCCGCCACGACACGCTCGAGGATGCCTATCTGGCGCTGGTGCTGCGCGGCCATCGCGGCATCCCCGCCCTCTTCGTCGGGCATCTCGTGCACGCGATCCTGCGCGGCATTCTCGACGGCTGCCGCGACGGCATCACCTTGCGGGCGGCCGAGTGCCTGTTCCGCGTCCAGAGCGTCGCGATGCGCGACGGCGCCGTCCTGCTCGCCGACCACGACACGGTCGAGCTCCGTGCTCGCACCGTTGATTCCGGCAGCACGAACCGGCTTCCGGCCGGCAGGGAGGAAGGAAGCGGGCTGCGTCGGGTCGAGCTCGACGTGCTGCGCGCGGACGATGCGGCAGGCTACTTCGCGCGCAGCGACCGGTTCGACACGGTCCTCGACGTGAGCTTCACCCGCCCCGGCCTCGACGCGCTGTGCCGGGTGCTCGAAGCCTGGGGGCGGCACTTCCTCGGCCTTTCCGTCGCCATCCAGCCGCTCCAGTCCATGTGCGACGAGCGCTGGCGCTGGCATCTCGGCCTCGACGCCGAAGCCAGCGCCATCCTCGACGCTCTCTATGCCGGCGAGGATCTCCCCGAGGAGGATCGGGCGCGCGTCCTGTCGCTGTTTCGCCTCGAGATCGGGGACCAGGACGCGGTGCGTGCGGACATGCGCGGCCGGTCCGTCTATATGGCGATGGCCCGGGACGCGACGCATCGGCTGCGCTTGAAGCCGCAGAATCTCTTGGTAAATCTCCCACTTGCCGAAGCATCCTGATGCAGAATGAGAGGTTACCGTGAACGACGACGTGCTCAACATGAGCCTGCGCAAGTTCCTGAAGAAGGTGGGCGTCACCTCGCAGCGCGAGATCGAGAACGCCGTGAAGGCAGCGCTCGAGAGCGGCAGACTCAAGGGTAACGAGGCGCTCAAGGCCGAGGTGCGCCTGACGATCCCGGAAGCCGGGCTCGACGTGGTGATCGAGGGCGCCATCGAGCTCGAATAGGCTCGAGCACCGGGCCGGCAGCCGGCAAATCCGCGCAGCGGCACGAAGCTTCATGGTTCGCTAACCGGGACTCTGGCATTCTCTGCGCGACCCACGTACCTGCGCAGAAGTCCCATGCGTGTCACGGCCTGTCTTTCCGCTTTCCTGCTCCTCGCCGCCTGCGCGGCGGAGTTGCGCCCGCCGTCGGTCGCGGTGAAGCCCGTTCCGGTCAAGGTCCAGGTCGGCGGCAACGGCGGCGGCTTCTGCCCGCCGGGTCAGGCCAAGAAGGGCAACTGCTGAACCGGAAGGTTCAGGCCGTGCTCTCGCTCTCGGGCTCGTGTGTCGGCGGCGCGGCCGGCTGCTCGCGCTCGCGCAGATAATCCTCGCTCGTGCGCGGCTTCGGACGGCTGCCGAAGGCGAGCGGGTTCCGGGCGTTCTCGAACTGGCTGATCACGCGGCAGTCGTCGCACATGCGGATGCGGGCGATCTGCTCCTCGGTCTGAAACATCCAGCTCCGGCCGGCGAGCTTCTCGACGATGCGCTCGATCGAGCTCCGGGTCCCGAACGGCTTGCCGCAGCGGATGCAGAGCGCCGGCTCTTCCTCCTTGATCGTGCGCGAGCTGCGGGCTGCGGCCGTGAAGGCGAGGCGCGGCTCGAGGCGGATCACCTTTTCGGGGCAGGTACTGCGGCACAAGCCGCACTGCACGCACGCTTCCTCGAGGAAGCGCAGCATCGGCTTGTCCGGAGCGTCGAGGAGAGCACCGGTCGGGCAGGCCCCCACACAGGACAGGCACAAGGTGCAGCCCGCGACGTCGACCACGACCGCGCCGAACGGTGCTCCCGCCGGCAGCGGGACGATCTCGGCCGGCTGCGGTGCCGTGCGGTGCAGCTGGTCGAGGGCGAGGCGCATCAGCGTCCGCTTGCCGCCCATCGGCAGGAAGTCGCCGGCCGTAACGGGCTCCAGACGCGGCAGCGTCCAGAGAGCCGCCTCGACGGTATCCGGATCGTCCTCGAGCAGGAGGAGCAGGCGCTCGGCGCCGTAGCCGAGTCCGTCCAGCATCGCCCGGATATGGCCGAGCGTCGCCTCGAGGCCGCCGATCTCGGCCCGCTTGTGCGGCGGTGCGAGCACGACCACCTGATCGGCGCCGTAGGCGAAAGCCGCCGCCAGCGTCTCGAAGCCGAGCTGGGCGATCTCGGTGACGGCGAACGGTAGCACCCGCGCCGGCAGACCACGGCCGAGCCGGGCCATGGCGTCGATCAGAGCCTCGCCGTGGCGCTCTTCGCAGGCGAGAAGGACGGGCGCCACACCACCCGCGTCGCGATAGGTGCCAAGCAGCGCCCGCAGCCGCTCCAGCAGAATATTGGCGGACGGCACGGCGTAGGCCGCGGCACCGGTCGGGCACACGCCGGCACAGGCACCGCAGCCGGCGCAGACGTAAGGGTCGATCCGGACATGGTCGCCGGCCGGGGCGATGGCGCCGGTCGGGCATTGCTCGAGACAGCGGGTGCAACCCGTGCGCCGCGAGCGGGAATGCGCGCAGAGCTCGGCCGTGAAAGCGACATAGCGCGGCTTCTCGAACTCGCCCGTGAGCTCGACCGCCTCGAACAGCGCCCTCTGCACGGCGACGGGATCGCGTGGATCCGGACGGAGATAGCCGTCCCGCTTCGCGTGGGCGCTGAACCAGGACCGGCCGCCGGTGAGGTCGAGGATCAGGTCGGCCTCGAGTTCGGCCTTCGCCTGGGCCGGGCCGAACCGCAGGTGCTGCCGCGACGACACGACCGCCGGCGCCAGGCCGGTGACCTCGACCTTGAAGGCGCCGAGATGGCCGGTGGCGCCGCGCACGAGCCCGCGCAGGATCGGGAACGTCGTCGTTCGCGGCGGCAGGATCTCGGCATCGGCGACGAGAAGGAGCGTCGGCGCCAGCCGGGAGGCGAGCTGCCGGGCCGCCTGCAGCGCCGTGTCGTCGATGCCGACGACGAGGCAGCGCCCTTCCGACTTCAGCGTCAGGGCCGGTGCCGGCGGCACCTCGATCGCGGCCTCGGCGAGCAGGGCCGCGATCTTGGGCGCGGCCTCGGTCCCTTCCTCCGACCAGCCGGCGCGCTCGCGTATGTTGACGAAGCCGGCCGGTGGCGCGGCCTCGAGCTGGCCCAGGGTCTCGGCGAAGAGCGGCGCTTCCTGGGTGCAGGCGATGAGGAGCGGCGCGCCGCCGGCCGCGGCGGCGCGAACGGCTTCGATCTGCGCCCGGCAGAGCTGGTGGTGCACGGTCGATGGCGCGGCACCGCCGAGGGCACGCTCCAGAGCGGCCGCATCCAACCGCATCGTGCCCTCGCAATCGCAGATCAGGCACCGTCTGCCGCCCAGCCTCATGCCCGTTCCTCGTCGTTCGTGCGGCACGGGAGCGATCGTCCGATCCCGCGCCGGTTTCCATGCATAGTGGGCGCTCGGGCGGCAAAAGACAAACGGTGATCGGGCAGGAGCGAGAAGCCGGACGGCGGAGGACCCTCCCGCCGATCCGGCTCCGCGACGGGCGGGTTCCCGGCTATTTCGGCTCGGGCGGGATGCACAGCGTCTGGCCCGGATGGATCTTGTCCGGGTCCTTCAGCATCGGCCGGCTGGCCTCTCACCTTCACCTTGTCACCCGCGACGGCGAGCTTGAGATCCTTCACGTCGAGGCCGAGATCCCTTACTTCCCGCCCGAGGGCCGTCGGTGCGGGTGGCACTTCCGGCACGAGCGAGCCTTCGGGCTGCGTCGCCTCGGCCCTGCCGATGCCGAGGCGACGCCCGGCTTCCTCGATGAAGCTCGTCAGGCCCATGAGGGATTCCTCCTGGTGACATGCCGTGCATCCGGCCCCGGCATGCTTGCCAGCACCGAGCATCGCACTATACGCATGAAACGTGATCCGCGCGCGAACCCGTGCCCGTACCGGAGCCTCAGGCCCCCATGCGTCCACCGCTCATCAACGTTCGGTCCGTCCCGGCGTTACCGGCGCTCTTTCGGCGGATCGCCGCAGGCACGGGATGAAGCTGAGCCCCTTGCCCCCGATCACCTTCGGGACGATCTTGCGCATCCTCCTGGCCTCGCTCGTGGTCGGGATGGCCATGGCCTGGTTCGACCTGCAGCCGCGCGACGTACTGCACTGGATCACCGGCAACATCGACGAGGCCATCGCCAACGTGCAGGCCTGGATCGTGTGGGGCATCAAGTACGTGCTGCTGGGCGCCGTGATCGTCGTGCCGATCTGGGCGATCGGCTACCTGCTCCGGTTCCTGCGCGGCCGTTGAGACATCGCCCCGGCCCCTGCATCGCAAGACCACCCGTCCCAGCCCGAGGAGGCAAAGCCCATGGACCCGCTCGACGAGAAGATCCGGACCGAGCTCGAGGCCGCCGCGTTCCGCAGGCTGCTCGCGCATCTGCGCGAGCGCACGGACGTGCAGAACATCGATCTCATGAACCTCGCCGGCTTCTGCCGCAACTGCCTCGCGAAATGGTACCGGGCGGCGGCCGAGGAGCGCGGGCTCGCCATGAGCGACGCCGAGGCGCGCGAGATCGTCTACGGCATGCCCTACGAGACGTGGAAGGCCGAGCACCAGACCGAGGCCGGACCCGAGAAGCAGGCCGCGTTCCAGGAGGCCTATCGGCGGACCCACGGCCACCCGCACGGATCCTGAGCCGGCTGCGATGCCCCGCGGGCAGGGCGTTCCCGCTCGCCGGCCGTGATCCCGATCGGCCCGGCATCGCTGCTCCTCCATCGAAGGCGAAGGAACGGCCTGAGCCCCGGCCCGGCTCACGAAAGCCGCTCAGGGCTCCAGCACATAGCTGCCCGGTGCGGGCATCAGGCAGGGATAGCCCTTCTCGGGCGCTCCCAGCGGCGGTGGCGCCGTCGGCGGTCCGCTGTGCGCGGCGAGCCAGGCCTGCCAGGCCGGCCACCAGGAGCCTTCCTGCGGCGGCGTCGTCACGGCCCAGTCCTCGGGGGCCAGATAGGGCGCGTCGGCTGGGATGCGCGCCATGCGGAAATGCCGTCCCGGATGGCCGGGCTCGCTGACGATGCCGGCATTGTGCCCGCCGCTCGTCAGGACGAACGTCACCTCGGTGTCGCTCAGGAGGCGGATCTTGTAGACCGACTGCCAGGGTGCGACGTGATCCTTCTCGGTCCCGACCGCGAAGATCGGCACGCGGATGTCGGAGAGCGCCACCGGCCGGCCCTCGATGGCGTAGCGGCCGCGGCTCAGCCGGTTCTCGAGGAACAACGCCTTCAGATACTGGCTGTGCATCCGCGCCGGCATGCGCGTGGCATCGGCGTTCCAGGCCATGAGATCGCTCATCTCCTCGCGATCGCCCAGAAGGTACTGCCGCACGATCCGGGACCAGACGAGATCGTTGGCGCGGAGCAGCATGAAGGCGCCGGCCATCTGGGTCGTGTCCAGATAGCCCTGGTCCCACATCATGTCCTCGAGGAAGGCGAGCTCGCTCTCGTCGATGAACAGCATGAGCTCGCCGGCCTCGGTGAAGTCGGTCTGCGCCGCGAGCAGCGTGAGCGAGGCCAGCCGGTCGTCGCCGTCGCGCGCCATCTTGGCGGCGGCGATCGCGAGGATGGTGCCGCCGAGGCAATAGCCGCAGGCATGGACGCGCTGCCCCGGCCGGATCGCCTGCACGGCCTGGATCGCGTGCATGATCCCCTGATGGCGGTAGTCGTCGAGCCCGACCTCGCGGTCGGCTTCGGTCGGGTTCTTCCACGAGATCGCGAACACGGTATGGCCGCGCTCGACGAGGTAACGGATCAGCGAGTTCTCCGGCCGGAGATCCAGGATGTAGTACTTCATGATCCAGGCCGGGACGATCAGCACGGGCTCAGGATGGACCTCCCGCGTCGCCGGCCGGTACTGGATCAGTTCCATGAGCTCGTTGCGGTAGACGACCTCGCCCGGTGTGACCGCGACGTCGCGCCCGACCACCCACTTCTCGACTCCGACCGGTCTGCGGCCCGTGAGCCAGCGCTCGGCGTCCTCGAGCCAGTAGCCGAAGCCGCGAACGAGATTGCGACCGCCTTCCGCGATCGTGCGCTCGATGACCTCGGGGTTAGTGAAGGGGAAGTTCGAGGGTGCCAGCCGGTCGAGCCGCTGGCGGATCATGAACCGGACCTGTCGCTCGTGCTGTGCCGTGACGCCGCGCACGCCCGTCGTGGCGGCGTCCCACCAGTTCTCCGTGGCCAGGAAGGCCTGGGCCACGAGATCGAATGGCAGGCTCCGCCAGCCCGGATGGGCGAACCGCCGGTCGTCCGGCCGGGGCGCAAACGGCGGCTCGACCTCCAGGCCCAGTAGCCGGCGCTGAGCGTAAGCGGCGAGCCGCCAGCCGTCGAACGCGGCCTTCTGCGCGAGGCCGAGCTGCTTGCCCGGCGCGTTGGCGTAGTGGGCGAACCAGTCCGCCCACGCTCCCGCCACGGCCGCCAGCGAGATGCCGGCGGTGAGCCGCGCCTGGAACGCGTGCAGCAGACGGTCAAGGTTCTCGAAGCTCTGGACGAAGGGCGGCCGTGGCGCTGCAGTGGCGGGCGCCGGCGGAAGAAAGCGATGCGTCCGGACATCCTCGCCCGGCCCGGTCGCAGCCTTCTCCTCGGCGAGCCGCGCTTCGCCGGCGGGCCGCAACACGGCCGCGGCATCGTCCCGCACGATCTTGGTAGCCATGGCGACACTGCCACCCGTCGTTCCTGTTCGGCGCTCCGGCGTCACGCAGCGGGATCACCGCCATCGGCCGACGGAGTTCGACCGGGCTCAGGCTAGCGCCGTTTTCGCAGCGCAACAAGAAAGCCGGCGCCCACCTCACGGCCGAGAAGGCTGGCGCGGGCGCGGCGGCGGCAACTCGTCCGCGGTGATCCGGCCGTCGCCGTTGCGGTCGCGGCGCTTCATCGTCTGGCCGGCCAGCGCCAGAAACTCGTCGCGCGAGATCCTGCCGTCCTTGTCGGCATCGGCGCGCACGAGCAGCCGGCTGCCGGGCTGTGCCGTGGCATTGCGCCGCGGTTTGCGGGCGGCAGCCAGCTCGTCTCGGGACAGAAAGCCGTCGTGATCCGTGTCCAGACGATCGAACACGACGCCGCGCGCATGCCGGACCTCACCCAGGTCAACGGCACCGTCGCCGTTGGTGTCGAGCCGCTCGAGCCAGGAGTTCGCTGGCTGCGCCGATCCGACCAGAGGCCAGAAGACGATCAGCGCCGCCCCGATCCGCAGCGCACCTTGACATCCAGCCCGCCCCTTCATGCCTCTCTCCGCGAAGTTGCCGAACCAGGGGGGAAATCCCGCGCGAGACATATCACGAGTTGGTTAAGACGTCCTTACTGCTCCATCCGGCAAGTCATGCGGCCTTGGGCAGGAGGGCGATGCCGGGCTGGCGGTGCGGGCGATGGCGCCGTCGCTGTCCCCCGGTGACGGGCTGGCGGTGCGCGTTCCAGCGCTCGGTCGCCTGCGCGACGGCCTCGGCGACCTCCTCCCAGGTCTCGAAGCGGCGCCCCGCGAGGGCGCGCGAGCGCAGCACCTTCCACCGCGATGCCGGGCGGTGTCTCGCCCCGGCTGGCGCGCCAGCCGCCGCGGGCGCGCGCCAGCCGCCGCGCCGGGGCCGCCGCGAGCGGGCCAGCGCCTCCACCGCCGAGCGCTCCTCGGCGGGCAGGTCATGCAGGCAAACCGGCGGGCCACGCATGGCCCATCCAGGAGAGGCCACCACCATACCCCGCAACTTGCCGGATGAACCATTCAGCAGGCGATCAGCGCCGCCGGCCCGCTTCGGGGGCGGTGCGGGCATGCGGACGAGAAAGGAGGACAGGGTCGTCGGGATGCCTGTATAAGCCGCTCGAGAGAGCGAGAGCCTGGCATGCAGACCAACTTCACCGCCGAACAGCTCGAGGACCCGGACAACCGCGAGAGCGAGAAGATCCTCAGGACCTGCGTGCATTGCGGGTTCTGCACCGCGACCTGCCCGACCTACGTGCTCCTGGGCGACGAGCTCGACAGCCCGCGCGGCCGCATCTACCTCATGAAGCAGATGCTCGAGAGCGGGCAGAAGCCGACGCCGGAGGTCGTCAAGCACATCGACCGCTGCCTGTCCTGCCTCTCGTGCATGACGACCTGCCCTTCGGGCGTGCATTACGGCCATCTCGTCGACCACGGCCGGGCCTATATCGAGCAGCATTTCCGGCGACCCTGGCAGGACCGGCTGGCGCGCTGGCTGATCGAGCACACGATCCCCTACCCCTTCCTGTTCCGCCTGTCGCTGATCGGTGCGGCGCTCGCCCGGCCGCTCGCGGGTATCCTGCCGGAGAAGCTGCGCCCGATGCTGACCCTCGCACCGCACAGCGTGCCCGGCCCCTCGCCGATCAACCGGCCGCAGGTCTTCCCGGCCGAAGGCGAGCGGCGCGCACGGGTGGCGCTGCTGACGGGCTGCGCCCAGCAGGTGCTGGCGCCCGAGATCAACGAGGCGACGGTGCGGCTCCTCACCCGGCACGGGGTCGAGGTCGTGATCCCGAAAGGCATGGGCTGCTGCGGTGCCCTCACCCATCACATGGGCCGCGAGAAGTCGGGCCTCGCCTTCGCCCGCAACAACATCGACGTCTGGACGCGCGAACTCGGGACGGGCGGCCTCGACGCGATCGTGATCAACGCCTCGGGCTGCGGCACCACGATCAAGGATTACGGCCACATGTTCCGCGAGGACCGGGCTTACGCCGAGAAGGCGGCCAGGATCTCCGCTCTCGCCAAGGACGTGAGCGAGTTCATGGCGACGATCGGCCTCGAGCCCGCCACGGCCGACAGCGACCTGGTCGTCGCCTACCATTCCGCCTGCTCGCTGCAGCACGGCCAGCGGATCACGACCCACCCCAAGCAGCTCCTGGCTCGGGCCGGCTTCACCGTGAAGGACATTCCGGAAGGCCATCTCTGCTGTGGCTCGGCCGGTACCTACAACATGCTCCAGCCCGGGCTCGCCCGGCAGCTCCGCGACCGCAAGGTCGCCAACATCGAACGCATCCGGCCCGACGTGATCGCCGCCGGCAACATCGGCTGCATGACCCAGATCGCCTCGGGCACCGCCATTCCCATCGTCCACACGGTGGAACTGCTCGACTGGGCGACGGGCGGACCCAAGCCGAAGACACTGGCCGAGTGCGGTCTGTGACAGGGATCACAAAGGCGGCGGATGCCCGTCATGACCTGACCGCAGGCGCGGCCTCGTTGATCACCTGATCCCGCCCCCCACCTCCTGTCCTGTACCTGGGCAGAGGGTGCATCGAGGGATGGGAGAAAGCCGGATGGTGGAAGGTGGCGCAGGGGGAACCGCAGCCCGGTTCAGCCTGACCGTTGCCGTGATGCTGCTGCTCGCGGCGTGCAACGAGGATGCAGGAGGCAAGGCCCAGGCGAAGAATCCACCGCCGGCACCGCCGACGGTGACGGTTGCGAAATCTCTGGTGCGTCGGCTGACCGAATGGGACGAGTTCACCGGGCGCTTCGAGCCGGTGCAACAGGTCGGGGTGCGAGCCCGCGTTTCGGGCTATCTGCAAGAGGTTCATTTCAACGACGGCGACATCGTGGAGGCGGGCCAGCTCCTGTTCGTGATCGACCCGCGCCCCTACGAGGCCGCCGCCGACCGCATCAAGGCACAGATCGGAGAGGCTCGGGCCCAGCTGGAGCTCGCCCGGCTCGAGCAGCAGCGCACGGAAAGGCTCGTGAGCAGCTCGGCCGCCGCCAAGGCCGTGCTCGACCAGCGCAACGCCGAGCTCGAGGCGGCGGAGGCCAAGCTCGCCGCGGCAGAAGCTCAGCTCCGCGACGCCGAGCTCAATCTCGGCTTCACCCGGGTCACCGCCCCTTTCAAAGGTCGCATCTCCAACCGGCGTGTCGATGTCGGCAACCTGGTGAGCGACCAGACGCTCCTGACGACGATCGTCCAGCTCGACCCGATCTATCTCGCCTTCGATATGTCCGAGGCAGACTTCCTGGCCTATCAGCGCGCCGTGCAGAAAGGCGAGCTGCCTTCCACCCGCAACCGTGAGACCATCGTCTCGGCCCATCTCGTCGACGAGGCGGGCTGGCCGCACCAGGGGACCATGAACTTCGTCGACAACGTCGTCGACCGGAGCACCGGCACGATCCGGGCCCGCGCCATGTTCCCCAACCCCGACAACCTGATCACCCCGGGCCAGTTCGGCCGTATCCGCATCCCGGGCTCGCGCGCGTACGATGCGCTGCTGATCCCCGATGCGGCGATCGTCACGGACCAGTCGCGCAAGATCGTGCTCACCGTCGATGGCGAGAACACGGTCCGACCCAAGATCATCCGCCCCGGCCCGAGCCAGTCCGGCGGCCTGCGCATCGTGCGCCGCGGGCTGGAACCGGACGACCGCATCATCATCGATGGCCTGATCCGCGCGCGCCCCGGCGCCAAGGTGACGCCCGAGGACGGCAGGATCGAGCCCGGGCCCACCGAAATGGCCGACGGCGCCGGCTGAGCGGCGTGCATCCCAGCCGCCCTGGAGGCAAGAGCCGATGCGCTTTTCGCACTTCTTCGTCGACCGGCCGATCTTCGCCGCCGTGATCGCGATCGTGATCACCCTCGTGGGCGGCATCGCCTACTACGCACTGCCGGTCTCCCAGTACCCCGAGGTGGCGCCGCCGACCGTGGTGGTCTCGGCGAGCTACCCGGGCGCCTCGGCCGAGGTCGTGGCCGAGACCGTCACCACACCGCTCGAGCAGGAGATCAACGGTGTGGAGAACATGCTCTACACGACCTCGCAGTCGACCGGCGACGGCAACGCCCAGATCACCGTGACCTTCGCGCTCGGCACCGACCTCGACGAGGCGCAGGTGCTGGTCCAGAACCGGGTGGCGACCGCCCTGCCCAGGCTGCCCGAGGAGGTGCGTCGGCGCGGGGTCACGACCAGGAAGAACTCGCCCGACCTGATGATGGTGATCCATCTCAACTCGCCGGACGGGTCGCTCGACCAGCTCTACATCTCGAACTACGCCACGCTGCAGATCAAGGACGTGCTGGCGCGGATCAAGGGGGTCGGCGACATCCAGGTGTTCGGAGCGCGCGACTATTCCATGCGGATCTGGCTGAACCCGGACCGCATGGCGGCCTTGGGCCTCACCGCCGGCGACGTCGTGCGCGCCGTCCAGGCGCAGAACGTCCAGGTCGCCTCGGGCACCTTGAACCAGCTCCCGGTGCCGAACCCGGGTGCTTGGCAGCTCAGCATCGAGACGCTGGGCCGGCTGGCCGATGCACGCCAGTTCGGGGATATCATCGTCAAGACCGATGCGGACGGCCGGGTGACCCGGATCCGCGACGTGGGCCGGGTGGAGCTCGGGGCGCAGGATTATCTGCGCAACGCCTATCTCGACGAGCGCCAGGCGACGGCCCTGGGCGTGTTCCAGCTCCCGGGCTCGAATGCGCTGCAGACCGCCGCGGCGGTCGAGCGCGCCATGGCGGAGCTCAAGCGGAGCTTCCCCGAGGGCCTCGACTATGCGATCATCTACAACCCGACCGAGTTCATCCAGCAATCGGTCGACGAGGTGATTAAGACGATCTTCGAGGCCGTGGCCCTCGTCGTGGTCGTGGTCGTCCTGTTCCTGCAGATCTGGCGGGCGGCGGTGATTCCGATCGTGGCGATCCCGATCTCGCTCGTCGGCACCTTCGCCGTGATGGCGGCCTTGGGCTTCAGCCTCAACAACCTCTCGCTGTTCGGCCTCGTGCTCGCGATCGGCATCGTCGTGGACGACGCCGTCGTCGTGGTCGAGAACGTCGAGCGCAACCTGCGCGCGGGCCTCTCGCCCGAGGAGGCCGCGCATCGGACCATGGACGAGGTCGGCGGCGCTCTGATCGCGATAGCGCTGGTGCTCTCGGCCGTGTTCATCCCGGCGGCGGCGGTCACGGGCATCCAGGGACAGTTCTACCGTCAGTTCGCGGTCACCATCGCCGCCTCGACCCTGATTTCCTGCCTCGTCTCCCTGACCCTCTCGCCGGCGCTATGCGCGCTGCTGCTGCGGCCGCACGGCGAGCACGCGCGGCATTCGCGGCTGACCGCACCGATCCGGGTCTTCTTTCGCGGCTTCGACTGGCTGTTCGACAGGCTCTCGCTGGGCTATGGCGGGCTCACCCGCCGGCTCGTCCGGCTGAGCCTGCTCGTGCTCGTCGTCTATGCCGGCCTCATCGGGCTCGCAGCCTCGAGCTTCCAGAAGGCGCCCACGGGCTTCATTCCCCAGCAGGACCAGGGCTACCTGATCACGGCGATCCAGCTCCCGCCGGGCGCCTCGCTCGAGCGCACCGACCGCGTCGTGCGCGAGGCGACCAGGCGGGCCCTCGCGGTCGAGGGTGTCGCCCACACGGCGGGCTTCGCCGGCTTCGACGGGGCGACCTTCACCAACGCCCCCAGCGCCGGTGCCGTCTTCGTGACGCTCGAGCCGTTCGAGGAGCGGGTGAAGAAGGGCATTCGGACCGAGGACATCGCCGCCGATCTGCGCAGGTCGCTGGGCGGCATCCAAGAGGCCTCGGCGCTCGTCATCAGCCCGCCGCCCGTGCGCGGCATCGGCACCGGCGGCGGCTTCAAGCTCTACGTGGAGGACCGCCGCGGCCGTGGCCCCGAAGCGCTCGAGGCCGCGACCGACGCGCTCGTCGCGCGTGCGAACCAGGAGCCGGGCCTCGTCTCGGTGTTCACGCTCTTCAACACGCGCACGCCCAAGATCTATGCCGACATCGACCGGGTGAAGGCCGAAATGCTGGGCGTACCGGTGCAGAACGTGTTCGATGCGCTGGGCGTCTATCTGGGCTCGACCTACGCCAACGACTTCAACTATCTCGGGCGCACCTTCCGCGTTCAGATCCAGGCCGACGGACCCTACCGGCGCGAGCTGCGCGACGTCGCCAACCTCAAGACCCGGAACGAGCGCGGCGACATGGTGCCTCTGGGCTCGGTCGCGACCTTCCGGGATCTCACCGGCGCCTACCGCGTGCCGCACTACAACCTCTATCCGGCGGCCGAGGTGCAGGGTGCTGCCGCTCCCGGCTTCTCCTCGGGCCAAGCGATCGCCACCATGGAGCGACTCGCGGCCGAGGTGCTGCCGGACGGCTTCGGCTTCGAGTGGACCGAGCTCGCCTACCAGGAGAAGCTCGCCGGCAACACCGCGATCTGGGTGTTCATGGCCTCGGTCGTGTTCGTGTTCCTGTTCCTCGCGGCCCAGTACGAGAGCTGGCTCCTGCCGCTCGCCGTCATCCTGATCGTGCCGATGTGCCTGCTCGCCGCCATGGCCGGCGTGCTCTTCCGCGGCCTCGAGAACGACATCCTGGTCCAGATCGGGCTGATCGTGCTGGTCGGCCTCGCCGCCAAGAACGCGATCCTGATCGTCGAGTTCGCGAAGCAGCGCGAGACGGAGGGCGAGGCGGCGCACGTGGCCGCCGTCGATGCGGCACGGGTACGGCTGCGGCCGATCCTCATGACCTCCATGGCCTTCGTCCTGGGCGTGGTGCCGCTCGTGATCGCGACCGGGGCGGGTGCGGAGATGCGGCGCTCGCTCGGCACGGCCGTGTTCTCGGGCATGCTCGGCGTGACGCTGTTCGGTCTCCTGTTCACGCCGGTGTTCTACGTCGTCACCCGCCGGCTCGCACGTCTGGGCCGGCGGCGTGACGCACCGGCATCTCAGCCGGGCTGAGCCGCCGCCTCAGGGCCGAGCCGTCCTGCGCGGCGCGAACGGGACCGGTGCCACGGGCGGCGGAGCAGCGGCGAAGCTCGGCCGCCATCCGGCGACGGCGGGAATGATCTCGACGGCGGTTCCGGGCTCGAGCCGGAGGTAGAGCGCCTCGTCCGTGGCTCCGACGAGATCGTGTGCGAGGCTCCGGATCGTGCGGCTGCCCGCGTCGAGCCGGTAGACCGGCTCCAGATACACCTCGATCGGCTTGTCCTGCTCGATCCGCACGCTGCTGCGCTGCATCCGCCCGAGAATGACGCGCCCGTCCGGCAGCGTCAGGCGCAGCCACGGGCACAAGAGCGACGCCGTGCCCTTGCGGGCGAGATTCTCGGCGCTGCGGAAGCGCTCCGAGAGGACGTCGTTCCAGACGTCCTCGTACGGTGTCATGGAGGTCCAGCCGAACGCCCAGGCGAGCCCTTTGGTCCAGCGCTGCAGGAGGCCGAAGGCGAGGCCCTGCAGGGTCGCCAGCGCGTAGAGCACCCCGGCATAGCGCAGGAACGTGATCACCGGCAGGGCAACGATCGCCTGCCCGACCTTCTCGATGCTCGCGTCGAGGGGAACCGACACGCTCAGGCCGGGGAGCAGCAGCGCCAGCGGCAGGGCGATGGCGTTCAGCGCGATGCTGCGCAGGAGGCTCATCGCCAGCCACTCGCCGGCACCTTCGGCCTGCGTCGCGCCGGCACACCAGATCTGGAGCGTGCTCGCCCAGTAGCCGGGCAGCACCAGGAAGGCGCCGAGGCTCAGGCCGGTGACGGAGAGGTCCATGGCACGGCGCTCACGGCCATCCCTGGCTACCGCCACCACCACCCGGACCGCCGGCACCACCCGCCCGCCTCAGTTGGTCGCGGAAGTCGTCCGCGACCTGCGCCATGTCGCCCACGGCCTTGCCGAGCTCGCCCCCACGCGCAGCGGCGTCCGTGACGTGGCGCAACGCCCGATCCAGATCCCCGGCGACCGCGGCGGCCCGATCGTCGCTGGCGCGCGGCAGGTCCATCCGCCCGGCGACCACGGCATCGACGTCGCTGCCGAGCGACAGGAGCTCCTGGGCGGTCTTCCGGATCAGGTTCCGGGTGGCAGGGTCGAGATCTAGGCTCGGGTCGAGCTCGAGGCTGCGCAGATGATCGGCCGCCGTCTTGAGCATGTCGACAAGATGGTCGGCCCCCTTGGTCGGCATGGCGGTCCCCCTTCTCCTCCCGTCGTGAAACCATACCGCAGCAGCGGCCGAAGAACCATCGACGCGACCGACCTCTGCAGCCGACGACGGTGACTCCTGTGCCGCGTCGCAGTAGTCATCCCGAAAACGGAGATGGCCGGCGGCGGAGAGGACATGTGACCCGACAGCGTGTCGTGATCATCGGCGGTGGCGCCATCGGCAGCGCCGTCGCCTACTGGCTCACCGCCGACCCGGCCTTCGTGGGCGAGGTCGTCGTGGTCGAGCGCGACCCCGGCTATGCCATGGCGAGCTCGGCCCTCTCGGCGAGCTCGATCCGCCAGCAATTCTCGAGTCCGGTCAACATCGAGATCGGCAGGTTCGGCATCGGCTTTTTGCGCACGCTGGGCGAAAGGCTCCGGGTCGAGGGCGAGCCGCCGCCGGAGATCGGCCTTGTCGAGCCCGGCTATCTCTATCTCGCGACTCCGGCTGGGATGGAGACGCTGCGTGCCAACCATGCCGTCCAGCGTGCGCACGGTGCGGATGTCGTCCTCCTAACGCCCGCGGAGCTGCGCGAGCGCTTTCCCTGGCTCGACGTCGAGGGGCTCGCCGGCGGCTCGCTCGGGCTCTCGGGCGAAGGCTGGTTCGACGGCTACGGCCTCCTGCGCGCCTTTCGCGCCAAGGCGATCGCGCAAGGGGCGCGCTACCTCAAGGCCGAGGCCGTGGGCCTCGTGCGCGGCCGCGAGCGGATCGAGGCCGTCCGCCTCGCCGATGGCGGCACGCTCGCCTGCGATGCGGTCGTCAACGCCGCGGGTCCCTGGGCCGCGCGCATCGCCGCCATGGCGGAGGTCGATCTGCCGGTGCGGGCACGGGCGCGCTCGGTGTTCGTCCTGTCCTGCCCGGAGCGGCTGCCGGGCTGCCCGCTCCTGATCGATCCTTCGGGCTTCTGGCTGCGGCCGGAAGGGCAGCACTTCATCACGGGTGCGCCGCCCCGACCCGGCGAGGATCTGGACGATCTGCCGCTCGAGCCCGACCACGGCCTGTTCGAGGAGGTGATCTGGCCGGCGCTCGCCGCCCGCGTGCCGGCCTTCGAGCGGCTCAAGGTGGTGAACGCCTGGGCCGGCTACTACGAGATGAACGTCTTCGACCACAACGGCATCGTCGGGCCGCATCCCGAGATCAGAAATCTCTATTTCGCGAACGGCTTCTCCGGCCACGGCATCCAGCAATCACCAGCGGTGGGCCGCGGGATCGCCGAGCTCGTCGTGCACGGCCGCTACCGCACGCTCGACCTCTCGCCCTTGGGCCTCGAGCGCATCCTGCGAGGCGAGCCCTTGATCGAGCGCAACGTGATCTGAGACTGCGGGACCGCCTCTCGGCCTTATCCGGCGGGGACCGGGCCTGCCACCGCCCGGCCGCCCCCAAGCAGCCGATCGGCCTCGGCAAGCTCCGGCACGTCGTCATCAGCGGCGAAGCGGGCATGGACCGATGCCAGCGTCACAGCCGGATCCTCCGCACCGAGCCGGTGGCGCGCCATGCCGATCGCGGCACGTAACTGCCAGAGCCAGGCGCTCTGCTGCCCCGAAAGCTCGAACGCGCGCTCGAGCCAGGAGCCGGCCTGCTTCTGCTCGCCGAGGCTCGCAAGCCTCTCTCCCAGGCAACGGTACAGCTCGGCCAAGTACCACCGCTCGCCGGTCGCCTCGGCACGCCCCACCGCCTCGCGCAGCCGTGCCGCGCTTTCCTCGACCTGTCCCTCACCCTCCTGCACCTCCGCCAGAAGGGCCTGGAAGTAGGGGACCATGAAGCCGGCGCCGGTCGCCTGCCAGGCCCCTATCCCCTCCTCGATCGTCCGCCGGTCGGCTGCAACCCAGCCGCGCAGCACCTGTGCGCCCGCGGCCCAGATCGGGAACCGTTCTTCCACGGCGATCACACCAAGCTCGTCGATACGTGCCAGCACGCGCTCCCGGTCGCCCAGAAGCTGGTGCAGCGTGGCGCCGAAGAACAGGGGCAGGCAGAGCGAGTTGCGATGGCCGAGACGACGCGCCTCCGTGAGCGCCTGCTCGCCGCAGCGCAGCGCCTCGGCGACCCGGCCCATGGGGAACAAGCTGCGCGCCAGATAGTCCAGGCAGACGACCTGCGGGTCGAAAGCATAGACGAACGTCGGAGCACGGTGCTCGACCGGATCATAGAGCAGGAGCGCCTGCTCAAGATGCTGCCGTGCCGCCATGAAGTCGCCGGCCGGGTAGGCGCTCACCCCGGCGGCGCGGTGAGCGAAGAACAGGCGGCCCCGATCGCCGTCCTGCGCAGCGAGCTGTAGAAGGCGTACGGCTGCCTCGCGTGCGGCCTCCGGCTCGGCACGGTAGAGATGGAACAGGCACAAACCGTAAAGCGCCGGGAACAGCTCCTCTACCTCGCCCATCTGCTCGCTCAGCGCCAAGGCTCGCTCGTAGACACGGCCGGTCTCGGGAGCCGCAAAGCCATGTGCCGCCATCATGGCGCTGCCCAGGGCACGTTGGATGGCGAGCTCCTCGCGATCGCGCGCCGTCCCCTCAGGCGTGCCGGCAAGTTCCTGGAGCGCCGCGCGAAAATGCGCGATCGCTTCGGCCGTCGCCGAGCGGGCCAGCGCCATCCGGCCGGCCCTGGCCCAGGCCTCCGTCGCCTTCCGGGCGAGGCCGGCCGAGGAGCAGTGATGCGCCAGGAGTTCCGGCTCGGCCTGGGCCGTATCCGGAAAGCGCTCCTCCAGGGCCGTCGCGATCCGCGCATGGAGAAGCTGCCGCCGGCTGCGCAGAAGGCTGGCATAGGCGGCATCCTGAACCAAGGCGTGCTTGAAGACGTAGCGAGCATCGGCAAGGGTACCGCGAGGGTACACGAGATCGGCCGCGACCAGCCGGTCCAGGGCCTGACGCAGCTCCGATTCCCTCATGGCCGCCACGGCAGCCAGCAGCTCGAAGGAGAACTCCCGCCCGATCACGGCCGCGACCTGCGCCACCTCCTTGACCGGTGCCAGCCGGTCGAGTCGGGCCATGAGCGAGTCCTGCAGGGTGGAAGGGATTGCCAGCGGCGGCAATGGGCCGGCCAGCTCGTAGCGGCCGTCTTTGTCCACGAGCAGACCGGACTCGAGCACCGCCTTGGTCAGCTCCTCGACGAACAGCGGCACGCCGTCGGTGCGGGCCAGAATCTGCTCTACCACCTCGGCCGGAAGCGCCTTGCCGCCACTCGCTCGCTGAATCATCGCCCCGCCCTGCCGTCGACCCAGCCGGCTCAGCGAAAGTGCGGTGACGTGACCGTACCCCGTCCAGGGTGCAGTGAACTCGGGCCGGAAGGTGATCACCGCCAGCACCGGCAGGCGCTGCACCTGCTCCACCATTCGGCTCAGGATCTCGAGCGTGGTCGGGTCGGCCCAGTGTACGTCCTCGTAGAGCGCCAGCACCGGCCTGTGCGCCGCGAGGCCGGCAAGCTGGTCGAGCAGGGCCCGGAAGGTCCGCTCCTTCTTCTGCTGCGGGCTCAGTGCGAGCGGCGGGTAACGGCCCTCCGGGACCGGGATCGCGAGCAGGTCGGCGAGAACCGGCGCGACCTCGCGGACGTCCTTCGTTGCGAGCCCGAGCAGGGCCTCGAGCTTGTCGAACTGGCGCTCGAGCGGATCCTCGCGCCGCAGCCCCGCCGCCCGTTCGAGCAGGTCGGCCATGGGATGAAGCGCGGTGTTCTGGTAATAGGGCGAACAGAAGTGGCTGATCGGCGTGTGCGGCTCCCCGGTCAAACGCTCGCGTAGGGCTCGGACGAGACGGGATTTGCCGATGCCTGCCTCGCCCGCGAGCAGGACCACCTGGCCTTCACGATCTCTCGCCCGCTCCCAGCGGTCGAGCAGGAGCGCCAGCTCGTGCTCGCGGCCGACCAGCGGTGCCAGCCCGGCGGCGTGCAGGGCTTCGAAACGGTCCTCGGCCGTTCCCTCGCCGGCGATCTGCCAAGCCCGCACTGGCTCGGCGAAGCCCTTGAGGCGCACCGCTCCGAGTTCACGCAGCGCGAAGAGATCGCCCAAAAGGCGGCGCGTGCCCTCGGCGACGACGATGCTTCCTGGCTCGGCCAGCTCCTGCAGCCGGGATGCGAGGTTCGGGGTCTCGCCGACGACCGCCTCCTCCTGGGCACTGCCACTGCCGATCCGATCGCCCACGACCACGAGGCCGGTGGCGATGCCGACCCGGACCTCGAGCGGCGCCCCCGCAGGCGTCGCGAGACCCGCCACCATCTTCGCAACTGCGAGCCCGGCCCGAACCGCGCGCTCGGGCTCGTCCTCGTGCGCCGTGGGCCAGCCGAAATAAGCCAGCACCCCATCGCCCATGTACTTGGCGAGGTGGCCCTCGAAGCGGACGACCTCGCCGGCGACGGTGTTCTGGTAGGCACGGATGAGCTCGCCCATCTCCTCGGGATCGAGCCGCTGGCTGAGTGCCGTCGAACCGACGAGATCGACGAACATCACCGTGAGCTGACGGCGCTCGGCACGCGGAAGAGCCGCTGCGCCCGACGGTGCTGCGGTCCCGGCCGCCAGCGTGCCGTCCGTCGTTGGCATGTCCGCGGCGTGCAGCGCCGCGATCGCCTCGAGGAGGCGACGGCGATGCCCGACCGAGGCGATGCCCATATCCTTGAGATCGTCGCTCGTGAGGCTCGGCAGCAGCGGCGGATCGACATCGTTGTCGCGGAACGCGGCCTCGTATTGGCCGAGGCCGAGGATCCTCAGCCAAGCGCCGATGTCGAAGCTTTGCCCGACCATCGTACCGAACGCTCCATGGCCGCCCCAGGTACGGCGTTCCTCTCCGTTGGCAGCGAGCCCGAGGATCAGATGATCCTCGGCGGCCCCCCTAGCGTCAACCGGCGATCGCCGCCGCCGGCCTGAACCCGGCCTGCGTTGCCTGCGGGCGCTGCCAGAGCAGCGGTGCCCGCTCGATCCAGCCGCCGCCCAGAAGGCGCGTGCCGGCGTAGAACACGCAGGCCTGGCCCGGAGCGATGCCGGGCTGCGGCTCCTGAAGCTCGACCCTGGCGCGGCCTGCCCCGAGATCGAAAACGCGGGCCGCGACGGCGGGCTCGTTGTAGCGGGTCTTGACCTCGACCTCGAGTCCGCCCTCAGGCGCCGGACCGGCGAGCCAGTTGACGCCCATGAGCTCGATCGTCCCGCAGTAGCTCGCCTCCTTGGGGCCGACCACGACGCGCCGGGCACGCGGCTCGATGCCGACCACGTAGAGCCGTTCGCCGTCGGCGACGCCGAGGCCGCGCCGCTGGCCCACCGTGTAGTGCGCCGTGCCGGCGTGGCGACCCAGCACGCGGCCGTCCACGTGGACGATCTCCCCGGGCTCGAGAGCGCCGGGCTGGAGGCGGGCGACGACGCTGCTGTAGTGCCCGGCAGGCACGAAGCAGATGTCCTGGCTGTCGGGCTTCCCGGCCACGGACAGGCCGAAGCGGCGGGCGTGCTCCCTGGTCGTGGCCTTGTCGAAAGCACCCAGCGGGAAGCGCAGGAAGCCGAGCTGTTCGCGCGTGGTCGCGAACAGGAAATAGCTCTGGTCCTTGGCGGGATCGGCGGCGCGGTGCAGCTCGGGACCGTCCGGCCCCTCCTCGCGGCGGACATAGTGGCCGGTCGCCAGCGCGTCGGCGCCGAGGTCGCGCGCGACCGCGAGGAGATCCCGGAACTTGACCCGCTCGTTGCAGCGCACGCAGGGGATCGGCGTGCGGCCTTCGGCATAAGCCGCAGCGAAGTCGTCGATCACCGCTGCCTTGAAGCGGGCCTCGAAGTCGAGGACGTAGTGCGGGATGCCGAGCCGGTCGGCGACGGCCCGCGCGTCGTGGATGTCGCGGCCGGCGCAGCAGGCCCCTTTGCGGCCGACGGCGGCGCCGTGGTCGTAGAGCTGGAGCGTGATGCCGACCACCTCGTAGCCCGCCTCGGCGAGAAGGGCCGCGGTCACCGAACTGTCGACCCCGCCCGACATGGCGACGACGATGCGGCTGTCGGCCGGGCGCTTGCCCAGGCCCAGATCCAGGCGCATGGGCCTACTCCAGAAGCGTCGTGCGCGGGACACGGACGACGAGACCGTCGAGGGCCTGCGTCATCCTGATCTGGCAGCCCAGGCGCGAGGTGGCCTCAAGCTCGGGGGCGAGATCCAGCATGTCCTCCTCCTCCGGCGCAGGCTCGGGCAGGAGGTCCCAGAACGCCTCGTCCACCACGACATGGCAGGTGGCGCAGGCCATCGAGCCACCGCACGCCCCCTCGATCGCGATGTCGTGCAGGCGCGCCACGTCGAGCAGGGTGAGCCCCTCCGCCACGTCGAAGCTGCGCCGCCGCCCATCGGGCAGCACGAAGGTCACGGCAGGCAAGCGGGCACGTCCTCTATGCCGCCTCAGACCGAGAAGCTCTCGCCGCAGCCGCAGCGCGCCTTCTCGTTCGGGTTCCTGAACACGAACTGAGCGCCGAGCTTGTCCTCGACGAAGTCGAGCTCGGTGCCGAGCACGTACATGAGTGCCGAGGGCTCGATCACGACCTTGAGGCCATCGACGTCGACGACCTCGGCACCGGGCTCGATCTCGCGCGCGAAGTCGAGCCGATAGCTGAAGCCGGAGCAGCCCGAGGGCTTCACGCCGAGCTTCAGACCGAGCGCACCCTCGCCCCTGGTCGCGAGCAGCGAGCGCACACGCTCGACTGCCGCCGGCGTCAAGGAGATCGCAGCCCGTGCCATCCTTTTTCTCTCTCCACCATCCACCGTCCGCGAAAGCCTGCTCCTTCCGCGCTGCCCTCTTATGTCGGGACGAAACGCACGCCGACAAGCCCTCGCGAACGCGCAGGGGAACGGTGGGCGGCGCCCGCTGGTTTCCTCTGCCGAGAGAAGGACAACGCCATGGGCAAGAGCAAGAAGAGCAGCAAAGGCAGCGGGCTGAGGACCGCGGTCGATCTGGCGGCAGCCGGGATCGGCCTCGCGTCGATGGCCTACGACGCCTATTTCGAGCATCGTGCATGCCAGGACGGCCTGTCGGATGGCGACGGCCGGCAGCAGGAGCCGGCTCGAACCGTGGCGGGCGACCGGCTGCCGGGTGCTGCCGGTGCCGCCGCGCGCGCGATCAGGCGCGAGGCGGCAGGAAGCGGCGAGCCACCCAAGCAGTCCGCGGGCGAGCCCGAGACCGGCATGCTCGGGCGCACGCTCGGCGCTGTGGGTGCGGTCACGGGCTTGGCCGAAGCACTGATCGATCTCAACCGGGCCTCGCCGGACATGCTGATGTCCTTGCGCAAGATCGGCAAGAAGCGGGCGCGCAAGATCGTCGCGCACCGGCCCTTCGGACGGATCAAGGATCTGAAGAAGGTGCTGCCCAAGCGGGTCTACAAGGCCGTGAAGCAGCATCTCACGGTCTAGGGGGCTGTCTGGTTGCTCTCGATCTCCATCCCAACGCCCGTGCCACGCCCGCCGTACGCGCCGAGATCGCCCGCTCGCCCGAGCGCACCGGCATGCTGGTCCGGCGCTACGGGGTCAGCACCGAGACCATCCGCGAGGTGCCGGGCATCACGATCCACAGCCACCGCGACCTGGAACGTCTGCTCAAGGGCTGCAACCAAGCCTGCCACGCCCGCCGCCAGCGGGTCCCGGCGGGACGATCAGCCGAGAACGTCGTCCGCGAGCGGCTCCGACGCTGCAAACGGCCCGCCAGTCCCCACCACGAGCCGCCCGCCGATCCCTGCACGCTGCCCCGAGCCCTAATGGTCGTCGAAGCCGCCGAGGAGGTCTCGCAACCGGACAGGACGACGGGCAGGGCAAGCTCGTGTGCGGGCGGCGCTGGAGGCGGCAGGCCCTGATACCCCACGTAGCCGCAACTTTCCACGCGGTGACGACATGGCTCTAGGCCAAGAAGACGGAACGCAGCCAAGTCTCTGGAAGATATGGTGCCGCAGGAGAGACTCGAACTCCCGACCCGCGCATTACGAATGCGCTGCTCTACCGACTGAGCTACTGCGGCGCGCCAGCACCACCAGGATCGGTGGCGGGCTCGGGACTAGCCGATCCTGGGCGTGTCGTCAATGCTCTGCTCCCTGGCGGGGACGCACGGGGTTTCGTGTCGAGGTCCGAGAGCGGATGCTCCCAGCGGCGTTGCTGAAGCCCGCACCAGGAGCGTCCCCCAATGCCACATGCAGTAACGATTGCCAGCTTACCGGCTGCGTTCGAGATGATGAAGGCAATGCAGATCGAAGGGCTGGAGTGGAGCCAGGACTATCGCTCGGCAGCCGGTGAGGTGCCGTGCGACATCCTGGAAAGCCAGATGGCGCACTCGATCGACCGGCACCTGGAGCGGATGGCCCGGCGCGGCGCAGCCGGCCGGCGCAACGGCGGCTATCGCCGGCACCTGCTGAGCGAGCCGAGCGAGATCGAGCTGGCAGTGCCGCGCAGCCGCCACCAGCCGCTACCGGGTGCCGATGCCGGATGGCGTGGTACCGGCCGCAAGACCGGCGCCAGCGCCATCCGCCGCCCGGTGCTGAGAGCACCGCCGAATGGGAGCGCTTCCCGAGCGACCTGTTCCGCTGCGGTCTGACCGGCGACGACCCGGGGATGCTCTGCGTCGATGGCGGCTCGGGCCTGACCTTTTGACGGCACCTTCCCTGGCGCGGCCGCGGGGGCCTCGTCGTCCGGTGCCGCGGGAGATCGGCCCGCGATCGCGGGGATGCCACGTGCCTCCCGTTTCCTACTCCGCCGCCGCCCGCCCGTTCTCCACCGGCTCCTCCACGATCGCGTCGTGCGCCGCGATCGCGGCGAGGTTCAGCATGTCCGAGACGGTGGCGTTCATCGGCACGATGTGGACCGGCCGCGACAGGCCCACGAGCAAGGGACCGATCACCGTCCCGCCGCCGAGCTGCTGCAAAAGCTTCGAGGCGATGTTGGCCGAGTGCAGGGCCGGCATGATCAGCACGTTGGCCGGGCCCTTGAGGCGGCAGAACGGGTAGAGCGCCATGAGCTCGGGATCGAGCGCCACGTCGGCGCCCATCTCGCCGTCATACTCGAAGTCCACCTGCCGCCGGTCGAGCTCCGTCACCACGTCGCGGATGCGCGCGGCCTTGGAGACGGGCGGGTTGCCGAAGGTGGCGAAGGAGAGCAGCGCCACGCGCGGCGTGAAGCCCATCCGCTCCACCATCCGCGCCGCCTGGATCGCGATGTCGGCGAGCGTCTTGGTATCCGGCAATTCGTGCACGGTCGTGTCCGCGATGAACACGGTCCGGCCCTTCGCCACCATCATGGTCATGCCGAAGATCCGGCTGCCGGGCTTGGGGTCGATCACCCGGAGCACGTCCTCGAGCACGGTATGGTAGGCGCGCGTCAGGCCCGTGATCACCGCGTCCGCATGGCCGTGCGCCACCATGCAGGCCGCGAACACGTTGCGGTCCTGGTTCACGAGCCGCTGGCAGTCGCGGAACAGGAGCCCGTTGCGTTGCTGCCGGCGGTAGAGGAACTCGGCATAGAGCCGGTTGTGCTCGGAGACCCTGGCATTGTGGATCTCGACCCCGTCCAGCGTCTGCAGCCCCATGCCCTGCAGCGTCTGCCGGATCCGCTCCTCGCGGCCGATCAGGATCGGTGTACCGAGCCCGTCGTTGCGCCAGGCCAGCGCCGCGCTGATGCTCTTCTCCTCCTCGCCCTCGGCGAACACGACGCGCTTGGGCTGGGCCCGGACCCGCTCGATGATGAGCTGCATCCGGCTCGCCGTGGGATCGAGCCGGCTCCGGAGCATCTGGCGGTAGCGCTCGAAGCTCACGATCGGCTTTCTTGCCACGCCCGTGTCCATCGCCGCCTTCGCCACGGCCGGCGGCACGGCCGTGATCAGACGCGGGTCGAACGGGGTCGGGATCAGGTACTCGGGCCCGTAGCGCAGGCGTCTGCCCTTGTAGGCGGCGGCGACCGCATCCGGCACGTCCTCGCGCGCGAGCGCCGCGATGGCATAGGCCGCCGCGATCTTCATGGCGTCGTTGATGGTGGAGGCCCGCACGTCGAGGGCACCCCGGAAGATGTAGGGAAAGCCCAGGACGTTGTTGACCTGGTTCGGGTAGTCCGAGCGGCCGGTGGCGATGATCGCATCGGCCCGGATCGCCCGCGCCTCCTCGGGCGTGATCTCGGGATCGGGGTTGGCCATGGCGAAGATGATGGGCTTCTCGGCCATGGAGGCGATCATCTCGGGCGTGAAGGCGCCCTTGACCGAGAGGCCCATCACCACGTCGGCCCCGCGCATGGCATCGGCCAGCGTTCTGGCCTCGGTCGGCACGGCGTGTGCCGACTTCCACTGGTTCATGCCGGCCGTGCGGCCCTGATAGATGACACCCTGGGTATCGCACAGGATGACGTTCTCATGCGGCATCCCCATGGCCTTGATCAGCTCGACGCAGGCGATGCCGGCGGCACCGGCGCCGTTCACCACCATGCGCGTGCTCTGCAGCGAGCGGCCGGTGAGGTCGAGCGCGTTGATGAGCGCCGCCGCGGCGATGATCGCCGTGCCGTGCTGGTCGTCGTGGAACACCGGGATGTTCATGAGCTCGCGCAGGCGCTGCTCGATGACGAAGCACTCGGGCGCCTTGATGTCCTCGAGATTGATCCCGCCGAAGGTGGGCTCGAGCAGCCTGACACAGCTCACGAACGCGTCGACATCGGTCGTATCGACCTCGAGGTCGATGCCGTCGATGTCGGCGAAGCGCTTGAACAGGACGGCCTTGCCTTCCATCACGGGCTTGGAGCCGAGGGCTCCGAGATTACCCAGGCCCAGGACGGCGGTGCCGTTCGAGATCACCGCGACGAGATTGCCCTTGGCCGTGTAGTCGTAGGCCCGGTCGGGCTCCTTGTGGATCGCAAGGCAGGGCGCGGCGACGCCCGGCGAGTAGGCCAGCGACAGATCGCGGGCGGTCGCGAGCGGCTTTGTGGGCGTCACCTCGATCTTGCCGGGGCGGCCGCGCGCATGCAGCGCCAGCGCCTCCTCGCCCGTGACCGGTGCGTTCTGCGCCGCCGGCTCGATCCCGCCGAGCCCATCGTCCTGCCCGTCCATTCCGTCTCTCCCGACCCCGCCCGGCTGTCCGCCGTTCGTGCTGGCACGTTCTCGTTGGGGGCTGCTGTTGTAGGAGCCGTGCCGTGCCGGCCGCAAGCGCGACGCGAGCCTCTCGCTCCCGACTTGGCCGCGGCATGTTCGCATCATACCTGATGCTCGTGGATCACTTGCGATCACGTGGTGGGAAAGGATGCGATGAACCTGGTCCGCACCGGTCTCCTGCTCGCGGCCATGACCGCGCTGTTCCTGGTCGTGGGCTTCCTGCTCGGCGGGCGGGGCGGGCTCGTCGTGGCGCTGCTCTTCGCCCTCGCCACGAACCTCTTCGCCTGGTGGAACTCGGACCGCATGGTCCTGCGCATGCACGACGCCCGCTTGGTGACGCGGGCGAGCGCTCCCGAGCTCTACGGTCTCGTCGAGGAGCTGGCGCGGCGCGCCGGGCTGCCGACGCCGGCGGTCTACCTGATCGAGACCGACCAGCCCAACGCGTTCGCGACCGGTCGCGATCCGCGGCACAGCGCCGTCGCCGTCACGCGGGGCCTCCTCGAGAGCCTGGGCCGCGAGGAGCTCGCCGGCGTCATCGCGCACGAGCTCGGCCATATCAGGAACCGCGACACCCTCACCATGACGATCGCCGCCACGCTCGCGGGCGCGGTGGGCTTCCTCGCCAACTTCGCCTTCTTCTTCGGCGGCTCGCAGAACGACGAGCGCCCGAATCCGATCGCGGCGATCCTCATCATGATCCTGGCCCCGCTCGCCGCGACGCTGGTCCAGCTCGCCATCTCGCGCACCCGCGAATACTCGGCCGACCGGGCCGGGGCCGAGATCTGCGGCGACCCGCGCTGGCTCGCGAGCGCTCTCGCCCGTATCGAGCAGCTCGCGGCCGGCCGCATCATGCCGTCGGCCGAGCACAACCCGGCGAGCGCCCATCTCTTCATCGTCAACCCCTTGCGGATGGGTGGGATCGACGGCCTGTTCCGCACCCATCCCCCGACGGAGGAGCGGATCCGCCGGCTGCTGGCGCTGGAGCCGGGCGGCTTCGCCCCGGCCGCAGCCGTCGGCCCGATAGCCTCCCGGCCGCAGGTCCGCTACGGCAGCGTGCCCAGGGCGGGCGGCCGTCGGAGCCCGTGGAGGCGCTGAGCACCCTCGGCGCACTCAAAGGCGCATCGGCCCGCCATCGTCCATACCCATCATCCTCGCCCCGGTCGGCGGTCGAAGCGCTTCGGTACCAGCCGGCGCGGCCGGGGCCGATGCCGCTCGGGAAGGCGGGTCGATGGCCGAGATCGCCGCCGGTGGCGCGCCCGGGACGGAGCCGGCGGCAGGCCCTGGCATCTTTTCCTGCAGATCTTCCGGGATGCCTGCCGCGGGCGGCCTCGGCGCCAGCGCTTCGGCCTGCAGCCGTGTGTCGAGCAGGGCGCGCACGGCGGTGAAGTAGGCGAGATTGTCGCGGGTCTCCTCCTCGCCGAGGTCGATGCGGCTGAGACGCTCGGCCGTGGTCGTGTCGCCCATCAGGCCAAATGCCAGAGCGAGGTTCTGGCGCGTGCGTCGCGTGGAGCCGGTGCCGTCGGCGAGCGGCTTCAGGATCGCCAGCGCCTCGTCGAACCGGCCCTGCAGGACGAGCGACAGGCCGAGATTGTTCCGCAGCGGCACCGAGGCCGGCGCCACGGTGAGACCCTTGCGGTAGCTTTCGGCGGCGAGATCGTGCCGGCCCTCGAGATCGTAGGCGACGCCCAGTGCGTTGAGCGCGGAGGCATCGTCCGGCTGGCGCTCCAGAATGGCCCGCAGATGCTCGACTGCCATCTCCGGCCGGCGCTGCGCCATCATTGCGCGAGCATAGCCGTAGTGAGCAGCAGCGGCGGTGGAATCGATCGCGAGCGCCCGCTCGAACGCACGGCCGGCATCGAGCGGCCGGTCGAGCAGGAGGAGCGCCCGGCCGAGCCCCAGCGCCGCCGCGAGGTTGCGGCCGTCCGTCACGAGCGCCTGCTCGAAGAGCTGGGCCGCCGACGTGCTCTCTCCGGTCCGCAGCGCGGTCTCGCCGAGCCTGACCAGGCTCATGGCCCGCGAGGAGGCCGCCTCCGGCCCGCCGAGGCCGCCCGTGGTCGCAGGCAGGACCGGCCCGTTCGAGGTGGCGCAGCCCGACAATATCAGGGCCAGCGCCAGCACGATGAACCATCCGCCGTGACGCGCGCAGCAGCGCAGCTTGCTCATCCAAGGCTCCACGCGAACTCGCGTTGCCCGCACTATGGTGAGCAAGCGTTAGCATTCGATGAACGATGCCAGGACGGGTCAGAGCTCGGTGAGTTTGCCGAGGAGCACGCGGCGGCGGGCGCCCGTCACCTCGGGGAGGTTGGCCGGAATCCCGTCGACGCGGGCCGAGGCCAGGAGCGCGAAGGCGACGGCTTCCTTGAAGTCGGCCGAGAGTCCGCGACTGTCGCTGGTCACGACCGGAATCGGCGCCATGGCGGCGGCGAGCCGGCGCATGACTTCCGGGTTGCGCGCACCGCCGCCCGCGATCACGACCTCGGCTACCGGACAGCATTGCGCCACCCAGCGCGCGTACGAATCGGCGATCGCACGGGCGGTGAGCTCGGTCAGGGTCGCGAACAGATCGCACCAGTCGGCATCCGTGGCGGGCTGCCGTTCGGCGAGGAGCCGGTCGACGAAGGTGGCCCCGTACTGTTCGCGGCCGAACGAGCGCGGAGGCGGCTGCGAGAGGATCGGGTCGGCGAGAAGCCGGGCGAGCAGATCCGGATCGACCCGCCCGGCGGCGGCGAACCGGCCGTCACGGTCGCAGTCCATCGCCCCGCCGGTCCGACGGCGCGCGAGCTCGTCCAGAATCATGTTGCCGGGGCCGCAGTCGAAGCCCATGACCGGCGCTCGCGTCTCCTCGCGCGGCGGAACGGCCGAGAGGTTGGAGATGCCGCCGATATTGACCGCGAGCACGGCCTCGCGGGGGCGGGCGAGAAGCCAGCGGTCGACGATGGGCACCAGCGGCGCCCCGCAGCCGCCGACGGCGATGTCGTTCCGCCGGAAGTCGCTCACGACCGGGCAAAGCAGGCGTGCCGCGATGAACGCGGCCTCGCCGATCTGGAGCGTGGTGGCCCGGTGCTCGTGGTAGACGGTCTGGCCGTGGCTGCCGGCGAGATCGACCGTGACACCCAGCTCGTCGGCGAGCCCGGCCGCGGCCTCGGCGAAGGCCTCGCCCACGAGCCGGTCGAGGCGGGCCAGCTCCGCCGCATCGGCGAGGTGCGCCCGGCGCAGCCGCTCGGCCAGGGGCTCGGGCCAGGGCACGGTGCGGGCACCCAGGAGGGCCACCGAGCGGGGCTCGCCGCGCGGTATGCGGCAGATCGCGACGTCGATGCCGTCCATCGACGTGCCGCTCATCAGGCCGGCGACGATCCGCTCCGTCGTCATGCCGGCCTCACAGCGTGCCCGGGAAGGCGCCGCCGTCGATCAGGAGATTCTGCCCGGTGATGTAGCCGGCGTGGCGCGAGCAGATGAAAGCACAGAGCTGGCCGAACTCCTCGGGCTCGCCGAACCGGCCGGCCGGGATGGCGGTTCGCGCCGCGCGCGCGACCTCCTCGACGGGAACGCCGCGCTTCCTGGCGTTCGCGGCGAAATTGCTCATGAGCCGGTCGGTCGCGAACCGGCCCGGCAGGATGTTGTTGATCGTGACCCCCTTTCCCGCCACCGCGCGGGCGAGCCCGGCCACGAAGCCCGTGAGCCCGGCGCGAGCACCGTTGGAGAGGCCGAGTTCGGCAATCGGCGCCTTCACGGCGCTGGAGGTGATGTTGACGATCCGGCCGAAGCCACGCTCGCCCATGCCGTCGACCACCGCCTTGATCAGCTCGATCGGGGTCAGCATGTTGGCGCGGAGCGCTGCGATCCATTCCGCCTCGCCCCAGTCGCGAAAATCGCCGGGCGGCGGCCCGCCGGCGTTGTTGACCAGGATGTCGGGTGCGGGGCATGCGGCCAGCACCGCGGCCCGCCCTTCGGGTGTGGTGATGTCGGCCGCGACCGCCGTGACGCTCGCGCCGGTCGCCTGCCGGATCGCCGCCGCGGTCGCCTCCAGAGCCTCCTGCCCGCGCGCGTTGACGACGAGGTCCACGCCGTTCTCGGCCAGCGCCATGGCGCAGGCGCGGCCGAGACCCTTGCTCGCGGCGCAGACGATGGCCTTCCTGCCTTTGATGCCGAGATCCATCAACGGTTTCCCTGTTCGGTTTGCTGCTCGATCTGCTGCTGCTCGAGCTCCTCGAGGACGAGCCGTGCGAGCGGCATGGTGACGGGCCGGCGGGCGCGCAGCGAGGCGCGATCGAGCGCACGCACCACGGTCCGGGCGGCGGCGAAGGAGCGCTCGATCCGGTTGACGAGGAAGGCGACGACCTCGCCGTCGACCTTGAGCTGACGGTCGGCGAACTGCTTGACCAGGAGCGCTGCCAGAAGCTGGTCGTCGGGCGGCTCGATCCGGACGGTCCAGGCGGTGAGCAGGCGCGAGCGGAGGTCGGGAAGTGCCAAGCCCCAGGCCGCTACCGGTCGGCCGGCCGTGAGCAGGAGGCTGCCCCGCCGCTCGACAATGCGGTTGTAGAGATGGAACAGGAGCGCCTCGTCGGCGAGGTCCTCGGCCTCGTCGACGACGCAGGCGCGAGCGTCGCCCAAACGCCGGAGCGGCTCGGCCGGCTCCCAGAGCTCGCGGCCCTGCAGCACGACGGCGCCCGCGCGTTCGGCCCAGATCTTGGCGAGGTGGGTCTTGCCGCTGCCGGGCGGGCCCACGAGCAGGCAGGCCGGCGCCGGCCAAGCGGGCCAGCGCAGCACGGCGTCGAGCGCTGCCCGGTTCGACGGGGCCGGGAGGAAGTCGGCGAGCCCTTCGCCCACGGGATGCGGCAGGTCGAGCACGAGCTGGCGGCCGTCGGGCGCTCCCGCCGCGATGCTCGCGGGCGGGCGGGCGTCGAGGTCTGCCGGAACCGGGTCGGTCACGCGGGCGGCCGGTACGGGCTGGATCAGCGGGCCACCCGCGCCAGCGACCAGATGCGCGCGGCCGCATGGAGGTAGGCGAGCGCGGAAGCCACCACGAGCGCCGCCGTGCACATCAGGAGCGGGTGGAGCCATGCCCCCAAACCCGGCAGCACCGAGAGCTCGGCGAGCACGGCCCCGCCCAGCACGAGTTGGAAGAAGGTCGAGAGCTTGCCGATCAGCAGCGGCTCGACCCGGAACCGGCCGACGAGGAGGCGCAGGGCCAGGGTGCCCGAGACGATCAGAAGGTCGCGGCCGATCACGAGAAGCACGATCCAGGCCGGCAGATGGCCCTCGAGGACGAGGGTGAGGAGCAGAGCCGCCATCAGGAGCTTGTCGGCCAGAGGATCGAGGACGGCACCGAGCGGGGTCGGGCCGGTGATGCGCTTCGCCACGAAGCCGTCGGCGAAGTCGGTGAGCGCCGCCAGAAGGAACAGGAACGCCGCGTCGCGATAGGCCCCGCTCGCGGTGAGCAGCACGATCGGCGGCACGCAGAGCAGCCGCGCCAGGGTCAGGAGATTGGCGGCGTTCTGCGCGGCAGCGCTCATGGCGTAGCAGGCAAGGCGGGCGACGGCGCCGGATAGGCCGCCGGGCCGCCCGCTGGTCGCAAGTGCCATCCGTCGTTCTCCTGGGCCAACGAGAGCCCGATCCGCTCGACGGCCGCCGCGAGCTGCGGCAGATCCCCGGCATAGCCGATCGTCAGGCGCGCTTCGGTCTGCGCGAAGGCATCGACCTGCACGGAACGGATCTCGGGCAGACCGGTGAGCTGCCTTCTTATCTGCACCCAGCTCGCCAGATCGGCAAGCGGCAGCGCCGCCGAAAGCAGCGAAACCGGGCCTTTGCGCACGAGCGTCTGCCGCTTCCAGTCGTTCTCGACGGCGCCGATCACGCGATCCACCGCCCGCCCCAGAGCGGCCGGCTCGGTCTCGTTCGGCGCCACGTCGAGGGCGGCATCCAAGAGAGGCTTGCCCCAGGCATCGGCGCGCCGGACGCTGACGGTGATCCGGGTGAGCTTGCCCGTGTCGGGAGCACGCTCGAGCCTGGCGCTCGCCACCGCTACCGTCCCGCTGCCGTAGCGCGCCGCCAGCGCGTCGAGCGCCGCCTTGTCCCCGGCCGCGACCGCCGTTCCCGGCGCCGCCGAAATGTCGGCGAGATCGCCCAAAGGCAGGGCGAGCACGGTGACGGTAGCCCGGCTCACGCCTTCGTCCCAGGCCGCACGCCAGGGACCGTTCTCGACCCAGGCCGCGGGTGCGGCCTCGCCCGAGGCCTCGACCGGAACCACGAGGATCGGATCGGAGCGGCGGGTGACGAACGGGATGCCGGCACTCCGCAGCAGGCCTTGGACCTCGGCCGCGACGTAGCTGACGTTGAGGGTGGCGATGTAGCGGGTGGGCCCCAGCTTCTCCTGCGCGATCTCGAAGCTGTTGACGAACCGCTCGACCGGCAGCCGGTCGACCGGTGGCAGGGCGGCGTGATCGTCGGGCGAGGTCAGCCGGCGCATCAGCCGGACGAGCCCCTCGCGCTCGCCGCTGTCGATCGCGATCTGGCGTGCCGCCACGGCACTCGCGGCCGTGACATCGACCGGAATGCCCTGCACGCGGTAGAGGTCGGCCGCCCCGGCCGCTCCGGGCAGGGCGAGCCATGCCAGGAGAAGGAGCGCGGCGCTGCGCCACGTCCCAAGCCAGGCGGAAGCTTCGTTGCGCATTCCCGTCCCACTCTGTATGCCTTGTCGTCCTACGCCGACCGAAGCGGATAGCTGTCAACTAGCCACGCGCGCATGACGACACAAGGAACTCGCACCAGCGGCGGCCGCTATGCCGAGGCCGGCGTCGACATCGACGCCGGAGCCGACCTGGTCACGCATATCGAGCCCATGGCCAAGGCGACCCGCCGGGCCGGCTGGATGGGATCCATCGGCGGCTTCGGCGGCCTGTTCGACCTCGCGGCCTGCGGCTTCAAGGACCCGGTCCTGGTCGCCACCACCGACGGTGTCGGCACCAAGGTGCTGCTGGCGGCGGAGGCGGGCGCGCACCGAGCGGTGGGGATCGACCTCGTCGCCATGTGCGTCAACGATCTCGTCGTCCAGGGTGCCCAGCCTCTGTTCTTCCTGGACTATTTCGCGACTGGCCGCCTCGTGCCCGCGATGGCGGGCGAGGTGATCGCCGGCATCAGCGAGGGCTGCCGGCTCGCCGGCTGCGCTCTCATCGGCGGCGAGACCGCCGAGATGCCGGGACTCTACGGCCGGGGCGAGTTCGATCTCGCCGGCTTCGCGGTGGGCGCGGTCGAGCGCGACGCCATCCTGCCGCGCACGACCGAGATCCGGGCCGGCGACGTCGTCCTGGGTCTCGCCTCCTCGGGTGTGCACGCGAACGGCTTCTCGCTCGTGCGCTTGGTGCTCCGCGAACAGGGGCTGGGACTCGACGACCCCTGCCCTTGGGCGCCGGAGCAGCGCCTCGGCGATGCTCTCCTCGCCCCCACCCGGATCTACGTCAAAAGTTGCCTCGCCGGCATCGCGACCGGCGGGGTCAAAGCACTCGCGCACATCACGGGCGGTGGCCTCGTCGAGAATCCGCCGCGGGTCCTGGGCGAGGGGCAGGTGATGCGGCTCGACGTCGCCCGCTGGACCCTGCCGCCCATGTTCCGCTGGCTCGCCGAGGTCGGCCGGCTCGACGCGCTCGAGCTCCTGCGCACCTTTAACTGTGGCATCGGCATGGTGCTGGTAGTGGCTTCCGAGCAGGCGGAAGCGGTCCGCCGGGCCCTCGAAGGTGCGAACGAGACCGTCTACACCATCGGCACCATCGCGGAAGGCCGGGGCCGCCCGCACGTCGAATTCGAGAATCTCGAGGCCGCATGGTCCGCCGTCGCGTCGCGGTTCTGATCTCGGGCAGCGGCTCGAACCTGCAGGCGCTGATCGACGCCGGCACGCGGAGCGACTCGGCGGCCGAGATCGTGCTCGTCGTGAGCAACCGTGCCGATGCCTTCGGGCTCGTGCGAGCCGAGCGCGCCGGCATCCCCGCCGTCGTGGTCGATCATCGGCACCATCCGGACCGGGCCGCGTTCGAGGCCGCGATCATGGCGGAGCTCCACGCGGCGGAGGTGGAGATCGTGTGCCTCGCCGGGTTCATGCGCATCCTCACCCCGGGCTTCGTCGAGGCCTGGCGCGACCGGATGCTCAACATCCACCCCTCTCTCCTGCCCGCGTTCCGCGGCCTTCATACCCATGCGAGGGCGCTCGCCGCCGGTGTCCTCGTGCACGGCTGCACCGTCCATCTGGTCCGGCCCGAGCTCGACGACGGGCCGATCCTGGTCCAGGGCATCGTGCCCGTCCTGCCGGAGGACGACGAGGCCCGGCTCGCCGCGAGAGTACTCGAGCTCGAGCACCGCTGCTACCCGCTGGCGCTCCAGCTCCTGGCCTCGGGTGCCGTGCGCGTGGCGGGCGAGCGGGTCGAGGCGGCGGCACCCCGGCTCCTGCGGCACCCGCTCCTGAAGCAGAGCATGGAGGGCTGAGGAGCGTTGCGCCGGATTCCTGCCGCCGACTGGTTCCGGGTCCGCCGCGTCGGCGACGACGTGACCTGGATCGACGAGCCCTGGATCAGGGAGTTCTACCGCTGCAACATCTGGCACGTGCGGGGTCGGGACCGTGATCTCCTGATCGATTCGGGCTGGGGCGTCGTCTCCTTGCGCGAGCAGATCCCGCTCCTGACCGAAAAGCCGCTCGTGGCGGTCGCGAGCCATACCCACTTCGACCATATCGGCGGCCATCACGAGTTCGCCGAGCGCTGGGTGCACGCTGCCGAAGCCCTGCCGCTGGCACGGCCGGACCGGGTCAACACCCTGGTCGAACCCTATGTCACGGACGAGGTGTTCGAGGCGCTGCCGCCCGAGCCCTACCGCTCGGCCACCTACTGCCCGAAGGCGGCGCCGGCCACGCGGCTCCTCGAGGATGGCGACGTGGTCGATCTCGGCGACCGGATGTTCGAGGTGATCCACACGCCCGGCCATTCGCCGGGCGGTATCGCGCTGTTCGAGCGCAAGACCGGGATCCTGTTCTCGGGCGACATCGTCTACGACGGCGCTCTGGTCGAGGACTGCCCCGGCTCGGATGCCGAAGCCTATGTCGCGAGCATGCGCCGCCTCCTGACTCTGCCGGTGCGCGTGATGCACGGCGGGCATTTCCCGAGCTGCCCGGGCGAGCGCTTCCGTGCGCTGATCCGGAGCTGGCTGGAAGCGAAGGGGCTCGAGGCGTGACGATGCGGGGCGGCGACGAGGTCCTGGCCGGGCTCGCCTCGGACAACACCGCACCGGTGGCGCCGGCGATCATGGAGGCGCTGTTGCGGGCGAACCGGGAGCCCGTGCCGTCCTACGGCGCCGATCCGTGGACGCGTCGCCTGCAGGAGCGGTTCCGCGAGCTGTTCGAGACCGAGGTCGCGGTCTTTCCGGTCTCGACCGGAACCATCGCCAACGTGCTCGCCGTCTCGGCCCTTACCCCACCCTACGGCGCCATCCTCTGCCACGAGGCGAGCCACCTCGTGACGGACGAATCGACCGCACCCGAGCTGTTCACCGGGGGAGCGCGCCTCGTCGCCCTTCCGGGCGAGCGGGCCAAGCTCGCGGCCGCGACCGTGCGCGCGCGGCTCGCGGCTTGGCCGATCGACGACGTGCACGCGGCACAGCCCGCGGCCCTCGCGATCACCCAGGCGACCGAGCTGGGTGCCATCTACACGGTCGAGGAGGTCCGGGAGCTCGGTGCCGTGTGCCGGGACCACGGCCTCTCGCTCTTCATGGACGGTGCACGCTTCGCCAACGCCGTGGCCGAGCTCGGCTGCACGCCGGCCGAGCTCACCTGGCGGGCCGGGGTGAAGATCCTTTCGTTCGGCGCCACCAAGAACGGGGCCATGAACGCCGAGGCGATCGTGGTGTTCGATTCCGCGCTCGCGCGCGGCCTCGCCTATCGCGCCAAGCGGGCGGGCCAGCTCGCCTCCAAGATGCGCTATCTCTCGGCCCAGCTCCTCGCCTATGTCGAGGAGGACTTGTGGCTCGCGAACGCGCGCCACGCCAACGCCATGGCGCAGCTTCTGGCACGGGCGCTGGACGGGGTTCCGGGTGTCGAGGTCTGCGGGCCCGTGCAGGGCAACGAGGTCTTCGTGCGCATGGCGCCTGTGGTGCAGGAGCGGCTGCAGCGGCGCGGCTGGGCCTTCAACCCCTATCCCGTCTTCGGGCCGAGCGGCTGCCGGCTGGTGACGGCCTGGAGCACCGAGCCTGCCGAGATCGAGCGCTTCGCGGCGGATGCAGGGGATGCCGCGGCCTGAGAAGGACGCAGCTACGGGCTCAGGGAAGGCTCACGAGAAGCCACCTCGCCCGAACCGGATCCCCGGAACGTCACCGCCTTCGGTGAAAGCTCTCAGCATCGGCTCCAAGAGCGCTAAGGCTCTTCCCCTGCAGCCCCGACCGGCCCAGAGCTTCGCCGGGGACAGGCCGGCGCGCAGCCGCCGCTCATGGGAAACGCTCGGCGCTCCCCACGAGCGGCAGAGGCTCAACCGACGATCTCGATGCCGGCGAAGAAGAAGGCGATCTCGATCGCCGCGTTCTCGGGGCTGTCCGAGCCGTGGACCGAGTTGGCCTCGATGCTCTCGGCGAAGTCCTTGCGGATGGTGCCCGGTGCCGCGTTGGCAGGGTTGGTGGCGCCCATCACCTCGCGGTTCCTCGCCACCGCGTTCTCGCCCTCGAGCACCTGGACCACGACCGGGCCGCTGGTCATGAACTCGACGAGGGAGCCGAAGAACGGGCGCTCGCGGTGGACGGCGTAGAACGCTTCGGCCTGAGCGCGGGTGAGCCAGAGCCGCTTCTGGGCCACGATGCGCAGGCCCGCCTTCTCGAAGCGGTCGTTGATCGCACCGGTCAGGTTGCGGCGCGTGGCGTCGGGCTTGATGATCGAGAGGGTGCGCTCGATGGCCATGAGCTCTGTTCCAGATGTTGGCTGGGCGAAGATCGCGGGCCTTATAGCGACGCCGAGAGGGCCGGGAAAGGTGCGTCGGGCACGCAGCATCCTCGAGGCAGGCATATTCGGCATCACAAGAGGCCGTCATCGGATGTGGCCCCGTCCCTGCAGCAAGCGGCCCCACAGCCGTATCCCGGCTCGGCATGAGGCGGACGGGCCGCCTCGAGCGCCTAATCCGGCGGAGCACCGTCCTTCTCCGCCGCCTTGGTCCAGCCGCCGCGCGCGGTCTGCTGCCAGTAGACGCACTTGTGGCCCTGCGCCAGCGCCTCGCGCCAGCGCGTCCGCGCGCGTCCGACGGCGGCGGGATCGTTGCCGTCGAACAGAAGGAGACAGCGGGCGAAGCCGGCGAGGTCCGGGGCAGGCGCGTCCTCGACCAGGACGAGGAGGGAAGCGCCGTTCGGGTTGTCGATCTCGGCCGAGAGATAGATCGGCTGCCGCTCCGGCCAGCCGTCGGCGCGCGTGCCGTGCGGCAGGAAGGATTCCTTGGCGTAGGTCCACAAGGCCCGGTTGAGGAGCTCCACCCGCTCGGGATCGCCGACCCGGACGACGGCCCGCAGGCCGGCGGCATAGGCCTTCTCGAGGAGACGCGGCAGCGCCTCCTCGAGGGTACTCCGGGTGAGATGATAGAAGCCGACCTCGGTCAAGGGGCGGCCTTCACCGTGCCTCGAAGTAGCGGGCGACGAGGCGGTCGAGCAGCCGCACGCCGAAGCCCGTCGCTCCCTTGCCGGCCAAGGGCTGGTCGCGCGAGGTCCAGGCCATGGCGGCGATGTCGAGATGCGCCCAGGGCACGTCGCCCACGAACTGCTGCAGGAACACGGCTCCGGCGGTGCTGCCGGCCTCGCGGCCGCGACCCACGTTCTTGATGTCGGCGATGTCGGAGCGGATGTGTTTCTCGTAGGCTTTGCCGAGCGGCAGGCGCCACAAGAGCTCGCCCGTCTCCTCCGCCACCGTCTGGAGCTGCTGCGCCAGGCTCTCGTCGTTCGCGAACAGGCCCGCCTGCTCGTGGCCGAGCGCGACGATGACGGCGCCGGTGAGCGTGGCGAGGTCGATCATCGCCCTGGGCTTGAAACGCTCCTTCGTGTAGTGGAGCACGTCGGCGAGCAAGAGGCGGCCTTCGGCGTCGGTGTTGACGACCTCGATGGTCTTGCCGGCCATGCTGCGGATCACGTCGCCCGGACGCTGGGCGGTGCCCGAGGGCATGTTCTCGGCGAGGCCCACCACGCCCACGACGTTGGCCCTGGCCTTGCGGCCGGCCACGGCCAGCATGGCGCCGTAGACGGCGGCGGCCCCGGCCATGTCCCACTTCATCTCCTCCATGCCCTGCGCGGGCTTGATGGAAATGCCGCCCGTGTCGAAGCAGATGCCCTTGCCGACGAGGGCCAGCGGCGCCTCGCTGCCGCCACCCTGCCAGCGCATGACGGCGACGTAGGGCGGAAGCGCGCTGCCCTGGGCCACGGCGAGGAGCGCCCGCATGCCGAGCTCCTCGAGCGCGTCCCGAGCCAGGATCTCGACCTCGACGCCCATGTCGGCAAGGTCGGCGCAGGCTTCGGCGAAGGCCTTCGGGGTCAGCACGTTCGCGGGCTCGCTCACGAGGTCGCGCGCTCGGCACACCGCGTCGGCGACGGCGCGCACCGGCGCCAGCGCCGCCTCGCCCTCGGGCAGGAGGAGCCAGAGCCGTGCCGGCTCGCCCTCCTCCTCGTCGCCGCCTTCGGCGGCGGTGCGGTACTTCGTGAAACGGTAGGCGCGGAGCTGGGCGCCCAGCGCCATGGCCCCGATGGCTTCCACCGGCGAGAAGCCGAGCTCGAGCCCTTCGATCGAGGCGAGGTGCGCCTCGCGGACCTGCAGGCTCTTCAGCTTTTGAACGAGCTTGCCGCCGAGCTGCTCAAGGTCGAGCCGGCTCACCCCTTCGGGCTTGCCGACCACGAGCAGGAGCAGCCGCTCGAGCATGAGGCCGCTCGGCAGGAACAGGTCGATCACCCGGCCGTGCTTCTTCTCGCCCGCCGCCTCCAGCGCGCGGCGGATCAGGCCGCCGCTGGCGCCATCGAGGCCCGCCGCCGCGGCGCTCAGCGCCCCGTCGTGGCCCACCGGCACGATCACCGTGCCGCGTTCGGGCAGCCTGCCCGGCTCGACCTTGATCTCCATCATCCCGCCTCTTGCTCGCAGACGGCCGGCGGAACGAGCGCCGCCCCCGCCGGCGCATGACGTCGCTGTCCGCTCTCCCTGCGCTGTCACACGGCAGCTTGTCAACGTTGCGCCCACGGCATGGACGCTTCCGGCGGGGATCATTAGAACGGCCGGGTTGTCCAAAAAACGTGGTGCCAGACGGGTCGGGTGCATGGGTCGGAGAGGATCGCGGCCGGGTTCGAGCAGAGGCGTCGCGGCTCGGCTGCTGGCGGCCCTGGCCGTAGCGCTTCTGGGCAGCGTCGCCCCACAGCCCGTGCTCGCCCAGGCCTCTGCCGCCGCGCGGACGGGCAAGGAGCCCTTCGTCGTCACCGCCGACAAGCTGATCTACGACACCGACAAGAAGACGGTGACCGCGACCGGCGACGTCGAGATCAGCAGCGGCGAGCGGCGGCTGCTCGCGGATCAGGTCGTCTACGACCAGACCACCGGCAGGATGGTGGCGCGCGGCAACGTCGTCCTGATCGAGCCTTCGGGCGATGCGACCTTTGCCGACGAGGCCGAGGTCACAGGGGATCTGCGCGAAGGCATGGCGAAGAGCGTCGCCATGCTGATGAAGGACGAATCGCGCCTCGCGGCCGCCCAGGGCACCCGGCGCGAGGGCAGGATCGTCGAGCTCGAGAAGGCGGTCTACTCGCCCTGCCCCATCTGCAAGGATGGCACAGGCGGCCCTTTGTGGCAGATCAAGTCGCGGCGCGTGATCTATGATCAGGATGCGCAGACGGTCAGCTACCGCGACGCGCGGCTCGAGCTGTTCGGCCTGCCGTTCCTCTACACGCCCTATTTCCGTCACCCGGCACCGGGCGTGGAGCAGCAGTCGGGCTTTCTCACCCCCACCTTCGGCACGACCTCCGAGACCGGGCTCATCACGCAGGTTCCCTATTACTTCGCCCTGAGCCCGAGTGCCGACTTCACCTTCGCGCCGATCTTCACCCAGACTGCGGGCGTGGTGCTGGCGGGCGAGTATCGGCAGCAGCACCGGGACGGCTTCACCAGGCTCGCCGCGAGCGGCACCTATGCCGAGATGGCGGAGAGCGACCAGGAGACCGAGCAGGGCAAGGAGCTGCGCGGCCACGTCAAGGCCGACGGCGATTACGGCGCCACTCGGAACAGCCGCGCCGGCTACAACATCTTCCTGAGCTCGGACAAGACCTATCTCGACCGCTACAAGCTCAGCGATGAGGACGTCCTGCGCAACCGTGTCTACTTCGAGGGCTTCGAGGACCGCAACTTCTGGACGGTGGACGGCTACTACTTCCAGGGCCTGCGCACGTTCGACGACCAGGACCGGATCCCGGTAGCGCTACCTTACGCGCAGACCCGCCTGATCAGCCAGCCCTTGCGCTGGGGCTCGGTGCTGACGCTCGATTCGAGCGTGCTGGGCCTCACCCGCTCCAAGGGTCTCGACACGCGGCGCCTGTCGACGCGGTTCGGCTGGACGGTGCCGCACGTGGGCGCGATCGGCGACGTCTACCGGCTCGACCTCAGCCTGCGCGGCGACGCCTACAACACCGACGGCGACCCGCAGACGCTCGAGGCCGGCGGTGGCACCAACAGCACGGGCCGTGTCCTGCCGCGCGCCACCCTCGACTGGAGCTGGCCGCTCGCCGACATGACGGACGCGTGGGTGCACGAGGTCGAGCCCATGGTGAGCTTCACCATGGCCCCCGCCGACGCCAACAGCAGCGAGATCCCGAACGAGGACAGCCGGGTGTTCGAGCTGGACGAGACCAACCTGTTCGAGCCGAGCCGCTATCCCGGCCTCGACCGCTTTGATGGCGGCACCAAGGTCGCCTACGGCCTGCGCTTCAGCTCGCTGGGCCCTCGCGCCACCGAGCTCAGCGGCGTGTTCGGCCAGAGCTATGCCTTCTCCGGCGGCACGGACCTCAGCGACCAGGCGGGCGTGGGCGACGGCTTCTCGGACTATGTCGGCGGCTTGTACGTGCGGCCGAGCCCGCTGCTCGACCTCAGCTACCGCTTCCGGCTCGCCAAGGACGAGTTGCGCTTCCATCGGAGCGAGGCGCTGGCGGCGCTGGGGCCCGCCTTCCTGCGGTTCAACGTCGGTTACGTCAACCTCTCGAAGGAGCCCGGCACGGTCACGAGCGGCGGCGAGATCGGCACGGTGTCGCGCGAGGAGCTCGTCCTCGGCGCTCGCGCCCAGCTCACGCCGCGGATCGCGATCGGCGCCCAGACGCGCCAGGACCTGAGCGCGCACCAGACCGTGGCCAACCAGCTCGGTCTCCTCTATACGCATCCGTGCCTTGTGCTGGCAGCCGGTTTCGAGCAACGCTTCACGCCCGATGCCAAGCTGGGCAACGAGACCGTCTTCCTGGTCCGGATCGCGTTCGAGAATCTCGGCGCGATCGAGGCGGGCGGCGGCCTGTTCGGGTCGCAGCAGTAAGAGGGGTCGCCGACTTTGCCGTTTCTTCGTCTGGCCATCCGTTGGGTCGTGGCCGTGCTGGTTCTCGCCGGATCTTCCGGCACAGCGACCGATGCCGTGGCGCAGGCCACGCCGCAGCGCATCGCCGCCGTCGTGAACGACGACATCGTCACCGTCCAGGACCTCGCCGACCGGCTCGATCTGGCGCTCGTCACGAGCGGCCTGCCGAATCAGCCCGAGGCGCGGCGCAGCCTGGCGCCGCAGGTGCTGCGCGGCGTCATCGACGAGAAGCTCGAGCTCCAGGAAGCGAAGCGGCTCGGGCTCGACGTGACCGAGGCCGAGATCGACCAGGCCATGGACACGATCGCGGCGCGCAACAACACCACCCGCGCCGATCTCGTCCGCTATCTCACCGCGCACAACATCAAGCCCGCCACGCTGCGCAGCCAGCTCAAGGCGCAGATCGCCTGGATCAAGGTGATCGCGCGCGAGGTGCGGCCGCGCATCGTCGTGACCCAGGAGCAGATCGACCTGGCGCTCAAGCGCGGCGCTTCCGGCAACGGCGACACCGAGCTCCTGCTCTCGGAGATCCTGCTGCCGATCTACGATCGCGCCCAGGAAGGGGCCGTGCTCGACGATGCGCGCCGGCTGGTGGCGACGATCAGAAGCGGAGGCGACTTCGCGGCGCTCGCCCGCCAGGTCTCGGTCGCGGCGAGTGCCGAGAACGGCGGCGATCTCGGCTGGGTGCGCGCCTCCTCGGTGCTGCCGGATCTGCGCGACAAGGTCATGGCCCTTCAGCCGGGCCAGGTATCCGATCCGGTCGTGAGCCCGGCGGGTGTGCACATCTTCCAGCTCCGCGACCGGCGCAACCGGGCGGCCAACGCTGCCGTCGACCCGGACAAGGTGCGCCAGACGCTCGAGCAGGAGCAGCTCGAGCGCCAGGCCAACCGTTACCTGCGCGACCTCCGCAAGGACGCCTTCATCGACATCCGGCTCTGACGGCGGGCCGGGGTGCGGACGGGCCGAGCCGGTATGACCGACGATTCCAGCGCACCTCTGCCGAAGCTCGGCGAGCAGCTCCGCCAGCGCGGCTTGTGGGCCGACAAGCGGCTCGGCCAGCACTTCCTGCTCGATCCGGGCATCCTGCGGCGGATCGCGGCCGCCGCGGGCGCGCTCGAAGGTATGACCGTCCTCGAGGTCGGACCGGGACCGGGCGGGCTCACGCGCGCCCTCCTCGAGGCCGGTGCCGCGCGCGTGGTCGCGGTCGAGCGCGACCCTCGCTTCGTCCGGCACCTGCGCGAGCTCGAGGAGCATGCCGGCGGAAGGCTCACCCTCGTCGAGGGCGACGCGCTCGCGTTCGATCCCTGCAGCGTCGCCGACGGCGCCCCGATCCGGATCGTTGCCAACCTGCCCTACAACGTGGCGACACCCCTCGTCTTTCTCTGGTTCGAGCACCTCGCCTGCATCGAGCGGATGGTGCTCATGTTCCAGAAGGAGGTGGCGCTGCGCCTGGTAGCGGCACCCGGCAGCGCCGATTACGGCAGGCTCGCGGTGATGGCGCAGCTCTTGTGCCGGGTCGAGCGCCTGTTCGACCTGCCGCCTGCCGCCTTCACGCCGCCGCCCAAGGTGAGCTCGAGCGTGGTCCGGCTCACCCCTCGCCCGGATCAGCCGTCCCCGGCGCTACGCAAGGCGCTCGGCACCGTTACCCGGATGGCCTTCGGCCAGCGCCGCAAGATGCTGCGGGCGAGCCTGAAGGCGCTCGGCGGGGATCCCTCGAGGCTTCTGGAGGCGGCCGGAGTCGAGCCCACCCGCCGTGCGGAGGAGCTGGACGTCGCGACCTTCCGTCGGCTCGCGGAGCTGCATCTCGCCGCCACGACACCCCGGGCCTAAAGCCGCGCCAGCTCGCTCCAGTGCCAGAGCTCGACATTGTTGGTGGCCGCGAGCTCGATGGCACTCGCGGTGAAGCGCTGGTTCGAGACCACCGCGGCCCGGTTGCACAGGTGATGCGAGCGCGCCGCCACCACCTCCTGCACGGCGTAGTTGCCGACCGGGCGGCTCAGGAGCTTGCACTGGACGACGAGCCGGTCGCCGCCGCGCTCGGCGATGAGATCGGCCCCCTGGTCGCGCGATGCTCCCGTCAGCATCACCTGCCAGCCGGCGCGCTTGAGCTCGTCGGCGCAGAACAGCTCGAACTCGGCGCCGGTCTTGACCCGATCGAAGCGCATCTCGGCGGCGGCGTCCGCCTGACGGGCCTCGACCGCCGCCTCGAGCCGCGCCGTGAAGTCGGCGAGCCGTTCCTGGATCCGCTCGACATCGGCCGGCGGCAAGGACTGGAATATCACCTTGTCGAAGAAGTAGCGGATCTCCTTCTCCCAGCGGCTGCGGTCGACGACACCGTAGTCGTCGACACGCACGAGCTGGCGGCGCTTGCGCACGAGCACCGGCAGATGCTCGCCCACGAGCGCATCGAAGCGGTGGCGGGTGCGGCTCAGCGAGCGCTCGCGCAGGATGCCCCACAGCGTCAGCACGACGAGGACGGCAGCGACGGCAGCGGCAGCCTCGATCAAGATCGGCTTCCCAACATGTCGGCAGACAGAAAGAATGGCAGGATTTCGTGCTACGACAATAGTTTGCCGACATTAGCTCCCTTGGCGTCACAATTCCACCGGCTTTCCGGCACCCCTAGGACAGAAGGCCCGGGACGCTGGTCGCGATCATGGCCACGACGCCCAGCGCCGTCACGGCGACGGCAACCCAGCCGCCGAGCCGAAGGCCCTTGGGGATCGCGAGCTCGCCCATGACCTCGGGATGGGCGGCCAGCTTCAGCATCATCGCCAGCACCGGAACGGCGACGACGCCGTTGAGGACGGCGCTCCAGTAGAGGGCCCGGATCGGGTCGAGACCGGTGAAGTTCAAGGCGGCACCGATCAGCGTGGCGACGGCGACGGTACCGTAGAACGCCTTGGCCTCGAGCGGCTGCCGGGCGAGGCCCACCGGCCAGCGTCTCGCCTCGCCGATGGCATAGGCCACCGAGCCCGCGAGCACCGGGATGGCGAGGAGGCCCGTACCGATGATCCCGGCGGCGAACACGGCGAACGCGAGCGGCCCCGCTACGGGGCGAAGTGCCTCGGCCGCCTCGAGCGAGGTGGCGATCCCGGTCCTGCCCTCGGCGTGGAGCGTCGCCGCGGTCGTGATCATGATGGCGAGGCCCACGAGGCTCGCCACGGCCATGCCGGCATAAGTGTCGAGCCGGATCCGCTCGATGGCGCGCGGCGCCTGCTCCGGCGCTTCGACCAAAGGCTCGCGCAGAGGCTTCACCCGCTGGTCCTCGGCCTCCTGCGAGGCCTGCCAGAAATAGAGATAGGGGCTCAGCGCCACGCCGAAGATCGCGACGATGCTGGCAAGATAATCGCCGTCGAAGGCGAGCGGCGGCAGTACGATGCTCCGGGCGACTTCCCCCCAAGGGACGTTCACGAGCAGGACCGATGCCACGTAGGCCAGAAGCGAGAGGGTGGTCCATTTCAGGACGGCGACGTAGCGGGTGTACTGCATGAACACCTGGGTCACCACGCAGACGGTCCCGATCAGGAGCACGTAGGGCAGGCGCGGCCCGCCGATCAGGAGCCTGAGCGCGTCCGCCATGACGCTGAGATCGGCTGCGATCGCGACGATGTTGGCGGGCAGCAGCAGCCCGACGCAGACGTGAAGGAGCCAGGCCGGCTGGTAGCGGCGGATGTTGCCGGCAAGCCCGCGCCCGGTCGTGCGGCCGACGCGGGCGCTGATCACCTGCACCACGACCATGAGCGGGTAGACCAGCAGGACGACCCAGCACAGGCCGTAGCCGAAGCGCGCTCCGGCCTGGGCATAGGTGGCGATCGCGGTGGGATCGTCGTTGGCGGCACCGCTGATCAAGCCAGGGCCCAGCACCGCGAGTAGGCGCGGCTTGCTCGGGCCCACGACCGGGCTGCGTCCGGCTCTCGCCCGGTCCATGGCTCGCATGTTCTCCCCGGACACCCCGTCCCTCCTCGACCAGTGTGACGCCGGTCGTGAACGGCGGGACCGAGATGCGCGTTCCTTGCGCCCGCTCAGCCGCCGAGGCTGCGGAACTGCTCGACGAACTCGCCCAGGCCCGGCTGACGGCGCCGGCGCAGCCGCTCGGCGGTGAGGATCGCGCGCACGGCCTGCACGCTGGCATCGAAGTCCTTGTTGACGAGGACGTAGTCGTACTCGGGCCAGTGGGTGACGTCGGAGGTCACCTGCGCCAGGCGGTAGCGGACCGTTTCCTCGGAATCCTGGGCCCGGACGCGCAGGCGGCGCTCGAGCTCCTCGAGGGACGGCGGCAGGATGAAGAGACCCACCATGTCCTCGGCCGCGGCGCTGCGGAGCTGCTGGGCGCCCTGCCAGTCGATGTCGAACAGCACGTCACGACCCGAGGCCAGCGCCGCCTCGACGGCCCGTCTGGGCGTGCCGTAGCAGTAGCCATAGACACGCGCGTGCTCGAGGAGCTCGCCGTCCCGGACCATGGCGTCGAAGCGTGCCTGGTCGATGAAGAAATAGTGCACGCCGTCGATCTCGCCCGGCCGCTGCGGGCGCGTCGTCACCGAGATCGACAGCGTGAGCTCGGGCTCGAGCTCCAGCACGCGGCGGGAGATCGAGGTCTTGCCAGCGCCCGAAGGCGAGGACATGACGAGCATCAATCCCCGCCGCCGGCCGGGGTCGGGCATCACCGCATCGAGCATCGAGGGCCACACTCCCATGAGGACACCACCAGCCACGGGCACGGGCCGGGGCATCGCCTGCCCGCTTCTAGTCCGATGACTTCCTCGAACCAAGCCCGGGCGAAACCCGAGCACGTTCTGATCACGGGCGCGAGCAGCGGGATCGGCGCCGCGCTCGCGCGCGCTTATGCCGGGCCGGGCATGCGGCTGGCACTGTTCGGCCGCGACGAGGACAGGACGCGCGCCGTGGCCGAGGCGTGCCGCGCCAAGGGTGCGCTCGTCGCGGCGATCCTGGTGAATGTGACCGACCGGGAGACGATGGCGCAGGCCGTGACACTCGTCGACGACGCGCACCCGCTCGATCTCGTGATCGCCAACGCCGGCATCGCCGGCACCATGCTGCAGAGCGGCGACGGCACCGCGCATCTGTTCGCGGTCAACGTCATGGGTGTCGTCCACACCGTGGAGCCGCTTCTGCCCCGCCTCGTGCAGCGTGGACGTGGCCAGGTGGCGCTGATGAGCTCGCTCGCCTCGTTCGTGGCCCGCCCCGGTGCCGCGGCCTACTGCGCCAGCAAGGCGGCGGTGCGGATCTGGGGCGAGGGTCTGCGCGAGCGGCTCCTGCCGCATGGGGTCGAGGTCAGCGTGATCTGCCCGGGCTTCGTCGACACGCCGCTCACCCGCAAAAATCCGTTCCCGATGCCGATGCTGATGACAGCCGAGGCGGCGGCGGCGCTGATCAAGGACCGGCTCGCCCGCGGCGATGCCCGGATCGCCTTTCCCAAGCCGGTCTACTGGGGTGCGCGCCTCGCCGGGCTCCTGCCGGCTTCGCTGCAGCAGCGCCTGAGCGGCCACTGGCCGGGGAAGGAATGAGCCTTGCGGCTCAGCCGCTGCCGTTCTGGCTCTTCAGCTTGCGCCAGCGGGCGACGTTGCGGTTGTGTTCCTCGAGGGTGCGCGCGAAGACGTGGCCGCCGTCGCCGCTCGCGACGAAGTAGAGATAGTCGACCGGGGCCGGATCGAGCGCCGCCTCGAGCGCCGCCTTGCCAGGGTTCGCGATGGGCCCCGGCGGCAGGCCCTCGACCCGGTAGGTGTTGTAGGGGCTGTCCACCTCGAGATCGGCTCGGGTCAGCTCCCGGCCGAGCGGGCCTCTGCCCTGCGAGAGGGCGTAGATGACCGTAGGATCGGTCTGGAGCTTCATGCCCTTCTCGAGCCGGTTGTAGAACACGGCGGCGACGAGGCCGTACTCCTCGGGCTTCGCCGTCTCCTTCTCGATGATCGAGGCCAGCGTCAGCGCCTCCTCGGGCGTGCGCAAGCCGAGACCCTGCCGGCGCTGCGTCCAGAGCTCGTCCAGCGTCTTGCGCATCGCCGCCTGCATCCGCTCGACCAGCTTCGCCCGCGGCTCGTCGCGGGGCACCAGATAGGTCTCCGGAAGCAGGCTGCCTTCGGGCGGGGGCGGCGGCAGCTCGCCCGCGAGCACGTCCGACTCCCGCAAGAGCGCGTAGACCTCCTGCACGGTGAGGCCTTCCGGCACCACAATGGGATGGAGAAGAACCTTGCCGCTCGCGACGAGAGCCAGGACGTCCAGCGGCGACATGCCGGGCTCAATGGCGTACTCGCCGGCCTTGAGGCCGCGGTCGCGGCCGGTGAGGCGGGCCAGCGTCTCGAACAGCCAGGGATGCTCGATGGCGCCGGCCGCGGCGAGCCTCTGTGCCAGCGTGCCGACATGGCCGCCGCGCGGCAGCACGATCACGGCCCGCTGCTGCAGCGGGCCGGCCGCGTGCAGATAGGAGTCGGCGTAATGCCAGGCAGCGCCGGCAGCCATCGCCGCCACGACGAGGAGCGCGGCGACGGCGGCGAGGAGGCGGCGCAGCAAGGCCAAGGCTCGGACGGAAGCCGGGGCCTAGGACACCTTGGTGAGGATCAGGCTGGCGTTGGTGCCGCCGAAGCCGAAGGAGTTCGAGAGCACGGCGCGCACCTCGCGCTCCTTCGCCCTGTGCGGCACGAGATCGACGTCGCCGCAGCCCTCGGACGGATTGTCGAGGTTGAGCGTGGGCGGGACGATCTGGTCGCGGATGGCGAGGATGCCGAAGATCGCCTCGACGGCGCCGGCGGCACCGAGAAGGTGGCCGATGGCGGACTTGGTCGAGGACATGGAAAGCTTCGCGACCGCGTTGCCGAACAGGCGCTTCACCGCCCCGAGCTCGATCTCGTCGCCCAAGGGCGTGCTGGTGCCGTGCGCGTTGATGTAGTCGATCTCGTCCGGGCTCATGCCGGCCCGCTTCAAGGCCGCCCGCATCGAGCGGAACCCGCCGTCGCCGTTGGGGGCGGGTGCGGTCACGTGGTAGGCGTCACCCGAGAGGCCGTAGCCCTTAACCTCGGCATAGATCCTGGCGCCGCGCCGCTTCGCGTGCTCGTACTCCTCGAGCACGACGCAGCCGGCACCCTCGGCCATGACGAAGCCGTCGCGGTCCTTGTCCCAGGGGCGCGACGCCTTCTCGGGTGCGTCGTTGAAGTTGGTGGAAAGGGCACGTGCCGCGGCGAAGCCGGCGAGGCCGATCCGCCCCAGCGCCGCCTCGCAGCCGCCCGCCACCATCACGTCGGCATCGCCGAGCTGGATCAGCCGCGCCGCATCACCGATGGCGTGCGCCCCGGTCGAGCAGGCGGTGACGACGGCATGGTTCGGCCCCTTGAGGCCGTAGCGGATCGAGACCTGGCCGCTCGCGAGGTTGATGAGGGCCGAGGGAATGAAGAACGGGCTCACGCGGCGGGGACCACTCTTCTCGAGGAGAAGCGTGGTCTCGGCGATGGTGTTGAGACCGCCGATGCCCGAGCCGATCAGCACGCCGGCTCGTTCCCGCTCCTCGTCTGTCTCGGGCTTGAAGCCCGAGTCCTCGACCGCCTGGATGGCGGCCGCGATGCCGTAGACGATGAACTCGTCGTTGCGGCGAAGCTCCTTGGCATCGACGTAGTCGGTGGCCCGAAAGGCGCCCGCGTCGTCGCCCTTGGGCACGATGCCGGCGATCTTGGCGGGAAGATCCGACACGTCGAAATGCTCGATCCGCCGGATGCCGGACTGCCCGGCCAGAAGCCGGGACCAGGTGGTCTCCACACCGCTACCCAGCGGTGTGACCATGCCCAGCCCGGTGACAACGACGCGCCTCATCTTCCCCGATACTCCCGTTAAGGCCGACATGGCCGGCCCCGTCGGCCTAGAGGAGACCGACCGAGCCGGCGTCAGCTCAAGACGCGTGCGACTTGATGAACTCGATGGCGTCCTTCACCGTGAGGATCTTCTCGGCCGCATCGTCCGGAATCTCGACCCCGAACTCCTCCTCGAAGGCCATCACGAGCTCGACAGTGTCGAGGCTGTCGGCGCCCAGGTCGTCGACGAAGCTCGCCTCTTCGGTTACCTTGGACTCATCAACGCCAAGGTGCTCGACGACGATCTTCTTGACGCGCTCAGCGATATCACTCATCGGTTCTCTTCTCCGCCACTTGGGGCTTGTCGCTTGATCCCGGGCGCCTGCATCGGTTGCTAGGGCTCAATGCGTGCGGCGCCGAGGCTTTTACACGAAGGGTTTTGGCTTGGCTAGGCGCGGGCCTCGGCAGACGGGCCACGCTGCCGCTCAGATCATCGCCATGCCGCCGTTGATGTGGAGCGTCTGGCCGGTGACGTAGCCGGCCTCCGTGCTCGCGAGATAGACCACACCTGCCGCCACGTCCTCGCCCGTGCCGAGCCGCGCTGCCGGGATCCGGTCCAAAAGCGCCTCGCGCTGTCTGTCGTCGAGAGCCTGGGTCATCGCGGTGTCGATGAAGCCTGGGGCCACGCAGTTCACCGTCACACCGCGTGCGGCCACTTCCTGGGCGAGCGCCTTCGTCATGCCGATCAGCCCGGCCTTGGCCGCGGCGTAGTTGGTCTGACCCGGGTTGCCGGTGACGCCAACGATCGAGGTGATGTTGACGATCCGGCCGAAGCGGCGCTTGAGCATGCCCTTCAAGGCCCCGCGCGCGAGGCGGAAGGCAGCGGTGAGGTTGGTGTCGAGCACCGCCTGCCAGTCGGCGTCCTTGAGCCGGAGCGCCAGCATGTCGCGGGTGATACCGGCATTGTTGACCAGGATGTCGACGGGCTCGGCCGCGGCGATCAGGGCATCGGCCGCCGCGGCGTCGGCGATGTCGCCGGTCGCGATCCCGCAGCGCTCGCCGAGCGAGGCGGCCAGCTCCTCCAGCGCCTCGCGCCGGCGGCCCGCGAGGATCACGTGGCAGCCCTGCGCGTGCAGGCCTCTGGCGATGGCACTGCCGATGCCACCGGAAGCTCCGGTGACCAGCGCCCGCCGGCCGGAAAGATCGAACATGGGATCTAGCCCTCCCCGGCGAGCCGGGCCGCTGCGGCCTCGACGTCCGCCGGCTCCTGGATGTTGAGGAGCAAGGCACCGGGCACGCCGCGCTTGGCGAGGCCGGTCAGCACCTTGCCGGCACCGAGCTCGAGGATCTCGTCCACCCCGAGCCCCGCCATCGTGGCCATGCTCTCGCGCCAGCGCACCCGCGCCGTGACCTGGCGCACGAGCAGGGCCTTGATCGTGGCGGGGTCCTGCACCGGCTCGGCCGTCACGTTGGCGATCACCGGCACGGCAGGTGCCACAAAGGTGGTGGCGGCAATCGCACCGGCGAGCCGGTCGGCCGCCGGCTGCATCAGGGCGCAGTGGAAGGGGGCCGAGACCTGCAGCATCACGCTGCGCTTCGCCCCCCGCTCCTTGGCGAGAGCCACCGCGCGCTCGACGGCGGCCCTGGCACCGGAGATCACCTGCTGGCCCTCGCCGTTGTCGTTGGCGAGCTCGCACACTCCCCCTTCGGCGGCGGCATCGCGCGCGATCGCCTCCACGGTCGGAACGTCGGCGCCCAGGATCGCGGCCATGGCTCCCTCGCCCGGAGCGACGGCGTCCTGCATGGCCTCGCCGCGCAGCCGCAAGAGCCGGGCGGCGTCGCCGACGGCAATGGCGCCAGCGGCCGCGAGCGCCGAGTACTCGCCGAGGCTGTGGCCGGCGACATAGCCGACGAGCTCGCCGAGCTTGCGGCCGACAACAGATTCGAGGGCGCGGACCGCGGCGAGCGAGGTCGCCATCAGCGCCGGCTGGGCGTTGGCGGTGAGGGTGAGCCGCTCGGCGGGTCCCTCGAAGATCAAGGTCGAGAGCGGCTCGCCCAAGGCCGCATCGACCTCCTCGAACACGGCCCGTGCGGCCGGAAAAGCATCGTGGAGGGCCTTGCCCATGCCCACGGTCTGGGCACCCTGGCCCGGAAAGATGGCAATCCTGATCATCGCTGCGGCAAAGACCCCTCACGGCGGTGGGGTGGTGATAGCGGCCACTACCCCTGTGTCAAGAACAGGGGACGCTTCGCGCAGGTTGCGGGCGGCTCGGCCTTCCCAGCTAGTCGGCAGGCTTCTGGCCACGCTGGAGCGCTTCGAGCTGGTGCTGCAGGAGCTCCATGCGCTCCTTCAGCTCGCGCATCTCCTTGTCGAGGGAAGCGCTCCTATCGGCCGGGGCAGCCGACTGGGCGGCCGGCTCCTCGGCTGCCTCCTCTTCCGCGCCTTCGGGCGAGAACGGCCGGAACATGCTGGCCGCGCGCTGGAACAGGGCCATGTTCTGGCGCGCTATGTCCTCGAACTGGTTCAAGGGGAAGAACCGGCCGAAGGTCTGCTCCATGTAATGGCGGATCTGGTCCTGATGCCGCGCGAAGTTCTCCATGCTGAGTTCGAGATAGCGCGGCAGGAAGGACTGCAGATTGTCGTCGTAGAAGCTGATGAGCTGGCGCAGGAAGCCGATCGGCAGGAGGTTCCGGCCCTTGCTGTCCTCCTCGAGAATGATCTGCGTCAGCACGGAGCGGGTGATGTCCTCGCCAGTCTTCGCATCGTAGACGACGAAGTCCTCGCCCCTCCTGACCATCTGGCTCAGCTCGTCGAGCGTGACATAAGAGCTGGTGGCCGTGTTGTAGAGCCGGCGGTTCGCGTACTTCTTGACCACCGCCACCTTGGCCGTGGCCTCGTTCTCCGGATCGGCCTTCCTTAGGCTCATCGCAGCTCCTGTCGCCCACACATCAGCAGACGTCGCCACCCGCGGGGCACGCTATCCCCGTCGACCGGCGCAAACAAGCACCAATCGCCGGGGACACGCGGAAATGTAGGAGCATACGCCGCCTAGAGGGCGGCGTCGATCTGCTCCTCGATCGAGGGCTCCTGCTCCTCCTCGCTCATCGGCTGCACGACGCCGGCCTGGATGTCGGCCTCCTCCTGCGAGCGGGCGACGTTCACCGTGACGGTGACCTCGACCTCGGGATGGAGGGCGACCGTGACCTTGTGCAGGCCCAGGGTCTTGATCGGCTCGGGCAGGCGGACCTGCTGCCGGTCGAGCGAGATGCCGGCCTCGGTGAAGGCGGCGGCGATGTCGCGGGCGTTGACCGAGCCGTAGAGGTGACTGGTCTCGCTGGCTTGGCGCAGGATGGTGACACTCTGCCCGTCGACCCTGGCCGCGAGCTTCTGCGCCTCCTCCTTGCGCTCGAGGTTGCGCGCCTCGAGCTGGGCGCGCCGCTTCTCGAAATCGGCGATCGCGGCCTTGGTCGCGCGCAAGGCCTTGCCCTGCGGAATCAGGAAGTTGCGCGCGTAGCCGGGCTTGACGTTGACGATCTCGCCCATCTGGCCGAGCTGGGGCACGCGCTCCAGAAGGATGATCTGCATCGCAGGAACCCCGCTCAGCCGGAGACGTAGGGCAGGAGCGCCAACTCGCGCGCGCGCTTGATCGCCTGGGCGAGCAGCCGCTGCTCCTTCGCGGTCACGGCGGTGATCCGCCGGGGCACGATCTTGCCGCGCTCGGAGATGAAGCGCTGCAGGAGTTTCACGTCCTTGTAGTCGATCTTGGGCGCGTCCGCATGGGCGAACGGGCTCGACTTGCGCCGGCGGAAGAACGGGCGGCGGATGGTGATGTTGGGGGGTTCGACCGGGCGACGGCGCTCGGGCACGCCGGCTTCGTCGAGCTGATCGGTATCGTCTTCTCTAGCCATCTCTCAACGCCTCAGCTGCGGAACTCGCCACGATCACGCTCGCCGCGCTCGCGATCACGATCGCGCTCGCGCCGGCCGCCACGCTCGTCGCGGCTGGACTTGGCCTGCATCACCGCCGAGGGGCCTTCCTCGAACGCCTCGACCTTCACCGTCAGATAGCGCAGCACGTCCTCGTGGATCCGCTGCGTGCGCTCGAGCTCGGCGATGGCGGCCGCCGGCGCGTCGACGTTGAGGTGGAGGTAGTGGCCCTTGCGGTTCTTCTTCACGCGGTAGGCCAGGTTCCGCAGGCCCCAATACTCGACCTTCGCAACCTTGCCGCCCTGATCCGCGATCACCTGCCCGAACTGATCGGCCAGGGCCTGGGCCTGCTGCGCGGACAGATCCGGCCGCGCGATCACCGTATGCTCGTAGAGGGGCATGCTCTGGGGATATCCTTCCCGTTGGACAACAAGGCAGGGACCGTCGGCCGATCCGACGCTCCTGCGCCCGGTCTTCCTCTGGCACGGCGCGAGCGAAGGAACGCCGAGAGGGTCCCGCTCGCGCGACGAGAGGCAGGCTTATACACGCTCGCCCGGGAAGAGCAAGGGTGCGCGTGCAGGCGAGCGGAACGCAGGATGAGGACAGAACGCCGTCTCCCCCTGTGTCAGCGGTAAAGGCGAGAGCGACCGAGGGTCGACGCTCCCGACCGAGACAGGCGGACCGGGCGGTGGGAGAAGGACGGCTCGGGGCCCGAACAGCCGGCCGGGCGGCATCGTGCCGCGCGATGCGCGCAGGAACCGCGAGCAGAGTTGGACATCAGTTCTCCCGATGGAGAACTGCTCCTATCCTCCCTGCTTCAGTCCAAGGGCGGACTCCGGGACCGTCCCTCATCGTGCATCGAGACGTGCCGTCGTCGCCTGTACACCTTGCTGCCATCCTCGACCGTGGCGCCGCTGGGCCTGCCGGCGGAACGCCGGGATCATCAGAGCAGCAGCGTCGCGAGGCCCAAGAATGCCCCGAAGCCCACGCAGTCCGTCACGGTCGTGACGAACACGGCCGAGGAGACGGCAGGATCGAAGCCGAGGCGGTGGAGGGCGAGCGGGATCGTGACGCCGGCGAGGCCGGCAGCAGTGAGATTCGCGATCATGGCAAGCCCGAAGACGAGGCCGAGATAGGGGTCGCGGAACCACAAGGCGACGATGAGAGCGCCGAGCACGAGGAAGACGGCGCCATTGACGAGGCCGACGGCGATCTCCTTCCACAAGATCTGCAGCGTGTTGCTCGGGGTGAGCTCGCCCACCGCAAGGGCTCGCACGGTGACGGTCAGGGTCTGCGTGCCGGCATTGCCGCCCATTGAGGGCACCATCGGCATCAGGACGGCAAGGGCCACGAGCTTCTCGATCGCCCCCTCGAACAGCCCGATCACGGTCGCTGCCAGAACGGCCGTGGCGAGGTTGACCACGAGCCAGGGCAGGCGCTGGCGGGCGCTCTGCCAGGGGCCGGCGAAGAAGTCGGTCTCGAGGACACCGCCCAGCTTCAGGATGTCGTCCTCGGCCTCCTCCTCGATCACGTCGACCACGTCGTCGACCGTGATGACGCCCAGAAGCCGCCCGTCGGCGCCGACGACCGGGGCGGAGACCAGACCGTACTTGCGGAAAGCGCGGGCGACCTCCTCCTGGTCGCATTCGGCCGGGAAGGTCCTCAGCTCCTTGAGCCGGAGCTCCTTCAACGGCACCGCGCGCCGGCTCCTGAGCACCCGGCTCAAAGGCACGGCGCCCACGACGCGAAAGCGCGGATCGATCAGGAAGATGTCGTAGAACTCGTCGGGAAGGTCGGGTTGGGCGCGCAGATAATCGATGGTCTGGCCGACGGTCCAGTATTCCGGCACCGCGACCGCGTCGCGCTGCATGAGCCGGCCGGCGCTGTATTCCGGAAAGGCCAGACCCTGCTCGATCGCGGCGCGCTCCGGCAGCGGCAGCCCGGCCAGGATCGCCGCCTGCTCGGCCTCGTCGAGATCGGCCAGCACCTCGACCGCATCGTCGGTCTCGAGCCGGGCCACGACCTCGCCCGTGGCCTCGGGCCCGAGCGCTTCGATCACCTGATCGCGGACGTACTCGTCGAGATGGGGCAGTGTGTCGGCGTCGAAAGCCGGCCCCAAGGCCGCGATCAGCGCCCGGCGCGCCTCGCCGTCCAGACGCTCGAGGAGATCGGCGAGATCGGCCGCGTGCAGCGGTGCGGCGAGTGCCGCGGCCGCGGACGTATCCCCAACCGCAAGGGCCGCCCGCACCTTCTCGACGAGCGCGTCGGAAAGCTCGAGCGGAGGCGCCCCCGCCTCATCCACGCGCCGTATCCTGTTGCCGGGCGGTGATCGCATCGACACAGGCAACGGCGCTCATGTTGACGATGCCGCGGCTGGTCACGCTGGCGTTGACGATGTGCGCCGGCAGCTTCGGGCCGATCAGGATCGGACCGACGGTGATCGCGCCCGTGACCGCCTTCAGGAGGTTGTAGGCGGCGCTCGCCGCGTCGAGGTTCGGCATGATCAGGAGATTGGCCGAACCCTTCAGCATCGAGCCCGGCAACATCCGGTCGCGCAGAGCCTGGCTCAGGGCGGTGTCGGCCTGCATCTCGCCGTCGACCTCGAGCGCAGGAGCCACTCGGCGCAAGATGGCGAGCGCCTGCCGCATCTTCTGGGCCGACGGCGTATCGCGGCTGCCGAAGTTGCTGTGGCTGATCAGCGCTACCTTGGGCTCGATGCCGAAGCCTCTCACGATCTCGCTTGCCTTGATCGCGGTCTGGGCGATGAGCTCGGCGCTGGGGTCGTAGCTGACGCTCGTGTCGGCAATGAAGAGCACACTCGTCTGCAGCACCAGGGCATGCACGCTCGACGCCTCGTGCATCTCGGGCCTGAGGCCGATGACGTTGCCGACGTGGCGCAGATGGGTCGGGAACTGGCCGACCGGCCCCGCCAGCATCGCGTCCGCCTCGCCGCGCGCCACCATGATGGCGGCGATCACCGTGCGTCGGGTGCGCACGATCTCGCGCGCCGCCTGCGGCGTCACTCCTTTTCGCCCCATGCGCTCGAGGTAGAAGGCGACGTAGTCGTTGTAGCGGGGGTCGCTGTTGGGGTTGACGAGCTCGCAGTCGACACCGAGCCTGAGACTCAGCCCCAGCCGCTCGACCCTGGCCTCGATCACCTCGGGCCGGCCGATCAAGATCGGGCGTGCCAAGCCTTCGTCAACCACGATCTGGACGGCGCGCAGGACCCGCTCCTCCTCGCCGTCGGTATAGACCAGCCGCTGCGGCTCGGCGCGGGCGCGCTCGAACAAAGGCCGCATGAGAAGCCCGGTCTTGATCACGCGGCGCGACAGGCTCTCGCGGTAGGCACCGAGATCGTCGAGCGGCCGGGTCGCGACACCGGTGTCCATGGCGGCCTTCGCGACCGCGGCCGAGACCTCGACGATGAGCCTGGGATCGAAGGGCTTGGGGATCAGATAGTCCGGCCCGAAGGAGAGATGCTCGAGCCCGTAGGCCGCGGTCACCGACTCGGGTGCGGGTACGCGGGCGAGCCGCGCCAGCGCCTCCACGCAGGCCTGCTTCATCGCCTCGTTGATCGTGGTGGCGCCGACATCGAGCGCGCCGCGGAAGATGAAGGGAAAGCACAGGACGTTGTTGACCTGGTTCGGGTAGTCGCTCCGCCCCGTGGCGATGATCGCATCGGGCCGTGCCTCCTTCGCCACCTCGGGCAAGATCTCGGGCGTGGGATTGGCGAGCGCCAGGATCAGCGGCTTCTCCGCCATGGTCTTCACCATGTCGGGCTTGAGCACCCCACCCGCCGAGAGGCCGAGGAAGATGTCCGCTCCCCGGATCGCCTCGGCGAGCGTGCGCATCGCGGTCGGCTGGGCGTAGCGCGCCTTCCACGGGTCCATCGACGTGGTCCTGCCTTCGAAGACCACGCCCTCGATGTCGGTGGCGATGATGTTCTCGCGCGGCAGGCCGAGGCTCACGAGGAGATCGAGGCAGGCGAGCGCTGCCGCCCCTGCCCCGCTCGTGACGAGGCGGACCTCCTCGATCCTCTTGCCGACGAGGTGGAGCCCGTTCCTGATCGCCGCCGCCACGATGATCGCCGTGCCGTGCTGGTCGTCGTGGAACACCGGGATCTTCATCCGCTCGCGCAGGCGGCGCTCGACCTCGAAGCATTCGGGCGCCTTGATGTCCTCGAGGTTGATGGCGCCGAATGTGGGCTCGAGCGAGGCGATGATCTCGACCAGCTTCTCGGGGTCGCGTTCGTCGACCTCGATGTCGAAGGCATCGATCCCGGCGAACTTCTTGAACAGGACCGCCTTGCCCTCCATCACCGGCTTGGCGGCGAGCGGGCCGATGGCGCCTAAGCCCAGAACGGCCGTGCCGTTCGTCACCACCGCCACGAGGTTGGCGCGCGCGGTGACGTGGGCAGCCGCCACCGGGTCCCCCACGATCAGCTCGCACGCGGCGGCGACACCCGGTGAGTAGGCCAGCGACAGGTCGCGCTGGGTGGCGAGCGGCTTCGTCGCCATCACGGCCAGCTTCCCCGCCACGGGCAGGCGGTGATAGTCCAGCGCCTCTTCCGCCAGGCGATCCGACATGACGCCTTTGCCTCCTGGAAGTGTGCTGCGCCGGTGCGCGAACGCGCGGGCGCGCCGAAGTGCTCCTAGGTCATGTGCGGTGACGGCGCAACCGCGCGCCGCCACGGACTGCCCGGTCGTTTTTCGGCCGGGTCGGTCCGCCCTAGCCGATCGGCTCCAGAGGCTCGCAGCGACCGTGCACCGGCGCCGCCCCCGGCACCGGCGCCGCCCAGCGAACCGCGTTCAGGACGACACGCCGGATCAGCGGGTGATGGTAGCTGGGGTAGGTCTCGTGGCCGGGGCGGAAGTAGAAGATGCGGCCGCGGTCGCGGCGCCAGCAGCAGCCGCTGCGGAACACCTCCCCGCCCTGGAACCAGCTCACGAGCACGAGTTCCTCCGGCGGCGGCACGTCGAACGGCTCGCCGTACATCTCCTCCCGCTCGAGCTCGATCCGCTCGGGCAGGCCCGCCGCGATCGGATGGCCGGGGGCCACGACCCAGAGCCGCTCGCGCTCGTCCGCGACGCGCCATTTGAGATCGCAGCTCGTTCCCATCAGGCGCTTGAAGGGCTTCGAGAAATGGGCGGAGTGGAGGGCGACGAGGCCCATGCCGTCGAGCACCCGTGCCTGCACGCGGGCCGCGACCTCGTCCTGCACCGCGTCGTGCGCCTTGTGCCCCCACCAGAGGAGAACGTCGGTCGCGGCCAGCGCCTCGGCCGAGAGCCCGTGCTCGGGCTCGTCGAGCGTCGCCGTGCGCACGGCATGGCCCGCCGCGCGCAAGGGTGCTGCCAGGGCGGCGTGGATGCCCTCGGGATAGATCGCCGCCACGGCGGGGTTGCTGCGCTCGTGCCGGAACTCGTTCCAGATCGTGACCCGCAGGCTCTCGCTCATGCGTCGGCCTCCTCGAGCAGGGCCCGCACCCGGACCGCCGTCCCGCCCTCCCTTGCCGAGCGGATGGCGGCGAGCATCAGGGCGAGGCTCATGAGGTTGTCCTCGGCCGTGCTGGCCGCTTCCGGGGGTGTCCCGGCCTCGATCCAGCGGGCGAAGGCGTGGAGCGCGCCTTTCCTGTCCTTGAGCGGAACGTCCGGCAGGAGCGCGGCCTCGGCCGGCCGGCCGGGCAGGTAGAGGATCAGCCGGTCGAGCTTCTCGCGCTGCTGGAATGCGCCGCGGAAGGTGAACTCGATCGTCCCCTCGGTCCCGTCGATGCGCCAGTGGCCGCCATAAGGGGTCGTGGGCCCGCGCGAGATCCAGCTGCCACGGTAGCTGGCGAGCGTGCCGCCCGCGAAGCGCACGGTCACGACCGCTGCCGGGCGGCCCTGGAAAGGCGAGCCGGGCTCGTTCCAGCTCTGGCAGGTCACCTCGACCGGCTCGTCGGCGAGCACGTAGCGCAGCCCGTCGAAATGGTGGATCGCCATGTCGGCGAGCAGCGGCTCGTCGAGAAAGAAGTAGCGGTAATCCGGGCCGTAGAGGAGGTGGAAGTCGAGATAGACGACCATGGGCCGGCCGATCCGGCCTTCCCGCACCAGCCGGCGTGCCAGGACGGGTGCCGGGAACCAGCGGTAATTCTGGTTCACCATGAGCACGAGGCTGCGCGCTCGCGCCAGCCGGGTCAGGCGCACGGCGTCCTCGAGCCGCTCGGTGAACGGCTTCTCGACCAGAACGTGCCGCCCGGCCGCGAGCGCCGCCTCGGTGACGGCCGCGTGCGCGGCGAGCGGCACCGCGACGAGCGCAGCATCGGCGGCCACGGCGGCCCGAGCCTCGGCCAGGGAGGCGAAGACGCACGCGGGCGGCAGGCCCAGCTCCAGGATCGCGCGCTCGCGGCTCGCCGGATCGGTGTCGATCCATCCGACCGGCTCCACACCGGGCACCTCCCGGGTGATCTCCTTGACCCAGTTGCGGCCCCAGCCACCGAGGCCGACCTGCAGCAGCCGAAGCGTCATGACGGACCCTTCCCCTGCGAGCGTCGCCGGACAGAAAACGCCCGAAGGTCGGAACGGGTCCGTCCGCCTCGATGCCGGGCGACAGGCAAGAGCGGGGAGCCACCCGCCCGATCGACACGATCGGCGATCGCCGCCGGTCGATCTGAATATTATCCTAAGACGAACGCGGGCGGAAGACCGCCCGGGTCGCTTGCTTGCGGACAAAGAGCAGGAGAACCGCCGTCAGCGCGACGTTGACGAGGGCCGTTGTCGCGAGGCCGGCCAGCGTGGCGGAAGCGCCGATCCGCTCCAGAAGGAAAGCGCCAGCCGGGGGTGCCAGCGCGCCTGCGACCCAGATCGGCAGGGCGAGAGTGCCCATGAGGGTAGCGTAGCCGGTGCTGCCGAACAGGACCAGGGGCAACGTGCCCCGTGCGATCGAGCCGATGCCCACGCCCGCCCCGTAGAGCACGAGGCAGAGCGCCGGCACGCCCAGCCCGGCCCATAAAAGGCCGAGGCCGCCCGCGACGAGGCTCGTCGAGGCCAGCATGGTCCAGATCGGATGGAAGCGGCTGCCCAGGACCTTCTCGACCGCCCGTGCCACCACCTGGGAGGGGCCGACCAGGGCGCCCAGCCCGACCGCGACGGCGAGCTCGGCGCCGCGCACCTGCAGGAGGGTCAGCAGATGCACCGACACGACCGACTGGATCGCCGTGCCGAGGGTGAGGCCGGCGGCGAGGAGCGCGAGATGCGCCGTCCGCTCCGCCCGCGTCGAGCGCAGCACTGCCCCGGGCGCGCCATCGGTCGGAGACTCGACCGGTGCCGCGGCCGGTCTTGCAGGCGGCGGGGTCCGGGGCAGGAGAAGAAGATGGACCGGCAGGGCCAGGGCGAGCTGCAGGCCGGCATAGGCGAGGCAGGTGCCGCGCCAACCTACGGTCTCGACGAGAAAGGCGCTCAGCGGCCAGCAGACCGTGCTGGCGAAGCCGCCGAGAAGGGTCAGGTCGGTGATGGCGCGGCGCGCATCCTGGCCGTAGAGGCGGCCCAGCGTAGCGAAAGCGGCATCGTAAAGCCCGGTACCCATGCCGAGCCCGATCACGATCCAGGCGACGAGCCAGACGGCGAGGTCGGTCGCGAGCGCCAGACCGACGAGGCCGAGCGCGAGCAGGACGGCGCTCAGCGCCAGGACCGGCCGGCCACCGGTACGCTCGATCGTGCGCCCGACCCAGGGCGAGACGCTACCGGCGGCGAGAAGCCCCAGCGAGAGCCCGCTCACGACCCAGGCGGGCGGCCAGCCGGTCGCGGCCGCCACCGGCCGGGCCAGCACAGCCGGCAGATAGTAGGACGAACCCCAGGCCAGGATCTGGGTCAGGCCGAGCACGCCGACGATCGCGGCGCGCCCAGGCCGAGGCATCTCCGCTGTCATGTGGCCGCATGCTGCCGCAGAGAGGCGCGCTCGGACAAGGTGCGCCTCGGTCGGAGCCCGTGCACGATGCATCGTGGCGTGGGCGGTCGAAAGGTCGCCGCCCCGACCGGGCGGAAGCGCTGGCGAGGGCGCGACCGGGCCAGGGCCGGGATCCGCTTCGAGACCACGATGCATCGAAGTCGACGGTCCCATCCCGCGTTGCGGTGTGCCCGGTCGAACGGACAGCAGTGGTGGTCGGACTTTCTGCGCTCGACGACCTCGTGCGGAAGGGGCGACATCGATGGCGTGGGGCGTCCTTTCCTGCGCCTGCCGGTCAGGCGGCCTAGCGGATGGCCAGGTCGAGCACGGTCTGCACGAAGGCGACGACGCCACAGAGTACGAGGGATGGCGGTAGCGCCGCGGCGATCCCCTGGAGCACGTCGCGCGCGTCCTGATCCTCGCGCCGATGCTGGTGCGGAGACATGGCGGCACCTTGGGCTGGGGTTCGCCTCCTGAACGGACAGGGCTCCACACGGTTCCGTCGGCGTCATCGCCCGGCGGCAGCGCATGGTCCGACGATCGTGCCGGGGTACGGAAGCGAACCTCGCCCACGGCGCAGCACGTGGAGCACACCCGAGGCGCCACAAGGGTTTGCGGCTGAGAGAATATGGTGTGGTCGAGAAGACTCGAACTCTCCTGTAACGCAGGTTGCCCAACCCGCGCTGGCTGGCTTTCCTGCTGTTTCCTCAGGAAGCCGCCCGTTTCAGTCTAGAGGCTGTATGGACTGAGCGGGCAGGTGTTCCCAAGTTCTGGGGCGATGACTGTCCGCAAACCTTACCCGTCCGACGTATCCGACGAGGAACGGGTTCATCCCCGCGTGCGCGGGGGAGCCGTGGCGCAAGCATATCGGATGCGGGACGAGGACGGTTCATCCCCGCGTGCGCGGGGGAGCCGCTCACAGGGACGCACCGGCCAGCACGGCATCGGGTTCATCCCCGCGTGCGCGGGGGAGCCCATCTTTCAGCGGATCGGCAAAGAAGCTCATTGGGTTCATCCCCGCGTGCGCGGGGGAGCCGCAACAACAAGAAGCGCACAACATTTTTGCTAGGGTTCATCCCCGCGTGCGCGGGGGAGCCATCAGGAGTATGAGCGCAAAAGGGTAGTGCTGTGGTTCATCCCCGCGTGCGCGGGGGAGCCATACAGGCATGAGGCGCGGGGAGGTGCTATCACGGTTCATCCCCGCGTGCGCGGGGGAGCCTCAGCCGCTGACGCTGGCCGCTGCCGCCAACCGGGTTCATCCCCGCGTGCGCGGGGGAGCCGTTACAAAAATGCAACGCACTGTGCTCAAAAAGGGTTCATCCCCGCGTGCGCGGGGGAGCCATGCGCTCGCCGCAGTCGCGCTCTGCCGTCGACGGTTCATCCCCGCGTGCGCGGGGGAGCCACCATTTGGTAAAAACCAATAGATTGATGCACAGGTTCATCCCCGCGTGCGCGGGGGAGCCGCTGGAATGCCGCGCGATAGAGCGTTCTCGTAAGGTTCATCCCCGCGTGCGCGGGGGAGCCGCAGTCGATCGAAGAACCGGCATACGGCAAAGGGGTTCATCCCCGCGTGCGCGGGGGAGCCTGCTGCGGACGTGACCGTCGAAACGCCGCCATGGGTTCATCCCCGCGTGCGCGGGGGAGCCTAGGTGCTCTTGCCCCAGCAGACACCGCGCACGGGTTCATCCCCGCGTGCGCGGGGGAGCCCTCTTTTCTTGATGGCCTTCGAGCTTCGTCCCAGGTTCATCCCCGCGTGCGCGGGGGAGCCTCTACATATGCCGCTTCTGCAACTTCCACGACAGGTTCATCCCCGCGTGCGCGGGGGAGCCAGGCGTGGCACGACGCCCGTGCCAAGCGCGAGCGGTTCATCCCCGCGTGCGCGGGGGAGCCCTCGGGCGCACGAATGGAAAACCGGCGCATGCGGGTTCATCCCCGCGTGCGCGGGGGAGCCACGGCCTGCGACCAAACGAGATTGTCACGGTCGGGTTCATCCCCGCGTGCGCGGGGGAGCCCATCGGAGCGCTCGCCATGATTGCCCGACCACGGGTTCATCCCCGCGTGCGCGGGGGAGCCGCCTTCATGACATCGCCAAACTGCCGCAAAGCAGGTTCATCCCCGCGTGCGCGGGGGAGCCCGCCTTGTCGACCTCGGCTAGCAGCTTTCCCAGGGTTCATCCCCGCGTGCGCGGGGGAGCCGTTTCATGGCCAAAAGCCTTGGCTGCGGCATCAGGTTCATCCCCGCGTGCGCGGGGGAGCCCATGACCTTTGCCTATTCCGCCAAGCGCTTCGGGGTTCATCCCCGCGTGCGCGGGGGAGCCTAAGTTCTCCGTCATCGCCGGCCGGCATATACGGGTTCATCCCCGCGTGCGCGAGGGAGCCATCCGCTCGTCGTGCGCGGCAGTACCGCACGCAGGTTCATCCCCGCGTGCGCGGGGGAGCCGGGTCTTCGACGAGATCGCCTATGAGGTGCCGCGGTTCATCCCCGCGTGCGCGGGGGAGCCGCGCGTGCCGATGCGGCGCTCGACCGTGTCGAAGGTTCATCCCCGCGTGCGCGGGGGAGCCCCGCGTCAGCAGGTACAGATATACCTGCTGCGGGGTTCATCCCCGCGTGCGCGGGGGAGCCGCACGGCTGCCGGACCGGCGCCGAACGGCACGGGGTTCATCCCCGCGTGCGCGGGGGAGCCTCGAGCTGACGGCCGAAGGGCAGGAGATCACCGGGTTCATCCCCGCGTGCGCGGGGGAGCCTCGAGGCCAACCGTGGCACAGACAAGCGTGTACGGTTCATCCCCGCGTGCGCGGGGGAGCCCGGGCTCGATGACCGGATCAGGCTTTTGCATGGGGTTCATCCCCGCGTGCGCGGGGGAGCCATTGCCGATGGGCTCGCCTGGGACGAGGCAAGAGGTTCATCCCCGCGTGCGCAGGGGAGCCGAGGCGACGCACGACGCTGCGTCGCTGCAAATGGGTTCATCCCCGCGTGCGCGGGGGAGCCCAGGCGACACAGCCGAGAACGTTCCGCGTGCCGGGTTCATCCCCGCGTGCGCGGGGGAGCCCGGAACCTTGTCAGGAAGTTCGGAAGCGTCGGGGGTTCATCCCCGCGTGCGCGGGGGAGCCCGTACACCTCGCGTGTATTATGTCGGTATCTCAGGTTCATCCCCGCGTGCGCGGGGGAGCCCCGAGCACCTTTGCGCAGCACGACGACGCCATGGGTTCATCCCCGCGTGCGCGGGGGAGCCGTATATTGGCCTATATTGCGGTCTGATGTAGGAGGTTCATCCCCGCGTGCGCGGGGGAGCCAACGCCGACTTCGACGCCATCCGTCCAGCCATGGGTTCATCCCCGCGTGCGCGGGGGAGCCCTCTACCGAAAGAATACCTGCAAGCGTCCTCGTGGTTCATCCCCGCGTGCGCGGGGGAGCCTGGCTAGCTCTTCCGGTGACAGCGCCTTGCGTGGGTTCATCCCCGCGTGCGCGGGGGAGCCCCGGCGATGTCGGCCGAGCCCACAGCGCTCCACGGTTCATCCCCGCGTGCGCGGGGGAGCCCACGCCCGGCTGTAGGCGCGCTTGAGCGCGCGGGGTTCATCCCCGCGTGCGCGGGGGAGCCAGCTCGTCCGGCATCTCGCCGCCCGATGCGTACGGTTCATCCCCGCGTGCGCGGGGGAGCCATGAGATACTTCTTGCGTGCCAGCGCCAATTCGGGTTCATCCCCGCGTGCGCGGGGGAGCCTCTCATGCCGCTGTCTCGATGAGATGAATCTGAGGTTCATCCCCGCGTGCGCGGGGGAGCCGGGTCGTGGACGTCGGCGAACAGAGCATCACGCGGTTCATCCCCGCGTGCGCGGGGGAGCCATGCGGGCCGTGTCGAGGTTGCGGTACGTGCTGGGTTCATCCCCGCGTGCGCGGGGGAGCCCCTCTATCGTCGCGCCGATGGTGGGAATTGGGGGGTTCATCCCCGCGTGCGCGGGGGAGCCCCATAGGGCCTCGCCTCGGCGTCGCCGAATCCGGGTTCATCCCCGCGTGCGCGGGGGAGCCGGCAGCCTCGGGGCCGAGCCCGCGGGATCGTCGGGTTCATCCCCGCGTGCGCGGGGGAGCCACCAACAACGACGCCAACAGGCACGCCAACTTGGGTTCATCCCCGCGTGCGCGGGGGAGCCAGAACGATCTCTTTGTATGCACCTCCGTCGTACGGTTCATCCCCGCGTGCGCGGGGGAGCCCGGCCGTCCGCCCCCGTGGCCGCGAGGGTGATGGGTTCATCCCCGCGTGCGCGGGGGAGCCGGCGCATCTCTGCGCGTGCGCGGGCTGAGGCCGGGTTCATCCCCGCGTGCGCGGGGGAGCCCCTTCGTCGTGCTCGACAGAGAGCACGGTGTCGGGTTCATCCCCGCGTGCGCGGGGGAGCCAGGGCAGTGCTACCGCGCATGCCGCCGCCTTTGGGTTCATCCCCGCGTGCGCGGGGGAGCCCATAAGACGAACGGCACCATCGGCTGAAGCCGCGGTTCATCCCCGCGTGCGCGGGGGAGCCCATTTCTCTGGACTGAAAAGAACCATGGATCCAGGTTCATCCCCGCGTGCGCGGGGGAGCCATGCCTTCGAGCGGGGCGGCCATGATCAGGTGCGGTTCATCCCCGCGTGCGCGGGGGAGCCCGCCGTCGATGGTGACGTAATCCCATCGGCGCGGGTTCATCCCCGCGTGCGCGGGGGAGCCTTGGTCTGGCGCAGACCGATCGAGGTGTCCTCGGGTTCATCCCCGCGTGCGCGGGGGAGCCCACGGATAGGTGGCGACCTTGATGTTCGCCGGGGGTTCATCCCCGCGTGCGCGGGGGAGCCGTCGAGATGTTGAAGGTGCTGGGATCGGCAGCGGGTTCATCCCCGCGTGCGCGGGGGAGCCCGAAGGCCACGGCGGACGGCCACGGGCACCCAGGGTTCATCCCCGCGTGCGCGGGGGAGCCGCGTCCTGAGTGCCGTCCTTCCAGAGCATCTCGGGTTCATCCCCGCGTGCGCGGGGGAGCCATTTCGCGCGGATTGTTGGCGCGATTGAGGCTGGGTTCATCCCCGCGTGCGCGGGGGAGCCGGCTGCACGAAAAAGCGCCATCCGTCCGGCGGAGGTTCATCCCCGCGTGCGCGGGGGAGCCTCAACGCCGGGAAGCGGTCAGCCAAGCCAGTCGGGTTCATCCCCGCGTGCGCGGGGGAGCCCCTCGTCGGTGGCAAAATCTTTCCAGACGCCCGGGTTCATCCCCGCGTGCGCGGGGGAGCCGTCACCTGCAGACGGCGATATGACCAGCCCCCAGGTTCATCCCCGCGTGCGCGGGGGAGCCCGGGTCCGCTTCACCGCCCGCTGGCTGCGGGCGGGTTCATCCCCGCGTGCGCGGGGGAGCCGCCTTGTTGGCGAGCGCCAGCAGCCGGCGCGCAGGTTCATCCCCGCGTGCGCGGGGGAGCCGCGCAGACGCCGAACGGGCCGGCCTGAGCGCCGGGTTCATCCCCGCGTGCGCGGGGGAGCCGCACCTCCTGATCGGCGCCGCCGGCTGAACACGGGTTCATCCCCGCGTGCGCGGGGGAGCCCCCGCGCTCGGGGCGCGCGGCCAGCACGATCCGGGTTCATCCCCGCGTGCGCGGGGGAGCCTCTGGACGAGAAGTACCTGAAATACCTACGATGTCAAAGAGCATGCAGGCGAATTTCGGATCATCACGATCTCTCGAAAGTTGTCACAAGCCCGCCATCGAGTTCCGCAAACGTTCGCGGCGGCAGCCCGAGCGTGCGGATGCCCTGCCCGCAGGGTTCCTTCGGATCGCGCCAGGTCATGACGATCGAGCCGCCCCCGAGGCCGGCGTACCACTCGGCCACCACCGCCCAGACCCGCTCGCGCACGCCCGCGCTCATCCGCGGCGCCGTGTAGACTCCGGGGGCGATCTCCAGCATGCACCCGGCGAGAAAGCCGCGGAACCGGTCGGCGACGTCGCGGGTAACGATCACCACCATGGCCCGCCCCCCTAAGCGTCCGCCTCAAACAGTGTCTTGATTCGCTCGATCAGCGCGTCGATCAGGCTCTCCTTGCGGAACGCATCCGCGGCACGCTTTCTCACCTCGCGCTCGAGCACGAGCAGCGGGTCGTCCATGCAGGCGCGCGCCGCCGCGAAGGCGACCGGCACCGTCACCGTCGTCCGCACGAGGTCGGCGATGTCGAGGACGAAGGCGTTGCTGCTGTCTTCGTGGACGAAACCGAGCTGCGGAATGGTGGCGGTGGCCGCCACCGCGATCATGGCCGCCGCCTCCACGCAGGTGGCGGCATGATTGATCGCCTGGTTCGGCACGTCGGCCGCGCCCGGGTTCTGCCGGTCGTAGCGGCGGCCCTTCCAGGGCACGCGGTATTTCTCCGCCAGGAGCCGATAGTTCTCCTTGACCCGCGCCCCCTCGATCCCGCGCAGCACGTCCGGGCTCTCGTGCGGCAGCACCTCGCCGAAGCGCAGCGCGAACATGCGCCGGGCGATGCCGATGCGCGTGTCGGGATCGGCCCAGAGCCGGGCCTGGCGCCGCGCGAGCCGGCTGTCGTCCGGCCCGAGCTGCGGCGCGGAGTAGAGCCGCACCCCACCCTCGCCCACGGCGACGAGCCCGGTACCGTGGCGGGCGAGGAGGCGGAGCGCGTCGTGGGTCACCGACCCGCCCGGACCCAGGAGCACCAGCGAGAGCATCTGGAACGGAATGTCGTAGACGCCGGCCGCGAGCGTCGGCGAGCCTGCCGCCCGGAAGCGCAGGGTGCCGTCCTCGGCATGGAGCGCGCCGCGCTCGAGCCAGACCAGCCCATGCCGGTCCACGTGCGGGATGCGCGCGGTCTCGAGACCGAGCCGGCCCAGCAGCACCATCGCCTCAGCCTCCGGGCGGCCTGAGCAGCAGCATGCCGAAGCCGAAGGCGCGGTGCCGGCCGACGCCGCGGGCGAGGAGTGCCGCGAAGCGGTCGGGGTCGGTGACCTCGAGCTCGCCCGAGAGCACGGCGTCGGGCCCCTCGATCCAGCGCAGGCGGCGCGTGGCGTCCTTGCGGGCGACGCGCGTGCGGCGGAAGGCATCGAGCCGGACGGGCATGGTGAGCCGCGCACCGGCTTCCGCGAGCCGCTCGCCGAGCCAGGCGCCATAGACCGCGTCGCGCCGCACCACCGCCCCCTCGCCCGCCCGGTCGCAGGCGATCAGGAACACGTCACGCTCGCGCACACCGCCTGCATTCTCGGCCCGGTCGCGACGCCGGACCGGTCGCACGCGCACCTCGAAGCCGAGCCGCCGGCCGGCCGTGAAGCGCTCGGGCATGGGCTTGGCACGCAGGCGGTCGAGGCCGAGTGCGGTGAACACATCGGGCTCGGCGAAGCTCCGCGCCTGCTCCAGGAGCTGCGCCTCGGGCCGGCTGCCATAGGCGTAGAGGGTGGCCTCGCCGCCGGAACGACGCTCCTGCAGCCGGAACGGCTTCGGCGCCAGCTCGCCGAAGGCGGCCGTGAGCAGGGCGTGCAGCGTGTACCCGAGATCGCCGTCGCGGCCAACCAGCCCGCGCTCGGCTCCCCAGGCCGCGACGAGCGGCCGGTCCGGAGCGAGCTTGAGCATGAGCAGTGGGGCGGTCACGGGGCCGCCCCCACGAGCTCGATCTCGCCACGGCGGGTCGCCCGCGCCCCGCCATGGACGCTGGCGTGCCAGTTGCGCTCGTCCGTGACCGTGACGGCGACACCGCGGGCATTGCCCTCGCCCTCGGGCCAGGTCGCCGGCGCGCGGCCCGGCGGCCGACGCCGCTCGCGCCGGGTGGCGCTGGCCTCGCCCTGCCAGGGGAGAGTGCGGAGCGCCGCCAGCACGTCGTCGGCCTCGACCCTGCCCACGAGGATCGGTGCAGAGGGCAGGCACGGTTTGCGGCCGATGAACAGGGGCCGCGCCGGCCGCTCCAGCGCCTCCTCCAGGTCATCCAGGGTCGGCGACTCACCGGACGGCTCCAGCCGCAGCGCCACGATGCACAGGCCGTCGGCGGCATGGTCGCGGTAGCGCAGGTGCGGCGACCGGTAGGTCTCGTCGCCGCCGCCGCGACCCTCAGGTCGGTTGCGCGTGGTCCAGCCCTTGTCGTCCTTGGCGAGCTGCGCCGTCTGGAAGTCGGTCAGCCGGCTGCCGGGTCGGTCGAGACGGGCGGCCATGACGAGGCGGCCCTGCAGGCGCTGGAGGCGCGCCGCATCGTGCCCCCGTCGCCAGCCGAGCGCGTTACCCAAAAGCCCGGTGACCATGGAGAGCGCGGGGAAGTCCTGGACGACGCCGCGGTTGTCGATCGCCTCGGCGCCGAAGCTCATCAGCGGCGCCTCAAGGCGCAGGATCAGGTGCGCCTTCACTGCCCGCTCCCGCCCGCGGCGATCGCCTCCGCCACCCGGCGGGCCAGAAGATCGAGCGAGCTGCGCTCGGCCCGCGGCAGCTCCGTGTCCTCGACGCTCAGGAACCGGCGCTCCTCCTCCACCCCATAGGCGGCGTCCAGCTTGGCCAGATGTGCGGCGAGCTGACGCAGAGCTTTGGGGAGCGTGTCGCCGCGGCGATCGAGCGGGACGGGGTCGCGGAAAGCGTTGGCGAGGCTGCGCGGCTGGCGGTCGCCGAGCTCGACCAGCATGAGCTGCGCCCAGCCGTAAGGGGCGGTCGAGCCGAGCTTGGCGCCGGGCGAGACGGTCGCGATCAGGTGCAGGAGATGCTCGACGACCCGGCCGGCGAGCGCGCGCTCGCCGCCGAGATTGGCGACGAGTCCCGGCACGTCCACGACGACGTAGCCGTAATAGAGGCCACTGGTCAGTTCGGTGTCGAAGATGCCGGCCGAGCCCGCGTCGTCGCCCTCCGCCCGGTCCTTGAGGTCGTCCACGACGGTGAAGTAGTCGCTCTCGCTCTCCTCCTCGTGCACGGTGAAGGCGTGCGCGACGTGGATCGCAGCGTCGGTGTTGGCGATCAGGTCCGAGGTCACCATCCGGCCGAACAGGGCGGATTCCAGCCCTTGGGGCAGCTTGGTTGTCTTGAGGAGAACCGTCAGGTTGTCGTTGAGATCGCTGCGAAGCTGCTTTTGGAAACCCGTGAGCTGGCCCTTCTTCTTCGGCTTCTCCAAGAGCGCCTGGCGGAGCTGCTCGTCCCCAGTCAGGATCTTGCGAACGATGTCGGTGAGGTAGGTGATCTCCGGCACGCCCAGCATCAACGCCTGCTCGGTTTCCAGCGAATCGCGGCCATTGGTGGCGCCTCCTTTCTTGTCGTTGCCCAGCAGCCGGTCGCGAAGGGTTTCGACCAGGGATCGCGCCTCGCTCCTTTCGAAACCTTCTTCGACGAGCGTCGCCAGCACCGCATGGGAGAAGATGCGTCGCGACCTCTTCGCAGCGTCGAGCCCAAGCTCGCGAAGGGCCCACTTGCCCTCCGCCATCCGCCAGTGTCGCTTCAGGCACTGGCTGGAGATGCGGGTGCGGGTGACGCCGCCGAAGGGCAGGCGCTTGGCGAGGCCGGCGTCGTCGCGGTTCAGGAGCGCCGCCGGGTAGGAATGGAGGGTGTGGATCTGCACGAAGCGCGGCTCGGTCATCAGGCGACGTCCTTCATCTCGGCTTGGTGGTCGGTCGCATCCGCGGTGGCGGCGCGGTAGTAGGCGGTAGCGATCCGCTCGCGGCAGCGCTCGGCCCGCTCCTCGTCCCGGCCCTCGGTCAGAACGAGCTCGGCCAGCTCCTCCCAGGCGAGCGGCCGGTCGGCGGCCTTCATCTGCCGGCAGAGCCGGGGAACGAGTGCTCGGAACATGGTACCGCGGGCACCAAGCAGGCGGGCGAGCCGCGCCTCGGCATAGATCGGCCGCTCGGGATCGGATCCGCGCAACGCAGCACCCAGGCGCTCCGTCCGGCCGCCCTGGAGGCGGAGTCCACGGTGGTGGTCAGGCGCCATCAGCGCCATGCCGTGGAGCACGAGCGCCCAGCGCCGGATCGCGTCCTCATCGCGGCGCAGGCTCTCCGGCACGTGCCGCGTCACGAGCGACCAGAAGGCGGCCGTGGTACCCGGCCGGTCCGGGTCCATGCGCCGCAGCGCGGCGAGGTCGCCCTTGGGGAAGGTCTCGCGCGCGAGCTCGCGCGCGACGGCGGCGATCGCCTCGGGCACGCCATGGTGCCGCGCAGGCGCATCAGGCGGCAGCGTCATCGGCCTCGTCCTCTTGGAGCTGAGGGAAATGCTTGCGCTTCAGGGCGTGGAACAGGCCGCGCGCGCGGCTGCGGGCGCGGTAGCGGTGGATGGAGGCGACGGGCAGGCTTCGGATCGCCTCGTCCAGGAGATCCTCCGCCACCTTCACCTTGGCCCCGAGCCAGGCGGTACGCCGCCGGTTCCGCTCGGCCGGGTCGTCGGTGTCGAGCTCCTCCCAGAGCCGTGGGAAGAAGTCGGCATCGACCTCCTGGTCCAGGCGGTCGGTATAACGGTCGGTCGTGCGCCGCAGGTTCTCGCGCGCCTTGGGCGAGAGCGGCTCGTCCGTGCGGCCCTCGCGCAGCAGGCAGAACAGGGCCGGGCGCAGCACCGAGCCCGCGAGCCGCCCGGCTGCCTCGGCGCGCTCGCGCCCGGCCTGGGCGAGCTCGTCGGTGGCGCGGGCGGCGATCAGGCGGCCGACGCGCCTGCTGATCGGAATGCGGCGCTCGTGATAGCCTTCGGTCTTGCCTTGGCCGCGGGCGATGGCGCAGGCGAACAGCGAGAGCCCTGCGTCGGCGTCGTCCGACCCGAGGTCGAGCAGCACCGGGGCTTGGTAGTCGGGACCGAGGAGCCGCAGCACGGTCCGGTAGTCGAAGCCGGCGCCGGTGATCGAGAAGCACTTGCCGTCACTTCGCTCGACCGGCGCCCACGGATCCCCCGTCACCCCGTTCAGCGCCTTGGCGTCGATTCTGGGCTTGGCGCTCCCACGCTCGACGGCGGCAATCCCGTCTCCAGTCTCGATCAACCGTACCAGCCGGCAGATCTCGACGAAAAAGGGATCGAGGCGATCGAGGGTGAGCTGGTCGCCTTCGGGCCAAGGCTCGAGCCAGAGGAGTCCCACCCCGTTCTCCGCCGCGAATTCCGGCCGGCGCTTCAGGATCTCGCTGCGACGTGCCAGCAGCAGGCGCAGGTCGCGGGCGAACCACGCCCCTGGCCCGCCGGGAGGCCGGATCGAAAAGCAGGGGCGGCTGCCGTAGCCACCGTTCATACGGGCAATGCCGTACTTGCCCGCACCCATCACACCCTCCTGCGTCTGCAGGGATACCAGCGCCATCAGCCAGTCGTCCGGCGCCGCCCCCGCCATCGCCTCGCGCTTCAGGTCGTGGTTGCGCGAGGTGACGAGCATGTCGAGGGCGTCGGGTGTCGGCACCGGCTTGAAGCCGTCGAGCCTGCCGCCCGGGACCGGCGCCTGCAGCAGCGCCGGGCGGTCGGGCTGTGCCACGAGACACCAGGGCTCGTCCTCGGGAAAGGTGGGTGTCAGCCCGCGCAGGAGCGCGCACCAGCGCTCCGCCTCCCGCGGCGGCTCGTCGAGCCCGGCCCGGTGCAGCGCCAGGGCCGCGAGCTGCACCAGGAACGCATGCCAGGGGAAACGCTGGTGCGCCCGCAGCGCCGGAAAGCTCTGCACCGCGTCGGCCAGCAGCAGGCACAACGTTTCCGGCAAGGTATATTGGACAGCTTCCGATTGCGTCATCGAGCGTACGCGAATGATCCGCTCCGTGAGCAGATTGTACCTCATGCTTTCGCCGTACCCTCCCGTGCCAACCCGCGCTCGTCGTAGCGGAACGCCTCGCCGCCATAGGCGAAAGTAAAACCCCGTCCCGTGTCTGTGAGTTTTGTCACAGCGGCGTCGCCCGCCACGCCGCGCAGGAGATGGGCCGGCAGCTTGAGCGAGCTCACCATCGCACCAAACGGGCCGCGCGCCGCTTCGGGCAAGGCCAGAACCCGGTCGTTGGCGCTGAGACGGGTGACGATCTTCTCCTCAGCATCGGGGAACGCGAACTTGCCGAACGGCTTGCCGCGACAGATAACATGCAGGGCTGCAATGCCGCGCTGACTGAACTCCTTGCCAAGGACGGCCTGCCCGTGCTCGCGCCAGGCATCGCCGCCCTCGGCCTCGACCGCCCGCAGCACCTCGGGATGGGTAGCGCGCTCGACCAGCATCCGGTTCATGGCCGGGATCTCGAGAACGGGGTGCGCCTCGATCAGCCGCCAGGTCGCCTCGACGACGCGCAGGTCGGGGTAGACGCTGCCGAGGCCATGCGCGCGGCTGGTCAGGAACGGCGCCAAACCTCGCGCCGATGGCGTGAGGATCACGGCGCGCGCCTCGGCGAAGCCGGCCGGCCGGGTCCGATCGCGATGGCGGTGCAACCGACCGATGCGCTGCAGGAGCACGTCGATCGGGCAGAGATCCGTGACCAGGAGGTCGGCATCGATGTCGAGGCTCTGCTCGAGCGTCTGCGTGCCGATGACGATGGCACCGCCCTCGGGACGCTCGCGACCCAGCCTCTTCTCGACCGCCTCGTCGAGCAGCTTGCGGTCCTCGCCCGCGAACCGCCCGTGATGCAGGGTCGGCACACCCGCCACCTCGAGCAGCAGGCCCGCACGGCCCTGCGCCTCCAGGCTGTTGCGCACGGTCTCGAACAGCGCCACGGCGTCGCCCACGGTGTTGCGCACGACGAGCACCTTGGCGCCTGCCGTCGCGGCCTCGATCAGCCGTGAGGCGAGTGCCGCGGGCTGGTCGATCGCCGCCAGCGGCTCGAGCCGCACCGCCTTGTCCGGTCCGGCGATCGGGATCGGGCGGACACCGCCGGAGAAGGAGAGCAGCGGATACGGGACCATCTCCGCCGCGGCGAGGGGCGGGACGGGCTCGTCGAGATAGGCCGCGCGCGCAGCGCCGCCGAGCGTGGCCGACATCAGGAGCGCATGGCCGCCCGCGGCCGCATGCGCCCGCAGCAGCGAGCCCAGCACCGCGGTCATGTAGGCATCGGAGCTGTGCACCTCGTCGACCACCAGGAGATGGCGCAGGAGCGCGCTCGAGCGCAGGTGAGCGTAAGGCACCTGGAGGTTGCCGAGCAGCGCCTGATCGACGGTGCCGACCACGATCTGCCCCGCCATGTAGCGCTTGGGGTGCTCGGCCGCCCAGCGCCGCTGCCGCCCCGCCTCGCCCGGGTCGTCGTCCCAGACCACCTCGAAGCCCGGCAGCCGCGAGCCGCTGCGGTCGTCGGCGCGGATGTAGCCCGGCACGGCGAGGATCACGGGCGGGCGGTCGTCCTCGGGAAAGAGCCGTTGCAGTGCGCGCCGGATACGCTCCTGGATCTGGCTGGCGCTCGAGCGGGTCGGGAGCGCGAAATAGAGGCCGTCCACCTGGCCGGCCTCGAACAGCCGCTTGAAGTGGAGCAGTGCCGCCTCCGTCTTGCCGGAGCCGGTCTCCGCTTCGAGCACGACGAGCGGCGGGGGCGGGTCGCGCGGAAGCGCCGCGACCGCGGCTTGCGCGGGATTGAGCGGGAAGCCGTTGAACGTCGCGTCCTGGACCGGCCGCGCCCGAAGCCCGGCACGGCGCCCCTCGACGGCGAGCCCGACCGCCGTCACCGCCCGGGCAGCGGCCTCGCGGGCGAGAGCCGGACGGTCCTCGTCGGGCGTCGCCCGGAACGGAAAGAAGGTCTCGCTGGAGCCGAGCCAGTCGGCGAGCATCAGAAGGCCACAGAAAGCGTGCTGGAAGGGCGCTCCCCCCGGAAGCGGACCGCCGCCGGCCCGGAATGCCGCCGCGAACGTCGCGCGCGCAGCGGCGACGAGTTCTTCCAGGCGCCGCAGGGGCTCATGGCCGTGCCGCGGCTGCCAGAAGCGGATCGAACGCTTATCGAGGCCGGGCAGGGCACCACCCTGGTCGAGGACGAGCTGCCGGCGGTGGTGCGAGACGGCGGCGCAGAAGAGCTCGTCGATGGCGGCCTCGTCGCCCCAGGTGGCCATCGCCTCCAGCGGCAGAATTCTCAGGAATTTCGGCTGCAGCTCCGGCGCGAGCAGGAGAGCGGCCACTTCCGCCACGTGCCCGCCGTGCTCGGCAGGCGGGACGCCCGGCTGGATCTTGCGCTGGAAGCCCCAGTTGCACTTGCCGAGGTCATGCAGGAAGCCGAGAAAGCACAGCCGCGCCACCTGCACATCCTCGAGATCGTCGAGCCCACCGGTGCGGGCCAGGCGGCGACGGATGGTGGGCTGCCCGAGCAGCGCCTCCAAGGCGCAGGCCACATCGGTGCAGTGATCGACCAGGGGATGCCAAGCCGGCCCGCCACGCGCCTCGTCGGCAAACTTGCCCCAAAGATCGCCGGAACCCGGCCAGCCTCTCATTACCGCGAACCCGTACGGAAGCGCACCGTTAGCAGAGCCGGTCCCCGAATCCTGCATCTAAAGCAATGCAGGGACGGCCAAGTGCTTGAATAACCCGACATCGAATCGAATCGGCAAAGGACAAACATTCTACGTTTATTCCGACCACGAACATGCAGCTTATGATTCAAATTCGATGCCCAAAAACGCCTGTGGCGTCAAGGCGGCTCGAATCCTCCCTCGGGCCTCGGGCAATCGGTCTACGGCATCTACCACGTTCGTCTGCCCGGCCCGTCGCCGATGCAGCGGCTCGGGTTCGATCCGCGGGTAGCGGCGCAGCATGTTCCAGTCCCGATGCCCGCTCACCAGCGATACTTCCTCGATCCCGTAGCCGGCCTCGAACAACAAGCTGCAACCGTGGTGCCGCAGGTCGTGGGAGGGGAGGTCCTCGCTCCCGCACGCCGCGACGGCCCGCATGAAAGCGGTCGATATGCTGTCGGGCCTGGAGGGAAAGATGCGAAAGCCGCGCCGGGCCTGCCATTCGATGATCGCCAAGGGGTCGATGACCTCGCCCCCGACCGCGAAATGGCCGCGCAGGAGCGGCACCGCCTGATGGTTGCCCTGCTTCTGCCGCGGGTGCTTCCTATCCCGGATCGGGATCGTGCGGCTGCCGGCGTCCAGCCCGGACCACTCCAGGCTCGCGATCTCCGACAGAAGCATGGCCGTGGCGCAGGCGAACGGCACCCTGCCGCACTCGGCGCGGATCAGGTTCAACCCGCCTCTTTCGAGCGCGACATGGAACCGACGCTCTCGGCGTAGGCGGTCAGGATATCGGCGAAAGTCGTCGTGCGCAGGTCGACCCGCTTGCCCCTATCGACAGAGGCTTCCGCTCGTGTCGCCCAGCGCTTCGCCTCGGCGTGGCTCGCGCGGATCTGTACCCGGTAAGCGTTGCCGCGCTTGACGATGGTCGCCATGGCGCAAACCTTGGTACAGCGGCACCGGCGCAAGACCATGTCGCGCCGCATGGAAACTGCGCCATCACCGTACCGGAAGTAAATCGAGCTATGCCCGCATGGATCTCGTGAAACCCGCCCAAACCCTGGATCGCCGGCTCAGCGTCGCTCCGATGATGGATTGGACGGACCGGCATTGCCGCTATTTCTATCGCCTGCTCGCCCCCCGTGCCCTCCTCTACACGGAAATGGTGCACACCGGGGCCATCCTGTTCGGCGACGCCGAGCGGCATCTCGGCTTCGACCCCGCCGAGCATCCGGTGGCGCTGCAGCTCGGCGGCAGCGAGCCCCGTGATCTCGCCCGTGCCGCGCGGATCGGCGCGGATCGCGGCTACGACGAGATCAACCTCAACTGCGGCTGCCCGTCCGGCCGCGTGCAGCAGGGCCGCTTCGGCGCCTGCCTGATGGCGGAGCCCGCACGTGTGGCCGAGTGCATCGCCGCCATGCGCGCGGCCGTGGCGGTCCCGGTCACGGTCAAGTGCCGGATCGGCATCGACGACAGCGAGGAGTTCGCCTTCCTCGCCCGCTTCGTCGAGACCGTGGCCGCCGCCGGCTGCGGCACCTTCGTCGTCCACGCTCGCAAAGCCTGGCTCGAGGGGCTGAGCCCCAAAGAGAACCGCGAGATCCCGCCTCTGCGCTACAAGGTCGTCCATCGCCTCAAAGAGGCGTTCCCCATGCTCGAGATCGTGGTGAACGGCGGCATCCGTTCGCCGGTGGCGGCGCGCGAGCAGCTCGGCCCGGTCGACGGCGTCATGGTCGGGCGCGAGGCCTACGAGAATCCCTGGTCGCTCGTCGCGTTCGAGGCGGCACTGCTCGGGGACGCGCCGGCGACGCCCGACCGGTGGGGCGTGGTCGAGGCGATGGCCGACTATGCGGCGGCCCAGAGCCGGCGCGGCGTGCCCTTGCGGGCGATCGCCCGCCACATGCTGGGCCTGTTCAACGGGCTGCCCGGTGCCCGCACCTGGCGGCGCCGGCTGACGGCCTTGGGCGCGGACGAAGGGCCCTCGGCCTTGCGCGAGGCGGCGGCCCTGGTCACGAGCCGCAGCCGGCTCGCCGCCTGACCGCGCCGGCAGCCGGCCACATCAAGCCTTCCTTCATCTCGCTCCGGCTAAGCTCCCGCCCGGCCGACCGAGGAGAGCCGAAGATGTCGCAGCCTTCACCATGCGCGCCGGATCGCCGCCGTGCCCGCTCGCTGCTCGCCGACGAGTGGGCAGCTACGGCCGTCGAGTATGCTCTCACCGCCAGCCTCGTCGCGGTCGCGATCGTCGCCGGGATCGAAGCCGTGTCGGTGAGCACGGATGGCCTCTATGCTACCCTCGAGGCGATCGGCCGGGCGATCGCGGCCGTGCTCCTCCGCTGAGCACGGCGCGGCTGCGCCGGCCGTGCGGGGCGCTGGAGCCGAGGCGGCCTCCTGCGCCATGCGCCGAGCCTCGGCCCGATCGGGAGAGAGGCTCACAGCCGTGCTCCGCTTCCCCTACCCTGCAGCCCCTCCGACCCTGTAGGATCGGCTGGCAGCCAAGGGAGACCACAGACCATGCGGGCGATGCTGCTCGATGCGCCGGGGCGGCCCCTGCGGCCGGCCGACATCCCGATCCCCTCGCCCGGTCCCGGTCAGGTCCTGGTCAAGGTGAGGGCCTGCGCGGTGTGCCGGACCGACCTCCACGTCGTCGACGGCGAGTTGGAGCAGCCGAAGCTGCCGCTGGTGCCCGGCCACGAGATCGTGGGCGAGGTGGTGGCGGCCGGCGCAGGTGTCGACACCTTCCGTGCAGGCGAGCGGATCGGCATACCCTGGCTCGGCCATACCTGCGGCGTCTGCCCCTACTGCCGAAGCGGTCACGAGAACCTGTGCGACGCGCCGGGCTTCACCGGCTACACCATCGACGGCGGCTATGCCGAATACACGGTCGCCGATGCCGCCTACTGCTTTCCCCTGCCCGAGCGCTACGACGACATCGCGGCCGCACCGCTCCTGTGCGCCGGGCTGATCGGCTACCGCTCCCTGCGCATGGCGAGCGACGCGAGACGGCTCGGCATCTACGGCTTCGGCGCCGCCGCCCACATCATCGCCCAGGTCGCCCGGCACCAGGGTCGGGAGATCTTCGCCTTCACCCGCCCCGGCGACGCGGCCGCCCAGGCCTTCGCGGCGGGGCTCGGCGCCGTCTGGGCGGGCGATTCGACGGCGGCCCCGCCCGTGCCGCTCGACGCCGCGATCCTGTTCGCGCCCGTAGGCGGCCTCGTGCCGGCAGCGCTCGCGGCGGTGCGCAAGGGCGGGGTCGTCGTCTGCGGCGGCATTCACATGAGCGACATCCCGAGCTTCCCCTATCGCCTGTTGTGGGAGGAGCGGGTCGTGCGCTCGGTCGCGAACCTCACCCGGCAGGACGCGATCGAGTTCCTGGCACTCGCGGGCGAGGTGCCGATCCGGATCGAGGTCACCCCCTACCCGCTCGCGGCCGCGAACGAAGCGCTGGCCGATCTGCGCGAGGGCCGTCTGCAAGGGGCCGCGGTGCTGGTGCCGTGAGGCCCGCAGTACCGGGCGGAACGGCGTTCCCCGTTTCGGGCATCGCCAGCGCCATCAGGAGGAAGGCCGCGAGCGCCACGAGCGCCAGCACGAGGAACGTCACCGGGTAGCCGGCCCAGACGACGAGCAGCCCCGCCACGGCGTTGCTCGACGAGCCGCCGATGCCCTGGACGGTGCCGACGAGCCCGCGGGCGAGATTGTACCGGCCGGTGCCGCGCATCACGTCGGCGAGCACCAGGGCGAGGAGCGCATCCAGCATGCCGAGCGCCACCCCGTCCAGGATCTGCCCGGCCACGAGCCAGAACGGACGGTCGACGGCGGCGAACAGGAGGCACCGCGCCGGCAGTGCGGCGAAGGCCGCGAGCAGGAGCGGCTTGCGCCCCCGGCGGTCGGCCTCGGCGCCGACCACGAGCGCCGCCGGAATCGAGACGAGCTGCGCCGTGACGATGCAGGCGGACATCAGCACGGTGGCCTCGCCGGGATGGCCCAGCGTGAGCTCCTGGCCCACGAGGAGCAGCATCGGCGCGTTGGCGAAGTGGAACAGCGCCACGCCCGCGGCCAGCATCAGGAGCGGCCGGTCGTGGAGCAGGATGCGCCAGCCGGCGGGATGCGCCCGGCCGCTCGCGGCCCGTTCGCCGTCGAGGCCGCGCGCCCGCGCGTGGTCGATGGCGCGGGCCGGGATCGAGAGCGCGGCCACGGCCGTCAGCAGGGCGAAGAAGGGTGCGAGGTAGAGCACGGCCCGCGACGAGAAGGCCCAGCCGGCCAGCCCCGCCACGACACCGACGAAGATGTTGCCGGCGCGATCCCAGGCGGCGTTGCGGGCGAGCCGGGCGGTCAGCTCGCCCCGGGCGACCAGACCCACCGTGATCGCCGCCACGGTCGGCGCGAACACGGCCCCGAGCACGGCCATGACGATGTCGGCCGCGAGCACGACCGGCCGCACCGGCGTGGCGGCGATGGCGAGGGCGCTCGCCGCCAGCGCCGCCACGCCGGCGACGAGAAGCTCGCGTTTTCTGTGCGTGGCGTCGATCAGCGCTCCCACAGGGGTATGCAGCGTGATGCCGACGAGGCCGCTCATGGTCAGCACCACGCCGATCGTCGCCTGATCCCAGTGCGCCTGGCCGAGCAGGAACATGCCGACATAGGGGCCGAGCCCGCCCCGCACGTCGGCGAGGAGGAAGTTGAGCGCATCGAGACGCAGGTCGTACCGCATCCACCAGCGCTCCGCCGGGCGGCGTTCCGCTACGATGCCTCGAGCGTCATGGTGTCGATGGTGAAGCTGCCGTCGGGCTCGATCGCGAAATGGGCCCGCACCTCGGCCGGGGCGGCAGCCTGAAGCGAGCGTATCGCCTGGACGTGGAGCTCGGGCGTGCGCATCCGTGCCACCCAGGAAGCGAACTCGAGCCGGAGCCGGCGGCGGGTGAAGCTCTCCGGGATCAGGCCGGCCTCCGCGACGAGGCGCAGCCACTCGTCGGCGCCGTAGTTCCGCCCGTGCGAGGGATCGCGCAGCATCTCGACCGTCTGGAGAAAGGTGTCGAGCAGAGGTGCGCCCGGCGACATCACGTCCACGAACACGGCTTGTCCGCCCGGCTTCAGCACGCGGCGCACCTCGCGCAGCGCCAGGCCGAGGTCGAGCCAGTGATGGGCGCTGTAGCGGCTGAGGACGAGATCGAACGCGGCGTCGGCGAACGGCAGACGCTCCGCGGCACCGGCCCGGGTCGCGACGTTGCGCAGTCCGCGCTCGGCGGCCGTGCGCGCGACCACGGCCAACATCGCCTCGGAGAGATCACAGGCTGTGACCGATGCGACGTGCGGGGCCACGTGGAAGCTCACGTGCCCGGCGCCGCAGCCGAGATCAAGCACCACGGCCTCGGGGCGGGCGCGTGCCATGGCGGCGAGCTGCTCGAGATCCTCGCCCTGCGCGTGGACCGTGCTCGCGAGATAGGCATGGGCCTGCCCGCCGAACTGGTCGACGACGAGGCTCTCGTGGCTTCTGACCGGCGAACGCATGCAGCACTTCCTTTTCGCATGCCCGGTAGGGATGCCGGGCGCACCGACGGCCCCATGGTCGGGCGGCTCCGTCGCCGGTACAAGGCAGGCGTTCATACTGGTATGAAAACCACCATGCACAAACCGCTCTCCGCCGCCCAGCGCCGCAGCCTCGGGGATTTCCTGCGCGTGCGCCGCGAGCGGCTGATGCCGCAGCACGTCGGAATCCCGGCCGGACCGCGGCGACGGACGCCGGGGCTGCGGCGCGAGGAGGTGGCACAGCTCTGCGGCCTCAGCGTCACGTGGTATAGCTGGATCGAGCAGGGCCGCGACGTCTCGGTCTCGCCGACGGCACTGGCCCGGATCGCGCGGGCCCTGCGGCTGGATCGCGCCGAGCGGGCCTATCTGTTCGAGCTCGCCGGGCGGAAGGACCCGCAGCTCGATCCGCACGGCGATGCAACCGATCTGCCGGACGTGCTCGCCGACTGCGTCGAGGCGATCCGCAGCCCGGCCTATGTTCTGGACCGCCTCTGGAACGCGCGGGCCTGGAACGTGGCCGCGCGCGACCTCTTCACCGGCTGGCTCGACGGAGCCGAGAAGAACCTGCTGCGCTTCATCTTTCTCGATCCCGTGGCGCGAAGCCTCGTCTGCGACTGGGAGCTGCGCGCCCGGCGGGTCGTGGCCGAGTTCCGCGCGGACGTGAGCGCCCATCTCGACGATCCGCGCACAGGAGCGCTGATAGAGGAGCTCGCCCGAAGGAGCACCCTCTTCGCCCGATGCTGGCAAGAGCAGGACGTGGTCGCCCGCGAGGGCGGCGAACGGACCTTCCAGCATCCGCAGCGCGGTCTCGTGCGCTACCGTCAGACCACCTTCCAGCTCGCCGCTCACGTCGGCTGGAAGCTCGTGATGCTGCTCGACCGCACCGCCGTTCCTGAACCACCTTCTGACGCCAAAACAGGGCTCGTGGCGAAACGATCGGCCGGCAGCGGAATTATAAGATGACGGGCAAGGAGCGTAGGGCCGCTGCCTCCCCTTGCGGCCGGTCGGACGCGTTGCTTTCGAGGTATTCGCGCGAAGATGCAGCAGCGTGAGGCGGTCATGGCGCATGGCCCGGCAACGATTCCGGCTCCGTCCGGAATCGTCGTCGTGCACGCGCCCGAGGAGCTCGGCTTCACCGATGCCCACGAGAAGGTCACCCGGCACCGCCTCGCCCGGCGCCTCGCAGCGCTCAAAGGCTACGACTTCGCGGGCGACCACGATCCGACACGGCCCTATGCCGGCCCGGTCTATGTCGTGCCGAGCGACACGATCACGGACATCGGGACGGCCGAGGCGCTGGGTATTCGCACCGAGCACGACCTGTTCGGCGGTGTGGTGCCCTACCCCTTCGCCGCCACCAAGGTCATCACCCATCCGCTGGTCGAGCCCGATGCCGCGGCTCCCGCCGGCTGGTCGCACGCGTTCGGGCAGCGGACGAAGGACATCGTGCTCGAAGGCTTCTCCGTGTTTACACCCGCGGACGCACGGCGCGCCGGTGCCCGCCTCCTCGAGCGCGGGCTCGTGCGCCTCAAGCGCGTGCGTGCGGCCGGCGGCACCGGCCAGGCCGTGGCCACGACGCTCGCCGAGCTGGAGGAGGTGCTCGAGGCGCTGGACGAGGCGGAACTCGTCACGCATGGCCTCGTGCTCGAGGAGGACCTGGCCGAGGTCACGACCCTGAGCATCGGCGAGGTACGGGTGGCGGAGCTCGTGGTGAGCTATTACGGCACGCAGCGCACGACGACGGACAACAGCGGTGCCGTCGTCTATGGCGGGTCCGACCTCGTGGTGATCCGTGGCGGCCTCGACGGCCTGCTCCGGCTCGACCTGCCCGATCCCCTCCGCCTCGCGGTGGCGCAGGCCCATACCTACGACGAGGCAGCCACGGCGTCCTTCCCGAACGCCATCCTCTCGCGGCGCAACTACGACGTCGCGCAAGGGCTCGACGCCCGCGGGCGGTGGCGCTCCGGCGTCCTCGAGCAGTCCTGGCGCATCGGCGGTGCCAGCGGCGCCGAGATCGCCGCCCTCGAAGCCTTCCGCGCCGACCCGAGCCTCGAGGTCGTGCGGACCGCCACGGTCGAGGTCTACGGCGAAAGCGCCGAGTTCCCGTCCCATGCCACCCTGTCGTTCCGCGGCGTCGACGAGCGGGTGGGCCTCGTCACCAAGTACACATTGGTCGAGCCTCATGACCACACGCGCTGATCCCATCGAGATCGCGGTCGACCGCCAGTGCATCGCCGGCACGCTGCTCGCCCCGCCGACCGTGATGCCGGGCCTGCTGTTCGTGCACGGCTGGGGCGGCAGCCAGGAGCAGGACCTGGCGCGGGCGCGCCGGATCGCGGCCCTGGGCTGCATCTGCCTCACCTTCGACCTGCGTGGCCACGCGCGCACCGAGCCGCAGCACGAGACCGTGACGCGCGAGGAGAACTTGCGCGACGTGGTGGCGGCCTTCGACGTGCTGGCGAGCCATCCCGCCGTCGCCCGGACGTCCATCGCCGTCATCGGCACCTCCTATGGCGGCTATCTCGCCACGATCCTGACGTCGCTGCGGCCGGTGCGGTGGCTGGCGCTATGCGTGCCCGCCCTCTACAAGGACGAGGACTGGGCCGTGCCGAAGCGGCAGCTCGACCGGACCGAGCTCGCCCGTTACCGGCGGGGACCGGTGAGCCCGGAGACCAACCGGGCACTCCGGGCGTGCGCGGCGTTCGCCGGCGACGTGCTGATCGTCGAAGCCGAGCACGACGACCTCGTGCCGCACCCGACGATCGTGAGCTACCGGGCGGCGTTCACGCAGGCGCATTCCTTGACTTACCGGGTGATCGACGGCGCCGACCATGCGCTTTCCGGAAAGCAGTGCCAGCGCGCTTACGCCTCGATCCTGGTGAACTGGGCGACCGAGATGGTGCTGGGTGCGCGCGAGCCGCGTGCCGTCTCGCAAGCGGAGCTGACCTGGCTCGAGACCGGCTAAAGCCCTTTCCGGTCGGGTCGGGAGCACATATGCTCAGAATTCCTTCATGGTACCTGGTGCCATGAACGTGCATGAACTGTTTCAACCGAGCCCAAAAGAGCTTTCGGAGGCGCTCGCTGCCGGACGCGATGGCGCTTCGGGCGGCCTGCCGGCACGCCTTTTCGAGTTCGCGGCTGCCGAGCCAGTTCAGCGTCTCGCCATCGATCGCGATCCCCGCCCGCCGCAGCGCCTTGCGGTCCAGCAGGCGCACGAGCGGCGCCCATTCGGCTTGGTCCTCGCCGGGCAGGAGGCCGAAGCGGCGGGCGCGCAGGCCGTGCTTCGGCGCGTTCGTCGCCGAGCGCGCCCCGCCTTCGGGAGGCCTGGGGCTCCGCTTCTCGGGAGTGGGGCAGCAGCGTCGGTCACGGGCTGGTCTCGCGTGGCGGCGAGGCTGCCGGGAGCATGGCATGTATTAGGAAAATAGCCCAGAACGTCGATCGGAGAAGCCTCGTCTCTGCGGCTGTGCGCCCCTCATCGCGGCTTCAATTCGTGGCCCGTCCCACCACGCCGTCGATGAGGTTCATGAGCCAGTCGAAGCCGCTCTCCTCGCGCTTCGCCACCGGCACGGGCTGCGGCTCGGGCCGCGACGGCTTCGGGGTCGCGAGCATGACCTCGCGCCAGATCTGCGCCGGCAGGTTGCTGCCCAGCACCCCCTTCATCGGCGTGTTGTCGTCGTTGCCGAGCCACACTCCGGCGACGTAGTCGCCGCTGAAGCCCACGAACCAGGCATCGCGGCCGTTCTGGGTGGTGCCGGTCTTGCCGGCGGCGACCCGGTCGCCGAGCCGTGCCGCCCGGCCGGTGCCGGTCTCGATCACGGCGGCCATCATGGCCTGCATCGCGTCCGCGACGGCCGGGCTGATGACCCGCGCTTCGGTCGGCACGTGCCGATAGAGCGCCCGACCGCTGTCCTCCTCGACCGTGGTCACCCCGTAGAGCGGCCGGCGCAGGCCACCCGTGGCGAACGGGAGATAGGCGCCGGTGAGCTCGAGCAACGTCACCTCGGAAGTGCCGAGTGCTATCGACGGCACGGCCTGAAGCTCGGAGACGACGCCGAGCTGACGCGCCTTCTTCACGACCACAGCAGGGCCCACGGTCTGGGCGAGCCGCACGGCCGTGGTGTTGACCGAGTGCGCGAACGCCTCGGTGAGCGTGATCCTGCCCCGGTACTTGCCGTCGAAATTGGCGGGTTGCCAGTCGCCCAAGCGGAAGGGCCGGTCGTCGATCGTGTTGCCGGGCTGCCAGCCCGCCTCGAGCGCCGTGAGATAGACGAACGGCTTGAACGCCGAGCCCGGCTGACGATGGGCGTTGACGGCACGGTTGAACGGGCTCTCGAGATGGCTGCGGCCACCCACCATCGCGCGCACCGCCCCCGTCCGGTCGAGCAGCACCACCGCTCCCTGCGCGACCGCGTTGCGCTCCCCGGCGCGCGCCAGCACCTTGCCGAGCGCGCTCTCGGCCGCCGCCTGCAGCTTCGGGTCGAGCGTGGTGTAGACGAACAGGTCGTGCTCGGGCTTGCCCAGATGCCGGGTCAGGCCGTCCAGCACCCAGTCGACGAAGTAGCCCGCCATCTCCCCGGCCTCGGGAGCCAGCTTCGCGGGCTTCATCCGGGCGGCAGTGGCTTGCTCGGCGGTGATGAAGCCCTCGTCCTGCATCCGGACGAGCACGATGGAAGCCCGGTCGCGCGCCCGATCGAGGTCGTTCGTGGGTGCGAGCGCGGAAGGTGCCCTGAGCAGACCCGCGATCATCGCCGATTCGGCGAGGGTCAGGTTCTTCGCGGGCTTGCCGAAATAGCGCTGCGCCGCCGCCTCCACGCCGTAAGCGCCGGCACCGAGATAGACCCGGTTCAAGTAGAGGGTCAGGATGTCGTCCTTCCCGAGTCTGGTCTCGAGCCAGATCGCGAGCGTCAGCTCCTGCAGCTTGCGCTTCAAGGAGCGCTCGGGCGTGAGATAGAGGTTCTTCGCGAGCTGCTGGGTGATCGTGCTGCCGCCGGCCACCACGTCGCCGGCGAGAAGGTTTTTGACCAGGGCGCGGGCGAGCCCGATCGGGTCGATGCCGAAATGATGGTAGAAGCGGCTGTCCTCGGTCGCGATCACCGCCTTCACGAGCCAGGGCGAGATCTCGTCGAGCTGCACGAAGCGCTGCCCGTCGCTGCCGCGGACGGCGATGACCTGGCCGTTCGCGGCGAGCACCGTGACCTTGGCCTGCCGACTCTCCTGGAACAGCTCCCGCGTGTCGGGCAGGCTCGGCGCCATGGTGAAGAAGAGCGCCGCCCAGCCCACGAGGCCCAGGAGCAGGAGCGCCGGCACCAGCCCGAGCAGGCGCCGAAGGAGGCCGCGCCGCGGCGGAGGCGGCGGCGGGGCGGGACGACGGGGGCTGCGGGTCACGGGTACGGATCGGCTCGCGGCTGGTCGGCGCATCTTGGCTCGACGATGACGGCAGCATACCTCAGGCGAGCCGCGCACGGCAAACCCACCCGGAGAGACCCTTCTTGCACACGCCGCTCCTTCTGCCCAACCCCGACGATCCCCGCCTGACCCAGCCGGTCACCGGCATCGACCACGAGGGCAGAACGGTCGAGGCCGCCATCATTTACGAGCGGCCGCTCACCCTGTTCCTCAACGGGCAGGAGATCGTCACCATGATGACGATCGGCGACTATCCCGAATATTTGGCCCTGGGCTATCTCCTCAACCAGAACATGCTGCGGCCGGACGACGCGGTCACGAGCGTGGACTACGATCCGGAGCTCGAGGTCGTGGTGGTGCGGACCGAGCGCGAGACGGACTTCGAGGAGAAGCTCAAGAAGAAGGTGAGGACCTCGGGCTGCGCGCAAGGGACGGCCTTCGGCGACCTGATGGAGCGCTTCGATCAGGTCCGCCTGCCGGAAAACGCCATCCTGAAAACGAGCTGGCTCTACAGCCTCATGCGGGAGATCAACACCCTGCCCTCGCTCTATCTCAAAGCCGGGGCCATCCACGGCTGTGCCTTGTGCGAGGAGGACCGGGTCATGCTCTACATGGAGGACGTGGGCCGCCACAACGCGGTCGACAAGATCGCGGGCTACATGTACCGCCACGGGCTCGGGCCGGAAGGCAAGATCTTCTACACCACGGGCCGGCTCACCTCGGAGATGGTGATCAAGACGGTGCAGATGGGCATCCCCATCCTGATCTCGCGCTCGGGCTTCACCGCCTGGGGGGTGGAGCTCGCGCGCCAGGCGGGCCTCACGCTGATCGGCCGCGCCAAGGGCAAGCGCTTCCTGGCGCTTGCGGGCGCCGAGCGCATCGTCTTCGACGCCGATCCGCATTACGTGCCCGAGGAGGAGCGCCGCTTCTCCCGCAAGAGCAGCCGGGCCGAGGAGGACTGAGCCTCATGGCGGACGAGCCCATCCTTGGTCTCCTTCTCGCCGGCGGCCTGTCGCGGCGTATGGGCGGCGGCGACAAGTGTCTGCGACCTTTGGGCGGGCAGCCGCTCCTCGCGCGGGTGATCGCACGCGCGGCCCCGCAGGTGGATGCGCTTCTCCTCAACGCCAACGGCGATCCGGCGCGCTTCGCCGCCTTTGGCCTGCCGGTCGCGCCCGACGTGGTCGAGGGGTTCGCGGGCCCGCTCGCCGGTGTACTCACCGGCATGGAGTGGGCGAAAGCGCACCGGCCGGACGTGACCTGGATCGTCACCATCGCCACCGACACGCCGTTCTTCCCGCGGGATCTCGTGGCGCGGCTGCGCGAAGCCGTGGCGGAGCAAGCGGCCGACCTCGCCTGTGCTGTGAGCGGCGGACAGGCCCACCCCGTGTTCGGACTCTGGCCGGTGCGGCTGATGGGCGAGCTGCGCCGAGCACTCGTGGACGAGGGTATGCGCAAGATCGACGCCTGGACCGCGCGTTACCGGCTCGCGATGGTCGAGTTCCCGAGCCGGCCCGTCGATCCCTTCTTCAACACCAACCGGCCCGAGGACCTCGCCGAGGCCGAGCGGCTCCTGGCACGAGACGGCAGCGACGATGGCAGGCCTGGCTGAGCGGACGACCATGACGACGGCGGCGGGCGGCGACACGCGCGAGGGCCTGCTCCTCACCGGCAGCGCCTTTGCGCTCTGGGGCCTCTACCCGTTCTACTTCAAGGCGCTCGCGGCCGTGCCCGCGCTCGAGATCGTGCTGCACCGGATCGTGTGGTCGAGCCTGCTGCTCGCTATCGTGATTCAGGCCCGCGGCGGCTGGCACGAGGTGGTGGGAGCGCTCCGCGATCCGGGCCTGCGTCGGGGGCTGATCGCGACCACGGTTCTGATCGCCGCCAACTGGTTCGCCTACGTGGTGGCGGTGACCGGCGATCAGGTGCTGGATGCGAGCCTCGGCTATTTCCTGTGCCCGCTCGTGAGCGTGGCCTTAGGCGTGCTGGTCCTGAAGGAGCGGCTGACCAAAGGGCAGGTCGCGGCCGTCGCGCTGGCCGGGCTCGCCGTCCTCATGCTGATCGTGAAGCTCGGCATCGTGCCGAGGATGGCGCTGTTCCTCGCCATCTCGTTCGGGCTCTACGGTCTCCTCAAGAAGCGCCTGCCGGTGAGCCCGCTCGTGGCACTCTTCCTGGAATGCGCGCTCCTGCTGCCGCCCGCGGCCGCGCTCGCGGTCTGGCTCTGGCTCGAGCACGGGCTGGTCGGCCCCACCGCCGAGCCCTTCACCTTCGTGCTCCTGCTGCTCGCGGGTGTCATCACGGTGGTGCCGCTCCTCCTGTTCGGCCTCGGCGCCAGGCGGATCCGGCTCTCGACCGTGGGCCTCCTGCAGTACATCGCCCCTACCATGCTGTTCTTCGAGGGGGTCTTGTGGTTCGGCGAGCCCTTGAACCCGTGGCGGCTCGCGGCCTTCGTGCTGATCTGGGCAGCGCTCGCCCTCTACACGGGCGACGGCTGGCTACGGGCGCGGCGCGCCGCCTGAGCGGCTCAGGGCCCGATCACAAGCGGCAGGGTGGGATCGGCGAGGAGCAGGCTCAGGCCGAAGAACAGGGCATAGAGGTAGACCAGGGTGCGGGCGAGCATGGCCGGTGATCCTTCTCCGCGAGCTCGACGCGGATCAGGATGCGAGCGTGCCGCCCCGCCGGCCAATGCCGGGTCGCCATCGGCGCGATAGCGCGCCGGTCACGCGAGCTCGCGACGGAGGATCGGCCGTGTCGGCGAGCGGCGCGCGACCTCGACGAAGCCGAGATCGCGGAACGGGCCGGGAATGCCCCTGAAGGCGCCGGAAGGCCGCTCGCCGATGGGCGGATCGAGCGGGTAGGCCTCGACCAGAACAGCGCCCTGCTCCTTCGCGAAAGCGAGCGCCGCCTCGATCATGGGCCGCATCAGGCCGCGGCGCCGCCAGCGCGGCGCCAGGTAGAAGCAGGTGATGGCGAAGGCCGGCCGTGCATCGACCGGCCGGGTGATCCGCGAGCGCTCGATGGCGGGATAGGCGCTGCGCGGGGCCACGGCGCACCAGCCGACCGGCTCCGTGCCGGCATAGGCCAAGATGCCGGGCGGCGGTCCCGCTTCCACCTCGGCCCGAAACGCGGCTTTGCGGCCGGCGCGGCCCCGGGCTTCCCACTGCGGCCGGGACAGCTTGAACCACATGCACCAGCAGCCGGCAACCGCGCCCCGTTCCGGGCCGAACAGCAGTTCGAGATCGCCCCAGCGGTCAGGGGTGAGCGGGTGGCAGGCGAGGTTCGCCCGGTCACGCGGACTCGTCTGCGGTCCCCGGCCGCCCCTAGGCGGCATGCACCTTCTCGCCGGCCACGTAGGTCGCGCGCACGGCGCGGTCGTCGCCGAGCGTCATCAGCACGAACAGCTCCTCGGCGAGATCGCCCCGCACCGATTCCATCCGGTGCGCCATGGCGGGGGTGGCACGGGCGTCGAGCACGACGAGGTCGGCCTCGTGGCCGGGCCGGAGCGCGCCGATCCGGTCATCGAGGCCGAGCGCTCGGGCGTTGCCGAGCGTCATGAGGTAGAAGGCGTCCAGGGCCGGCAGGTTCTGGCGGCGGAGCTGCAGCACCTTGTAGGCCTCGGCGGCGGTCCGCAGCATCGAGTAGCTGGTCCCGCCACCGACATCGGTGGCGAGGCTCACCCGCACCGGCCGGGCGGCATCGCGCAGCTTCGCCATATCGAACAGGCCGGAGCCGATGAACAAGTTCGAGGTCGGGCAGAACACGGCGACCGAGCCGGTCGCGGACAGGCGGGCGAGCTCGTCCTCGCCGAGATGGATGCAGTGGCCGAAGAGCGATCGCGGGCCCAGGAGCCCGTAGCGGTCGTAGATATCGGTGTAGCTCCTCGCCCACGGGAACAGCTCCTTCGCGAGCGCGATCTCGGCGAGGTTCTCGCTGAGATGGGTCTGGAGCCAGGCATCGGAATGCTCGCGCACGAGCGCGCCCGCGGCCTCGAGCTGCGCTTCCGTCGAGGTGATCGCGAAGCGCGGCGTGATCGCGTAGAGCTGACGCCCGATTCCGTGCCAGCGCTGCAGCAGCTCCTTGCTCTCGCGGTAGCCGCGCTCGGCCGTGTCGAGCAGCCCTGCCGGAGCGCCCCGGTCCATCATCACCTTGCCGGCGATCATCCGCGCGTTGCGGCGATGGCTCTCGGCGAAGAAGGCCTCGACCGATTCGGGATGAACCGTGCAGTAGACGACGGCGGTGGTGGTGCCGTTCCGGAACAACTCGTCCAGGAAGAAGGTGGCGACCGCGGCGGCGTGCGCCGGGTCCTTCAGCTTCTGCTCCTCGACGAAGGTGTATTTCTGCAGCCACTCCAGGAGCTGGGCACCGTAGGAGGCGATCACCCGGCTCTGCGGGTAGTGGATGTGGGTGTCGATCAGGCCGGGCAGGACGAGATGGTCGGGATGGTGGTCGACCGGTGTGTCGGCCGGAAGCGTTGCCAACACCTCGTCGGCCGACCCCACCGCCGCGATGCGCCCGTCCCGGATCGCGACCACGCCGTCGGCGAGGTAGCGATGGCTCGCTTTGGGGCCGACGAGCGCCGGGTCGTCGAGGAAGGTGAGAACGCGGCCGCGGACGGCCCGGATCGTGGTCATGGCGTGCTGCCTCTGCCCTTACTCGGCCTTCGCACCCGAGGCGATCCAGGCGGCCAGGACCTGCCGCTCCTCGGGCGTGATCTCGGTGAGGTTGCCGGGCGGCATGGCATGGGTCATCACCGCCTGCAACGCGATGTCCCGCGCATGGAGTCGGATGCGTTCGGGCGTGTCCAGCATGACACCCTTGGGCGGCACGGGCACGCCCTCCCAGGCCGGCTCCTCGGCGTGGCACATCGAGCAACGGCTGATCACCACCTCCTCGGCCTCGGCGAAGCTCACGGGCCCGTCCGCGGGCGCTGCCGCGGTGCTGCCGGCACCGGCCGGGCCGGCGGCGCTCAGCAGCACGATCGCCAGCATGCCGGCGGTCGCGACACCCCAGGTCCACCAGGGCGAGGGCAGGCCCTTGTGGCGGACGATGAAGAAGTGGCGGATGGCGGCACCCACGACCAGCACCAGGCCGAAGATCAGCCAGTTCCAGCGACTCGCGAAGGCGAGCGGGTAGTGGTTGCTGATCATCACGAACACGACCGGCAGCGTGAGATAGGAGTTGTGCATCGAGCGCTGCTTGGCGGCGGCGCCCAGCGCCGGGTCGGGCTGCCGGCCGGCGATCAGGTCGGCCACCACCTTGCGCTGGTTCGGGATGATGATGAGGAAGACGTTCGCCACCATCATGGTGCCGGTGAGCGCCCCCATCTGCATGTAGGCGCCGCGGCCGCTGAAGACGTGGGTGAAGCCATAAGCCAGGACGAGGAGGTAGAGGAAGAGAACGCCGAACAGCGCGGCGTCGTTGCGGCCGAGCGGCGACTTGCACAAGCCGTCGTAGACCAGCCAGCCGAGCGTGAGGCCGACGACGCTGACGAGCACCGCGCCCCAGGCCGGAAGCGCCAGCACGGCCGGGTCGATCAGGTAGAGCTCGGCCGAGAAGTAGTAGACGACGACGAGGAGCGCGAAGCCGGAGAGCCAGGTGGTGTAGGCTTCCCACTTGAACCAGGTGAGATCCTCCGGCATCCGCGCGGGTGCCACGAGATACTTGACCATGTGGTAGAAGCCGCCGCCGTGCACCTGCCAGGCCTCGCCACCGGCCCCTTCCGGCAGGCCCGGCCGCGGCTTCAGGCTGGAATCGAGGTGGACGAAGTAGAACGAGCTGCCGATCCAGGCGATCCCGGCAATGACGTGCAGCCAGCGCACGCCGAGGCTCAGCCATTCCCACATCACCGGCTCCACCATGGGGCCGCCCCTCCCTCGTTGCGTCGGACACTCCGAGCCTTTCCAGGCTGCGGACCCCTCTAACGCCCGGGGTTGCGGCCGTGAACCACGGGCGTAGCGTAGGATCTTCAAACGGAAGCGAACAATGGGCCGGAGCGGGGGTTCGCGATGTCGCTCCTCGAGAACATGCAGGTGTTCACGCGGGTGGTCGAGCTCGGCAGCCTCTCGGCCGCCGGCCGCCATCTCCGCCTGTCGCCGGCGGTGGTGAGCCACCGCCTGCAGCAGCTCGAGCAGCATCTGGGCGTTCGGCTCCTGAATCGTACCACCCGCCAGGTCCAGCCCACCGAGCAGGGGGCCGCGTTCTATGAGGCCTGCCAGGAGGTGCTGGCCGCCGTGGCGCACGCCGAGAGTGTGGTCGCCGACAGTGGTGGCACGCCCAAGGGCAACCTCCGGGTCACGGCCCCGCTCGGCTTCGGCCGCCGCATCCTCGCTCCCCTGGTGCCGGTGTTCCAGGCCCGCTACCCGCAGATCGGCGTGCGACTCCGCCTCTCCGATCATCTGCTCGACCTGCTGCGCGAGGCCGTGGATGTCGCGATCCGGCTCGCGGTGCTGACCGATTCCAGTCTGATCGCGCGCAAGATCGCCGACTGCCCGCGCGTTCTGTGCGCGGCACCCGAATATCTGGCGGCGCACGGGGTTCCCGAGCGGCCCGAGGATCTGCTCGAGCACCAGTGCCTGCTCCTGCGCTTTCCCGGCTCGCAGCAATATCGCTGGACCCTGCGCACGGCCGAAGGGCCGGTGACGCTGCCCGTGGCCGGGCGGTTCGACGCCGACGACGGCGACGTGCTCACCGAATGGGCCCTGCTCGGGCAGGGCATCGTCATGAAGCCGGTATTCGAGATCGCCGAGCATCTGCGCTCCGGCCGGCTCCTGCGGATCCTGCCGGATGCCCCGCCCGAGCCGGCGACGCTCGCCGTGGTCTATCCCCACCGCCGCCTCTTGCCTCCCAAGGTGAAGGTCTTCGCCGATTTCATGGTCGAGGAGGTGGGCGGCATCATCGCCCGCCAGAGCGCCGGCCTGCTGCCGCCGGCCGCGGCTGCCTGAGCCGGATCGGGAACGGGACCGGCAGGCCACAAAACGTTTTCCTTGGGAAGCTTTCAGGACCCAAAAAGGGGACGCGCTGCTATAACACCAACAGAGGTTAAAATGCTTGGAACCGAGGCGCCGATCCATGTGGCACCAGGCTGATGACCGACGGGCGCAGGCCCTGATCTCGACTCGTGGCGAGCGGACCTGGAAACGGCCGGAGAGCGGCGAGCCTTGCCTGGACGAGCTCCTCGACGATCCGATCATGACCCTCCTGTGGCGCAGCGACGGGCTGGAGCCTGCTTCCGCCCGCGCCATGCTCGAGGATCTGCGTATGTTGGTACGGAACCGGGCCTCGGCCGCGCCGACCACGGCTACGGGCTGAGCGGACGCAACCAGTTATAGCATCGAGCCTTTTCCGTCGGAGCGAACCGCGGCGTACTGCCCGTATGGGCCGATGCCCCGTTGTCAACCGTCTCGGATGACCTATGGTGTCGTGCGATAACGGTTCGGTCGAGCATGGCGTGTGTCCCCCACCGGGGTTCCGAGGAGGGGAACCGCCTCGACCGTGACGGTTGGCACGGCGGATTCGGTTCATGAGCTTTCAGTCAGGCATGGGCGCCACGTCGCTGCCCGGCGTGCGGGTGCGCTTCGGCGAGGGCGGCGTCAGCGCCACGGTCGAAGGGCTCGCCGGTGCCATCGGCAGCGGCGGCAAGAAGGGCGGCCTCCGCGGCTGGCGCCGGCCGGATGCGGAAGCGCCGGAAGCGAGCACCGGCCTCGTTCCGCTCGCCCGCATGCTCGACGAGTGCCTGTTGCGCCGGAAGAGGCTGCGGCAGGCCATGCACGCCGCTGACCAGCGGCGGGAGCGGGCGCAACTCGTGCTGCAGGCGGCGAGCCTCGTCGTGGTGCGCCTTTTGATGTGGCCGGCGCTCGAGACCCTGCAGCAGCGGGTGCGCGAGGCCGAACTCCAGCTCCATGCGGCACGGCAGGAGCTGGAGCGCTGCGCCGTGCCGGTCCGCATCGATCTGGACCCTGCCGCGCGGGCCGCGTTCGCCCGCCTCGGGAGGAGCTTCGATCGTCTGGCCGAGGAGGCGGTCGACCTCGTGACGACCGCGACCGGTGCCAGCGGCCGGCAGGGAAAGCCGGCTTCGGTCCGGCTCGAACGCGTCGGGACCGGGCCCGTGCTCGTGGCCGGCGAGCAAAGCCTGCGCCTGCCCGCGAGCGCCAGGGGCGATGGCCTCCACCTCCTGCCGGGCCTGGCCCTGCTCGAGCGCCGTGACGAGGCATTCGTGCCGCTCGACCCGCGCGAGCTCGTGCTGAAGGTGGAGCGGTTGCCGCACGCAGCACTGCTTCGCTGGAGCGTTCCTGGCAGCGCATCCGGCACCTTTCTCGCCGGCGATGCAGCGGCCGCCCTCGCCTTCGGCGACGCCTACGACGCCTATCGGCGCGAACTCGACCGCCTCGCGGCACGCAGCCGCGAGGCCATGGCGGCGAGCGCTGCAGCGCCCGAGCCGGCAGGCGATCCGACGCGGCCCGTACCCGGCATCGCGGTGGTGCCACCGCAGACGGAGCACCGCCTGCTCTGGTTCCCGCTCGCCGACCTGGCGGCGCTGGCGGCAGCCGGCCTGACGGCGCTCCTCGTCGCGAACCCCGGCCTCCTCCGCGGCGCCATCCCCCTGGAAATCGTACACCTTCTCACCGGCCGGCCCGGTGCTGCCGATGCACCGCCGCCCGCCGCCTCATATCCCACGCTCCCGGCGGTGAGCCCGACGAAGGCGATCGTCCGGGTCGATGCCGCCAACATCCGTGCGAAACCGAAGGCGGATGCCGCCGTCGTCGGCCGTGCTCGCCGGGGCGACAGCCTCGCCGTCCTGCAACGGCGCGACACCTGGATCCAGGTAGGCGCCGACGAGCCGCTCGGCTGGATCCGGGAGGACCTGGTCGAGCTGAACTGAGCCGGTCGGCAGCCATGACGGCCCGGATGGCTTCCGGGTGCCGTGGCGTCGTCGAGGGGAAGTTCCGGACGGGCCGAGCGCCGAACAACCGCGGTCGTATGCGTCGAGCTCTCTGCGGCGTGCCGACGGCCGAGCGCACGGCGGGAACGGCTCGGAAGGGAGCGCGCCACCGCTCCCTCCTCGCTGTCTCAGGCCTGCACGCCCTCGACGTACCAGTCCATCTTCAAGAGCTCCTCGTCGGTGGCATGCTTGCCCTCGGGGATGCGCACCTGCCCCTTCTGGTCCTTGATCGGGCCCTCGAATGGATGGCGGGTGCCGGCGGCGATGTCGGCCTTCACCTTCTCGGCCGCGGCCTTGACGTCCTCGGGTACGTCCGGCCCGTAGGGTGCGATCGAGACCATGCCCTCCTTGAGGCCATGCCAGATGTTGTGGGTCTTCCACGTGCCGTCGAGCACGGCCTTGACGCGCTCGATGTAGTAGGGGCCCCAGTTGTCGACGATAGCGGTGAGCTGGCCCTTGGGCGCGAAGGCGCTCTGGTCGGCGGCCTGGCCGAAGCCGTGCACGCCGCGCTGCTCGGCCACCTGCAAGGGAGCGGCGCTGTCGGTGTGCTGGGAGAGAATGTCGCAACCCTGGTCGATCAGGGTTTTGGCGGCGTCGGCCTCCTTGCCCGGATCGTGCCAGGAGTTCACCCAGACCACCTTGGTCTTGATGTTCGGGTTGATCTTCTGGGCAGCGAGGGTGAAGGCGTTGATGCCCATCACCACCTCGGGAATCGGGAACGAGCCGAGATAGCCGATCGTGCCGGACTTGCTCATCATGCCGGCGATCGTGCCGATGACGGTGCGGCCCTCGTAGAAGCGGGCGTTGTAGACCGCGACGTTGGGCGTCGTCTGATAGCCCGTGGCGTGCTCGAACTTCACCTTCGGGAACGCCTTCGCCACCTTGAGCGTCGGGTTCATGAACCCGAACGAGGTCGTGAAGATCAAACCGTGGCCGGAGGAGGCGAGCTGGCGGATGACGCGCTCGGCGTCGGGGCCTTCCGGCACGTTCTCGACGAAGCTCGTCGTCACCTTGCCGGGGAAGGCCGCCTCGACCTCCTTTCGCGCCACGTCGTGGCGGTAGGACCAGCCATTGTCGGTGGCCGGGCCGACATAGACGAAGCCCACCTTCAAGGGCGCGTCGGCGCTGAAGACCGGGCGCACGCCGGCGGCCAGACCTAGGCCGGTGGCGGCGCTGCCCAGCACGAAGCTGCGGCGCCGGAGATGCAACGACATGGTTCTTCTCTCCCTCACGCTGAACGACCTCGAGCGTCGATCGAACCTCAGGTGGCTGGCCGGAAGGGCTTGCCCAAGCAGGCCGGCGCGTCAAGCCTGCCACGCCACGGTCCCGCGGAAATGATCGTGAGCACGACGATGGTGGCGATGTAGGGCAGCATCGAGAGCACCTGCGCCGGCACGCCGATCCCGCCCATGCCCTGCACGTAGAGCTGAAGGATGGTGACGCCGCCGAAGAGGTACGCCCCGCCCAGGAGACGCAAGGGGCGCCATGAGGAGAACACGACGAGGCCGAGCGCGATCCAACCGCGGCCCGCGGTCATGTTCTCGACCCACATCGGCGTGTAGGCGAGCGAGAGATAAGCGCCGGCGAGCCCGCTCGTGACCCCGCCGAACAGCACGGCGAGATAGCGGATCCTGATCACGTCGTAGCCGATCGAGTGCGCCGAGACGTCCGAATCGCCACAGGCACGTAAGATCATGCCGGCCCGGGTGCGCTTGAGGAACCAGATCACGCCGAGTGTGAGCGCTACCGAGAGATAGACCAGAACGTCCTGATGGAACAGGATCGGACCGATGAAGGGCAGCTCCGACAGACCCGGGATCTCGAGCTTCGGGAGCGGTGCGATCGGCGAGCCGACGAAGCCGGCACCGGCGAGAGCGCTGAGGCCGATGCCGAAGAGGGTGAGTGCCAAGCCGGTCGCGACCTGGTTGCTCACCAGCGTCAGCGTCAGCACGCCGAAGATCAGGGCGAGCAGCGCTCCGGCCATGGCCGCCACCAGGATCGCGAGCATGTAGTTGCCGGTGACGTGCGCGACGGCGAAGGCGGCGACCGCCCCCACCAGCATCATGCCCTCGATGCCGAGATTGAGCACCCCGGCGCGCTCGGCCACGAGCTCGCCGATGCCGGCCAGGAGCAAGGGCGTCGCCGCGCTGATGACGGTGAGGATGACGGGAACGACGATATCGAGGCTCATGCGGGGGCGACCTCCCGGCGCGGTGCAGCGGCTGCGGGGCGGGTGAGGACGATGCGGTAGCGGACGAGGAAGTCGGATGCCAGCAGGAAGAACAGGAGCATACCCTGGAACAGACCCGTGGCACCTTGCGGCAGCCCGACCTCGACCTGCGCGTTCTCGCCGCCGATATAGGAGAGCGCGATCAGGAGCCCGGCCGGGACGATGCCCAAGGGGTGCAGGCGGCCGAGGAACGCCACGATGATGGCGGTGAAGCCGTAGCCCGGCGTGAGGTTCGGGATGATCTGGCCGATCGGGCCCGAGACCTCGATGGTGCCGACGAGCCCGGCGAGCCCGCCGCTCAGGAGCAGGCACAGCCAGACGATCCTGTTGCGGGCGAAGCCCGCGAACCGGGCCGCGGCCGGCGCTTGGCCCACGACCTTGATCTCGAAGCCGATGATCGAGCGGGTCATCAGCACCCAGGCGGCCACCGCCACGGCGAGGGCGATCAGCGCCCCGATATGGAGCCTGGTCCCCTCCCAAACGATCGGCACGATGGCGGCCTCCGAGAACATGCGCGACTGCGGAAAGCCGTAGCCCTCGGGGTCCTTCCAGGGCCCGTAGACCAGAATGCTGAGAAAGAGGGTGGCGATATAGGTCAGCATCAGGCTGGTCAGGATCTCGCTGACCTCGAAGCGGGTCTTGAGGAAGGCCGGGATCGCGGCATAGGCCATGCCGCCCAGGATGCCGGCCAGCATCATGGCGGGCAGGATCCAGCTCCCCTCCTGGCCGAAGGTGGCGAGCGCGATCCCGCCGCCGGCGATGGCGCCCATGGTGAGCTGGCCTTCGGCGCCGATGTTCCAGACGTTGGCGCGGAAGCCGATCGCGAGCCCGACCGCGATCGTGACGAGGGGCGCCGCCTTCACGCCGAGCTCGGCGAGGCCGTAGCCCGTCATGATCGGCGAGATGAAGAAGCTCTTGAGCGTCTGGAGCGGGCTGTAGCCCATGAACATGAAGACGACGAAGCCCGTCATCACCGTGAGCAGCACGGCGAGGAACGGCGTGAGATAGAGCATCCGCCAGGAGATCTCCCGACGCGGCTCGATCCTAAGCGACATGGGCGAGCCCTCCGTGGTTCGTGTCGGCGCCGCCCATGCCGTGGAGCCCACCCATGAGGAGGCCGATCTCCTCGACCGAGGCGCTCGCGGTGGGCAGCGGGTCGGAAAGGACGCCGACATTGATGACGGCGAGCCGGTTCGTGAGCATCAGGAGCTCGTCGAGATCCTGCGAGATGACGAGGACGGCGGCACCGTTGCCGGCGAGCGTGAGCAGCGCCTGATGGATCGCGGCGGCTGCACCGGCATCGACACCCCAGGTCGGCTGCGAGACCACGAGCACGCCGGGGTTCTGCAGGATCTCGCGGCCGACCACGAACTTCTGCAGATTGCCACCGGAAAGGCTCCGCGCCAGGGTATCGACGCCGGGTGTCCGCACGTCGAACTCGCGCACGATCCTGGCCGCGAAGTCGCGCGCCTTCTGCAGCCGCAGGATGCCGCCGGCGACGAGGCCCATGCGCTCGTGACCGCTCAAGACCCCGTTCTCGACCAGGCTCATCTCCGGGACGGCGGCGTGGCCGTTGCGCTCCTCGGGCACGCAGCACAGGCCGAGAGCGCGCCGCTTCGCGGCGTCGAGCCGGCCGGCGGGCCTGCCGTCGATCAGGACGGCGTTGTCGTGCGGGGCGATGCGCTCGCCGCTGAGCGCCATGAGCAGCTCGTTCTGGCCGTTGCCGGCGACCCCGGCGATGCCGAAGATCTCCCCCGCCCGGACCTCGAAGCCGATGCGCTTGAGATCGACCCCGTGCGGCTCTTCGGAAGGAAGGTCGAGCCCCTCGACGACGAGGCGCGGCTTGCCGGTGCCCGCTCCCGCCTCGCGGCGAGCGAGCGTTCTGATCTCGGCCCCGATCATGAGCTGCGCCATGCTTTTGGCGGTCTCGAGCTTGGGATCGCACTCGGCCACGACCTTGCCGCCGCGTAAGATGGTGGCGCGGTCGCACAGGGCTTTGATCTCGTGCAATTTGTGGCTGATGTAGAGGATCGAGCAGCCTTCGGCCGCGAGCTGGCGCAGCGTCTCGAACAGCTTCTCCACCTCCTGCGGCGTGAGCACGGAGGTGGGCTCGTCCATGATGAGCAGGCGCGGGCTCTGCAGGAGGCAGCGCACGATCTCGATCCGCTGCCGCTCGCCTACCGAGAGCGTGTGCACCGCGCGCGAAGGCTCGAGCGGTAGGCCATAAGCGTGGCTCACCTCGCGCACGCGGGCCGAAAGCGCCTTCATGTCGGTGGCACCGTCGACGCCCAGGGCCACGTTCTCGAGCACGGTCATGGATTCGAACAGCGAGAAGTGCTGGAACACCATGCCGATGCCGAGAGCCCTCGCCGCGTGCGGGTCGGCGATGTGGACGGGCTTCCCGTCCCAGAAGATCTCGCCCTCGTCGGCATGGAGAACGCCGTAGATGATCTTGACGAGGGTGCTCTTGCCCGCCCCGTTCTCGCCCAGGAGCGCGTGGATCTCGCCGGGCTGCACCTTGACGCTCACGGCGTCGTTGGCGAGCACGCCCGGAAAGCGCTTGGTGATGCCTCGAAGCTCGAGACGCGACGGTACGCTCACGGCCGTCCCGACCTCGCTCATGCTGCCCTTCCCTTCTCGGTCCGGGTGATTGTCTCGGCCGACGTCCCCGCCTGCGTACCCGGTTTCGCGGCGAGTGTGACGAGAAGCTCGGCGGCTGCCAAGGCGGCGATCACGGCCGGCCGCTTGTCGCGGACCGCGCTGCCGCCGATCGGGCAGACCAGCCGGGATATCCGCTCCGCCGGCAGGCCGAGCTCGCGAAAGCCGTGCTCGAACCTGGCGCGCTTGGTCTTCGAGCCGATCAGGCCGAGATAGGCGAAATCGCCCCGCTCCAAGACGGCACTGCAGAGATGGAAGTCGAGCGCGTGGCTGTGGGTCAGGACGAAGTAGGAGGCACCCGCAGGTGCCGCCGCGACCTCGTCCAGCAGGTGCTCGGTGACGACGGTCTCGACACCGGCGAGGGGCTCGCCCGGAAACTCGCCGGCTCGGCCGTCGATCCAACGCAGCCGCAGCGGCAGAGGTGCGAGCGCTCGCGCCAAGGCCCGGCCGACATGGCCGGCGCCGAACAGGAGCACGGGTGGCAGGCTCGCTGCGGCCTCGGCCTCCATCGCCTCAAGCCCGGCCAGCACGGCGGCATCGGCGCGGCGCAGCAGGAGCCGCACGTGGCCGCCGCAGCACTGGCCGACAGCGGGACCGAGCGGCAGATCGAGGCCGGCTTCGGCCTCGCCCGCCGCCAGGAGCGCGCGGGCGTGGGCGATCGCCTCCCATTCGAGCCGGCCGCCGCCGATGGTGCCGAAGCAGCACGCCGCCGTCACCAGCATGACGGCACCCGCCTCGCGCGGCGTCGAGCCCTTGGCGGCCGCGACCGTGACCAGTGCGGCGGGCTCGCCCGCGGCGAGCAGGGTCTCGAGGGTCGCGGCCAGCCGCTCGCTCATGCGGCGCGCTCCTCCGGCTCCGCCACCCGCTCGCGCAAGGATTCTATCGCCCGGAGCACGCGCTCGGGTGTGGCGGGCGTGTCGAGCCGCGGGCAGAACCGGTAATCGGCCACGCTCGCGACCGCATCCGAGATCGCGTGCAGGACCGAAATCGCGAGCATGAAGGGCGGCTCGCCCACGGCCTTCGAGCGGTGGATCGCATCCTCGCGGTTCCTCGCTCCTTCGAGGAGCGCCACGTTGAAGATGCGCGGGCGGTCGCCGCAGGCCGGGATCTTGTAGGTGCTGGGCGCGTGGGTCCTGAGGCGCCCGGCCTCGTCCCACCACAACTCCTCGGTCGTGAGCCAGCCCATGCCCTGCACGAACCCGCCCTCGATCTGGCCGATGTCGATGGCCGGGTTCAGGGAGCGGCCGACGTCGTGCAGGATGTCGACCCGCTCGACCTTGTACTCGCCCGTGAGCGTGTCGACCGCGACCTCGCTGCAGGCGGCGCCATAGGCGAAGTAGTAGAACGGCCGGCCGCGGCCCGCGGCGCGGTCCCAGTGGATCTTGGGCGTCTTGTAGAACCCGGTGGCCGAGAGCGGGACGCGCGCCATGTAGGCCTGCCAGACGAGGGCCCGGAACGGGATCTCCTGGTTGCCGATCCTGACCCGGTTCGGAAGGAACACGACCTGGTCCGCAGGAATCGACCAGTGCTCGGCGGCGAAGTCGATCAGCCGATTCTTGATCGTGCGTGCGGCGGCGAGCGCTGCCTGCCCGTTCAGGTCCGAGCCCGAGGAGGCGGCCGTGGCCGAGGTGTTCGGCACCTTCCCCGTCGTGGTGGCGGTGATCTTGACGTGGGCGATGTCGATCTGGAACTCCTCGGCCACCACCTGCGCCACCTTGGTGTGGAGCCCCTGCCCCATCTCGGTGCCACCGTGGTTCAGGTGCACGCTGCCATCCGTGTAGACGTGCACGAGCGCACCCGCCTGGTTGTAGGCGGTGAGCGTGAACGAGATGCCGAACTTCACGGGCGTGAGCGCGATACCCCGCTTGATGATCCGGCTGTTCTCGTTGAAGGCGCGGATCGCCTCGCGCCGCGCAGCGTAAGCCGCGCGCTTTTCCAGCTCGCCCACGATCTCGTGGATGACGTTGTCCTCGACGGTCTGGTGGTAGGGCGTGACGTTGCGCTCTTCCACCCCGTAGAAGTTGCGCTTTCTCACCTCGAGCGGGTCCAGGCCCAGCGCGAAGGCGATCTCCTCGATCACCCGCTCGCCGCCCACCATGCCCTGCGGGCCGCCGAAGCCCCTGAAGGCCGTGTTGGAGACCGTGTTGGTCTTGAGCGGCAGCGAGCGCAGCTCGACGTCGGGGACGAAGTAGCAGTTCTCGGCGTGGAACAGCGCCCGGTCGGTGACGGGCCCCGAAAGATCGGCGGACCAGCCGCAGCGGGCGGCATAGGTCATGTCGAGACCCAGGATCCGGCCCTCGTCGTCAAAGCCGACCTCGTAATCGACGAGAAAGTCGTGCCGCTTGCCGGTCACGATCATGTCGTCGTCGCGATCGGGGCGGATCTTGGCGGCCCGGCCGGTCTTCTTGGCGACGAGCGCCGCGATGCAGGCGAACAGGTTGCCCTGCGTCTCCTTGCCGCCGAACCCGCCGCCCATGCGGCGGATCTCGACCGTCACGCTGTGCGAGGGCACGCCCAGCACCTTCGCCACCATGTGCTGGATCTCGCTCGGGTGCTGGGTCGAGGAGAAGATCTGCACCTCGTCGGCCTCGCCGGGAATCGCCAGCGCCACCTGGCCTTCGAGGTAGAAATGCTCCTGCCCGCCGATCCGCATCCTGCCCTTGAGCCTGCGCGGCGCGGCGGCGATGGCCGCCCTGGCATCGCCGCGGCGCAGGGTGAGCGGGTCCGTCACCAGCTCGCCCCTGGGAAGCGCCTCCTCGACGTCGAGCACGGCCGGCAGCTCCTCGTACTCGACGATCGCAAGGCGCGCCGCGCGCCGCGCCTGCTCGCGCGTCCTCGCCGCCACGGCGAAGATCGGCTGGCCCACGAACTGGACGAGGTCGGTCGCGAGCAAGGGCTCGTCATGGCGGTGGGTGGCGCTCACGTCGTTCTCGCCCGGCACGTCGGCGGCGGTGAGCACGCACACCACCCCTTCCGCCGCCCGGACGGGTGCGAGGTCGAGCTTCGTGATCCGCGCGTGCGGCTTCGTCGCGAGCCCGAGATAGACGTGGAGCAGCCCCTGCGGCTCCGGCAGGTCGTCGATGTAGAGCGCCTCGCCGGTGACGTGGCGGGCGGCGCTGTCGTGGGGCCTCGCTTCGTGGACGGCACCTTCGATGCGATCAGACATGGGCAAGACTCCGGTCGCCGACGAGGCGGGTTTCGCAAGCCGGGTCCGTCGTCTCGACGAACAGGCGCATGAGCAGGTTCTGCGCCACCTTGAGGCGGTACCCGGCCGTGGCGCGCATGTCGGTGATGGGCGTGAAGTCGCGTTCCAGTGCCTGCATCGCCGCCTTCACCGTCGCTTCGCTCCAGGGGCGGCCGAGCAGCGCCGCCTCGGCATTGGTGGCGCGCTTGGGTATGGCCGCCATGCCGCCATAGGCGAGCCGCGCTTCCGCCACCCGCCCGTCCGGTCCGAGCCGGATCAGGAAGGCGCCCATGACGGCCGAGATGTCCTGATCGAACCGCTTGCTGATCTTGTAGGCGCGATAGCGCATCCCCGGCGGCGGCTTCGGCACGCTGATCCGCTCGACGAGCTCGCCGGGCCGCCGGTCCTGCCTGCCGTAGGCGACGAAGAAGTCCTCGAGCGGCAGCGAGCGGCGCTCCTGCCCGCGGCGGAGATGCAAGGTCGCACCGGCCGCGATCAGGGCCGGCGAGCCGTCGCCGATGGGCGAGCCGTTGGCGATGTTGCCGCCCACGGTCCCAGCGTTCCTGATCTGGACGGAGGCGAAGCGCCGCCACAGCTCGCCCATGTCGGGATAGTGGCGGGCCAGCACCTTCATGGCGTCCTCATGGCTCGCCATGGCGCCGAGCTCGATCGTGTCCCCGGTCTCCTCGATGCGCCGCAGGACGTCGATGCGGCCGAGATAGACGATCGGATCGAGCCGGCGCATCTGCTTCGTGACCCACAGGCCCACGTCGGTCGAGCCCGCGAGAATCGTGGCCTCGGGCTCGGCGAGCAGGGTCTCGGCGAGCGCATCGAGCGTGGCGGGGGCGATGAACCGGCGCTTGCCATCGCTCACCACCAAGGTCTCCTCGTCGCGCAAGCCCTCGAGCCGCGCCAGCGTCTCGCCGGCGAAGGCCTCGATATGGTCGCGCTTCGGCGCGAGCTCGAACATGCGCTGCGCGGCGCGCACGATGGGCGCGTAGCCGGTGCAGCGGCAGAGATTGCCGGCGAGCGCGTCGTCGATCGCCGCGTCGGTCGGAACCTCGTCCGCCTCGCGGGTCATCGCGAACAGCGACATGACGAAGCCCGGCGTGCAGAAGCCGCACTGCGAGCCGTGCAGCTCGACCATCGCCTGCTGCACCGGATGGAGCGCCCCGTCCGCCCGCTTCAGATCCTCGACGGTGAGGAGCTGGCAGCCATCCAGCGTCGCCACGAACTGGATGCAGGCATTGACCGCCCGGTAGACCAGCCGCCCGTCCTCCGGCCTCGCGACCACGACCGTGCAAGCACCGCAGTCGCCCTCGTTGCAGCCTTCCTTGGTACCCGTCCGCCGCGCGCACGTGCGCAGCCAGTCGAGCACGGTCATGGTCGGATCGACCCGGTCGAGCTCCACGGTCTCGTGGCCGAGCAGGAAGCGCACGGAATCGCGCATGGTTCTCGATCCTTTGCCTCAGGCCTCGGCGCCGTGAGCCGTGGCGATGGCCGCCGTCCGCGCCTCGGCCTCGGAGCGCCGTCCGTTGAAGTAGAGGTTGAGGAGCACCGCCGCCACCGAGGCGAGCAGGATGCCGCTGTGCGTCAGCGGATCGAGCGCCTTCGGCAGGTACTGGAAGAACTTCTCGGCCGAGAGCGGAATCATGCCGAAGCCGATGCTGATCGCCACGACGTAGAGATTGTGGCGCGTGCTCGTGAAGTCGACCGACGCCAGGATGCGGATGCCGGTGGCGGCGACCATCCCGAACATCACGATGCCGGCGCCGCCCAGCACGTAGGGCGGGATCGAGGCCACGATGTGGGCGAGCTTGGGCACGAGGCCGAGGGTCAGAATGATGAGTCCGGCCGCCACCGTGACCCAGCGCGAGCGCACGCCGGTGACACCGACGAGGCCGACGTTCTGCGAGAACGAGGTGTAGGGAAAGGTGTTGAAGATGCCGCCGATGAGCGTGCCCAGCCCGTCGGCGCGCAGGCCCCGCGTGAGATCGCCCTCGTCGAGCTTCTTGCCGGTGAGATCGCTCAAGGCGAGGAACATGCCCAAGGATTCGATCATCACCACGATCATCACGACCGACATGGTGAGCGCCGCCACGAGATCGAACTTCGGGAATCCGAACTGGAACGGCTGCACGAGCGCGAACCAGGGCGCCTCGGCGAGCCCTGCGAAGCTGACCTGGCCCAGCGCCATGGCGAGGAGAAGCCCGAGCACCAGGCCCAGAAGCACCGACACGTTGGCGAGAAAGCCCTTGGCATGCTTCGCGATGGCGAGGATCGCCACCAGCACGAAGGCCGCGACCCCGAGATAGAGTGGATGGCCGAATGCGGGGTTGCCGATGCCGCCGCCGGCCCAGCCCACCGCGACCCGCATCAAGGAGGCACCGATGATGACGATGATGGTGCCGGTGACCACAGGGGGAAAGAACGGCAGGAGGCGGCTGATGAACGGAGCCACGAGAATGCCGAAGATACCGCTCGCGATCACGGCGCCGTAGATGCCGAGGAGCCCGAGATCCGGGTTGCCGGCCATCGCCACCATGGGCCCGACCGCGGCGAAGGTGACCCCCATCATCACCGGCATGCGGATGCCGGCGAACCGGCCGAGACCCAGGCTCTGGATCAAGGTGGCGATGCCGCAGGCGAAGAGATCGGCGTTGATCAGGAGCGCCACCTGATCCTTCGGCAGCTTCAAGGCGCTGCCGATGATCAGCGGCACGGCCACTGCTCCGGCATACATGACGAGCACGTGCTGCAGGCCCAGAGCGAACAGCTTCAAAGGCGGCAGGATCTCGTCCACGGCATCGGTCGCGGACGTTGGTTCCAAGCCGATGGGGCGAGCTGGCGTTGCCATGCGTGATCTCCCTGATCGCCGATGATGGCCCGCTCTCAGCTACCTCGATAGGTCGCGTAGCCGTAGGGCGAGACCAGAAGCGGCACGTGATAATGTTGGTCGGCCGCAGACAGGCCGAAGCGGATCGGCACCACGTCGAAGAAGGCGGGCTCGGGTAGCGCCACCCCCTGCTCGCGCAGATAGCCACCGACGTGAAACACGAGCTCGTAGATTCCGGGCCGGAGATCCTCGCCCGCGAGCAGCGGACCGTCGCAGCGGCCGTCCTGGTTGGTCCTGACGGAAGCCAGAGCCTCGCGCTCTCCGCCCTCGAGGCGGTAGAGCTCGATCAGCATGCCGGCGGCGGGCCGTCCCGCCATGGTGTCGAGCACGTGGGTCGTGAGCCGACCCGTCTTCCCAGTGGAGCTCATGTTATGATCACCTCCCGGCCCACCGGGCGACCCGGTAGGGCCTCATCGTGGTAGGTCACACGATCACCGGCGGTAATCGTCCCAGCATCAGAAGCAGTTTCAAAGCAAATGCGAAGCCAGCGGCCGGAGCGGCGATCGGATGCCCACTCGATCGGAAGCAGGCTGCCCGGTTGCTGGGCAGGCCAGCACGGCTGCTGCGACCTTAGGCACATATCCGGCGGGATTCCAGCCCGTGCCGCCGCCGGCCGCCCGCATGCTCCAGGTACCCGCGATCGCGACCACGAGCACCGCTGCTCTCGAGGTGACGCGGGAGCGCTCGTTCTGCTACCACACATCGAAGAACGAGAAGAGGGAGCGCAGGATGGCGGGCATGAGACCAGGGAAGACGGAACGGATGCGCGAGACGGCCTGGCGCCGGACGGCGGCCGCGCTCGGGCCCGGACACCGCCTCGCCGTGATCGGCGCGCTGCTCGTGGGCCTGACGCTCCTGGGCGCCTCGTTCCGGCCGCCCGCCGGCGGCGATCCGGCGATCGACGACACGGGCATGGCGATCGTCGCCGTCATCCTGTGCATTGCGGGCCTGCTCTATCTCGGCGCCGTTGCCATCGTCCTCGGGCCCGGCCTGCCGCGGCGGGCCTTTTGGGGCATTCTCGCCTGCGCCGCGGTCATGCGCTGCATCCTCCTTCTCACCCCGCCCTTCCTGTCGACCGACATTTATCGTTACGTCTGGGACGGGCGCGTCCAGAATGCCGGCATCAATCCCTACCGTTACCTGCCGGCCGACCCGCACCTCGCGGCGCTCCGCGACGACACGATCTATCCCTGGATCAACTTCGTCGATTCCGAAGCCACCCTCTACCCGCCGGCAGCACAGGCGATCTTCGCCGCCGTCGCGCGGATCTCCCCGACCATCGCTGGGATGAAGCTGGCGCTGACCGGCTTCGAGACCCTGGCCATCGCCGTTCTCTTGTGGCTCCTGCGACGCGCCGGGCTGCCACGCGAGCAGGTGCTGGTCTATGCCTGGCATCCCGTGCCGCTCTGGGAGATCGCCGGCAACGGCCACATCGATGCCGCCGCGGTCGCGTTCCTGGCGCTGGCCCTCCTCGCCCGCTCGTACCGCCGACCGGGATGGGTGGGGATGACCCTGGGATGCGCCACGCTCGTGAAGCTCCTGCCGATCACCCTCGCACCAGCCTTGTGGCGCCGCTGGGACTGGCGGATGCCAGCAGCCCTCGCGGCGACCCTGATCCTCGGCTATCTGCCCTATCTCGGCGTCGGCATGGGCGTGTTCGGCTCGCTTCTCGACCATATCAACGACGAGGGCCTGATCCACGGCGACGGCTATTATCCACTCTACGCGCTCGGGCAGCTCGTCACCCTGCCGCACATCGCGACCGCGATCTATGTCGGCGGCGGCCTCGCCGTGCTGGCGGTGTTGGCCATGCGCATCGCCTGGCGCGAGCAGCGGCCCGAGCCGGAAGAGACCCTGGCCGTCGCGCGCGACTGCCTGATCCTCGCCACCGGGGTGATCGTGTTCATGACGCCTACCCACCCCTGGTACTTCGTCTGGCTCGTCCTCTTCTCCTGCCTCGTGCCGCGGCCGGCGGTCCTGGCGCTCACGGCCCTGAGCCCCCTGACCTACTTCGCCTTCTCCGATGCCGGCGAGAACGCCGAGCTCATCATGTACGTCGTGTTCTGGGCGCTGCTCGCCCTCGGCCTGCGGTCCCGCGCGCGCAGCGCGATGCCGCAGCCGACCTTCCCGGCCGCCGAGGTGCAGAAGGCCCACTAGGGACGGCCCGGCCTATCCGGGGAGCCTCTTTCTCTCCCCGGACGGGAGGCGAGCTGGTATCGTCCCTCGCCGGGCCGCCCCTCGCCCGACCACGCAACCCGGAGGGTTCGACACGCGATGAGCACAGAGCTCGATGCCGAGCGGATGATGCGCTACGACGCGAACCGGAAGTCGGTGCTCGTCGCCTACGTCCTCTGGTTCTTCCTGGGCTGGTTCGGCCTGCATCGGATCTATCTCGGCCGGATCGGCTCCGGCATCGCCATGCTCGTGCTGCACGGCCTGTCCTGGCTCACCCATTTCATCCTGATCGGCTTTCTGGGCTTCGGCATCCTGGGCTTGTGGTGGCTGATCGACGCCCTCCTGATCCCGGGCATGGCACGGGTCTACAACAACCGCCTTATCGACGAGCTGGCCCGCTCCTAGCACGGGGGCCTCGTGAGTCCCCCTTTCCCCGGCCCGCCCGTGCCGGAGTCCCTGGCGCAGCCCGGCACCGGCGCGTAAGCAGCTTCAAAGGAACCCGAAAGCCGCGTCGCCGTGCGTGCCGCTAGAATGGCGGCACGCCGGCGACGGGCACGCAGGGAGAATGGGCATCATGGATCAGGGCTATCCGCGCGATCTGATCGGCTACGGCCGCAATCCCCCCGACCCGCGCTGGCCGGGCGGGGCTTACGTGGCCGTGCAGTTCGTGATCAACTACGAGGAGGGCGGCGAGAACTGCATCCTCCACGGCGATCCCGCGTCGGAAGCCTTCCTCTCCGAGATCGTCGGCGCCCAACCGCTCCTGGGCGTGCGCCACATGAACATGGAATCGATCTACGAGTACGGCTCGAGAGCCGGCTTCTGGCGCCTGTTCCGGCTGTTCACCGAGCGGCGGATGCCGGTCACGGTCTACGCCGTGGCGATGGCGCTGCAACGCAACCCCGAAGCCGCCGCCGCCATGAAGGAGGCGGGCTGGGAGATCGCGAGCCACGGCCTGCGCTGGATCGACTACCAGTACATGGGCATCGATGCCGAGCGCCGGCAGATGCAGGACGCGATCCGCATCCATCAGGAGGTCACGGGCGAGCGGCCGCATGGCTGGTACACCGGCCGCTGCAGCCCCAACACGCTGAAGCTCGTGGCCGAGGAGGGCGGCTTCCTCTACTGCGCCGATTCTTACGCCGACGATCTGCCCTACTGGGCCGAGGTCGACGGCAAGCGCCAGCTCATCGTGCCCTACACGCTGGACGCCAACGACATGCGCTTCGCGACCAGCCAGGGCTTCAACTCCGGCGACCAGTTCTTCGCCTACCTCAAGGACAGCTTCGACGTCCTGTACGAGGAAGGGCGGCGCGGCAGCCCCAAGATGCTCTCGGTCGGCCTGCACTGCCGTCTCGTCGGCCGGCCGGGCCGGGCGGCGGCGCTCGCGCGCTTTCTCGACTACGTCAAGAGCCACGACAAGGCCTGGGTCTGCCGCCGCATCGACATCGCCCGCCACTGGCACGAGCATCATCCGCCGGCCTGAGCTCGGCCTCCGAGGAGAACGACCATGACCGCGCCCCTGCGGCCGACCACGATGGACAAGGCGAGCTTCGTCGCCGCCTTCGGCGGGGTGTTCGAGCTTTCGCCCTGGGTCGCCGAGGCCACGTACGATCTCGGCCTGCGCGACGATGTCGACACGGCCGAAGGCCTGCACCGCGCCATGTGCGCGGCCGTGCGCGCCGCCGCGCGCGAGAGGAAGCTGGCCCTGATCCGGGCTCATCCCGACCTCGCCGGCCGGCTCGCCCGCGCCGGCCGGCTCACCGCCGATTCGGCCAAGGAGCAGGCCTCGGCCGGACTCGACCGGCTCACCGACGCCGAGCGTGAGCGCTTTTTGGCCCTCAACGAGGCCTACAAGGCGCGCTTCGGCTTTCCGTTCATCATGGCGGTCAAGGGCCGGACCAAGGAGGAGATCCTGGCCGCGTTCGAGGAGCGCCTCCGCCACGACGAGGCCACCGAGTTCGAGACCGCGCTCGCCGAGATCGAGCGCATCGCCCTTCTCCGCCTTCGGGAGATGCTGCCGTGACACTCCCCTTCGGCACGCGGGTGATGGACCGACTGGACACGCTCGCCGGCTTCACCGACGAGCCCGGCCGGCTGACCCGGCTCTATCTCTCCCCGGCGCACAAGGCGGCTGCCCTTCAGGTGCGGCAATGGATGGCCGAAGCCGGGATGGCGGCCGCGATCGACGCCATCGGCAACGTGGCCGGCCGCTACGAGGCTGCGGAGCCCGGTCGCCCGGCCCTGCTCCTGGGCTCGCACATCGACACGGTGCGCGACGCCGGCAGGTACGACGGCAATCTCGGCGTGGTCGCCGCGATCGAGGCCGTGGCCGAACTTCATCGCAGAGGCGAGCGCCTGCCCTACGTCATCGAGGTGATCGCCTTCGGCGACGAGGAAGGCGTGCGCTTTCCGACCACGCTCTCGGGCTCGCGCGCGATCGCCGGCACGTTCGATCCGGCCTCGCTCGCGAGCCGCGATGCCGAAGGCACCAGCCTCGAGCAGGCGCTGCGCAGCTTCGGCGGCGATCCCGCCGCGATCCCCGCCCTCGCCCGCCGCCGCGAGCGGGTCCTGGGCTATGTCGAGCTCCACATCGAGCAGGGGCCGGTGCTGGAGAGTCTGAACCTGCCCGTGGGCGTGGTGACCGCGATCAACGGCGCTTCCCGCTTCACGATCGAGGTCACGGGCACGGCCGGCCACGCCGGCACCGTGCCGATGGACCTGCGTCAGGACGCGCTCGCCGCCGCGGCCGAGATGATCCTCGCCGTCGAGCGCCGCGCCAAAGGCGCCGAGCCCGGCCTCGTCGCCACGGTCGGACGGATCGAGGCCCGGCCCGGCGCCCCGAACGTCATCCCCGGCCAGGTCGCTTTCACCCTCGACGTGCGCGCCCCTGCCGACCAGGACCGGCACAAGGCCGTGGAGGATCTCGCCGCGGCGTTCGCCACCTGTGCCGCGAGGCGACGGGTGCGCATGAAGCTGGACAAGACCTACGACGAGCCGGCCGTGACCTGCGCGCCGTGGCTGGTCGGGCAGCTCGCGGCCGCGGTCGAGCGCGCCGGCGTCCGGCCGCATCTGCTGCCGAGCGGCGCCGGCCACGACGGCCTCGCCATGGTGGCCTTGTGCGACGTCGCCATGCTGTTCGTGCGCTGCGCGGGCGGGATCAGCCACAACCCGGCCGAGGCCATCACGGCCGAGGATGCCGACGTCGCGGTCGCCGTCCTGCTCGACTTCCTGCGCCGGCTCGCCCTGCCCGCCTGATGCCACGCCTCCTTTCCAGGGAACCAAGCCCGTGACCGACGCCACCTCGACCATCCACCGCTTCCTCGAGGAGCAAAGGGAGGCGCAGACGCGCTTTCTTGCCGAGCTCGTCAAGGTCGCTTCCGACAACCCGCCCGGCGACTGCCGCCCCCATGCCGAGGTCGCGGCCACCCTGCTGCAGCAGCTCGGCTTCACGGTCGAGCGCCATCCCGTGCCCGCGGACCTCGTCCAGGCCAACGGCATGATCAGCGCCACCAACCTCGTGGTTCGCAGGCGCTTCGGCGAGGGCCCGGTGATCGCGCTGAATGCCCACGGCGACGTGGTCCCGCCCGGCGAGGGCTGGACCAGGGATCCCTACGGCGCCGAGATCGCGGACGGCTGGATGTACGGCCGTGGGGTCGCGGTCTCGAAGTCCGACTTCGCCACCTACGCTTGGGCGCTCCTGGCACTGCAGGCGGCGGAAGCGGCCGGCGCGAAGCTGGGCGGCACGGTCGAGCTGCACTTCACCTACGACGAGGAGGCCGGCGGCGAGATCGGCCCGGGCTGGCTGCTGCAGCAGGGGATCACCCGGCCCGACCTCGCGATCGGCGCCGGGTTCTCCTATGCGGTGGTGAACGCGCACAATGGCTGCCTGCATCTGGAAGTGCAGGTGGACGGGCGCTCGGCGCACGCCGCCATGCCCTTCACGGGTGTGGACGCGCTGGAGGCCGCGACCCACATCCTCGAGACCCTCTATGCCTGGCGCAAGACCCTGGCCGAGCGCCGCTCGGCCATTCCCGGCATCGGCAGCCCGCAGCTCACGGTGGGGCTGATCAAGGGCGGGATCAACACCAACGTGGTGCCCGATCGCGTCACCTTCCGCCTCGATCGGCGGATGGTGCCGGAGGAATTCTCGGAGGCGGTCGAGGCCGAGCTCGTGCAGGTGATCGGCGAGGCGGCGGCCGCGTTCCCGCAAGCGAAGGTGACCGTGCGGCGGATCCTCCTGGCGCGACCCCTGGTGCCGCTCGCGGGCGGGGAACGGCTGACCGAGATCTTGTGCCGGCGGGCGAGTGCCGTCATGGGCGAGCCGGTGGAGCCCAAGGGTGTCCCGCTCTACACCGATGCGCGCCACTATGCCGAGCGGGGCATTCCGATCGTGCTCTACGGCGCCGGCCCGCGCACGATCGAGGAGGCCAACGCGCACCGGGCCGACGAGCGGCTGCCGCTTTCCGACCTCTACAAGGCGACCGAGGTGGTGGCACTCTCTCTGCTCGATCTCCTTGCCGCCTGATCTGCTGGCGGCAGGAGCGACCCGCAGAGCGCTGTCACACCGAGGCGCACGATCGGCGCCGTGGCCGGGGTTCCCGGACCGATCGCGGAACCCGTGCCGCGCATCGAGCGTTAGTGCGACAGCGCGCGAGACTGGCAGGGGCGGGATATCCATTCCCTCGATCTCGGGAGCATGCCGCTTCAGGACGGCCGGGTGCATCGTCCCACGGGCCGTTCCCGTTCGCATGAGCCGTGGACGCCTTTCCTGCCGCGCCGAATGACCGACGCAGGAGCACCTTCCACCATGACGAGCAGCGGGCCCGTCGATGCCGATCGTATTCGCCAGCGGGCGTACGAGCTGTGGGAGCAGGATGGCCGTCCCGAAGGCCACGACCTGGATTACTGGCTGAAGGCCGAGCGTGATCTCGCCCAGAACGACGGCTCCGATCTGGGCTCGCCGCACGGGAGCGGGGCCGGCGAGACCGGCGGAACCCGCTCCGAGCCCGATCTGGCGCCGGTGAGCGAGGGCGGCAAGGCACCACCCAGACGCAGCAGCCGCAGCCAGGCGAAGCCTGTCCAAGGCAACGAGGACGACGCCGGCAAGCCTGCGAGCGCCAAGGCGCGCAAGGCCAAGCCCGCAGCCGGCGAAGCCGCGACCGTGACGGCCGAGCGGGAGGAGCACGTGCAACAGCGCCGCACCCGCAAGAAAGCGGAAGGCTGACCCGACCGCGGGCAGGTCCCGCCGCGCGACCGGTCGTCCTGGGTCGACTGCGTCCTGGTCCTGCCTCGCGGACGATCCGCAGCGCATTCGTGCAAGCGCTGCGTGCAACTGCCACGCCGGCAGGGTGTTCTGTACCCGGGAAACAATGCGTCGCCGAGCGCTGCGACGCGAAGGCGGATCGCCGGCACGACCGTTCCGGTCGGAGTTCCTGACGGCAAGGCCGCGACGGCTCGCGGTCTGTCCAGCGTGTTGAGAAGGGATGCCTATGAGCCGTCTCCTCGACCGGACAGCCGCTGCCTATGGCATCGAGCGGGCGTTCATCGACAGCAGCGGCCGCCTGCGGCTGGTGAGCACCGAGACCAAACGGGTGCTGCTCCGGGCGATGGGGGTGGATGCGGGCAGCCCCTCCTCCTTGCGGGAGGCGACGGCGCGGGCGCTCCTGGCGCAGGCGATGCCGCCCGTCCTCGTCGTCGAGGCCGGGGCGGACGGCGCGATAGCGCTGCCGACCCACGCCCGTTCGGCCACATGGCGGCTCACGCTCGAGAGCGGCGACACGCTCGAGGGCTCGATGCCGCGCGATCCCGGACGCCGCGGCCGCCTGCTCCTGCCCGCACCGCTGCCCGTGGGCTATCACCGGCTCGAACTCGAGCGCCCGGAGCGGCAGCAGCACACGATCACGATCGTGGCCGCCCCGCGCTCGTGCCCGCTGCCGGAGGATCTCGGCGTCGGGCAGGTCTTCGGGCTCGGCTGCCGGGTCCGGAGCTTGCGTTCCGGGCGCGGCCTCGGCAGCGGCGACCTCGCCGATCTCGCGAGCCTGGTCGAGCGCGCCGCCCGCGAGGGTGCCGACTTCGTCGCCGTCGACCCGCTCCATGCGCTGCTCTCCGCCGCGCCCGCGGCAGCAAGTCCTGGTACCTTCTCGCACCGAGCATTCCTCGACTGGCGTCTGATCGCACCCGACCACGTGCCGGAGCTCGTCGCGGACCCGGCCCTCGCCGCCGAGATCCCGCGCCTGCGCGAGGAGGCTCGGGCACAGGACGGAACGCCCCTCGATCATCCCGCCACCGCCCATCGCCGGCGGCTCCTGGAAGCAGCGTTCGAGCACTTCCGCGCGCAGCAGCTCGGCCCGCAGCCTGCCGCGCGCGGCAGCAGCCTCAAGACGTTCCGGCAGGTTCAGGGCGAGCCCCTGCGGCTCCACTGCCTGTTCGAGGCGCTGCACGAGCACGTGCTGGCACGCGAGCCCGGACGATGGGCCTGGTGGCAGTGGCCGGAGCCCTATCGCCGACCCGACCATCCCGACGTGCAGGCCTTCGCCCGCGAGCACGCGGACCGCCTCGCCTTCTTCGCCTGGCTGCAGTGGCTGGCCGACGAGCAGCTCGCCGACGTGCAGGCCCGCGCGCGCGCAGGCGGCATGCGGCTCGGGCTCTACCGCGACCTCGCCATCGGCACGAGTCCGGCCGGATCGCTCGCCTGGGCGGAGCAGGACGTGGTGGCGCGCGGCGTCTCGATCGGAGCGCCGCCCGATCCGCTCAATCCCAAGGGCGGAGACTGGGGCCTCGCCCCGCTCTCGCCCGGAGCATTGGCGGCGCGCGCCTATGGCCCCTGGCTCCACGACATCCGCGCCAACATGCGTCATGCCGGCACGCTGCGGATCGAGCATGTCATGGGGTTACGCCGGCTGTTCTGGATTCCGGAAGGCGCCGCGCCCGAGGACGGCGCCTACGTGCGCTATCCCTTCACCACGCTCGTGGCCCTGCTCGCGGTCGAGGCGCACCGGCAGCGCTGCCTCGTCGTCGGCGAGGACCTGGGCGCGCTGCCACGCGGCTTCCGCCCGGCGCTGCGCAAGGTCGGGATCCTGTCCTCGCGCGTGCTCTACTTCGAGCGCGAGCGCAACGGCGGCTTCGGCTCGCAGCGCCGCTACCGCCATGCCTCCGTCGCCTCGATCGGCGCTCGTGACCTGCCGACGCTCGAGGGCTTCCTCGCGGAGCGCGACATCGACCGGCGCGAGCGGCAGGGCCTCTATCCCAGCGCCGAGGAGGTGCTCCAGGGCCGCCGCGAGCGGCAGCGCGACCGCACGCGCCTTTTGCGCCTCCTGCAGCGCGCGGGCCTCGTCGAGACCGGTGCCGTGCCCGATCTGCCCGAGCTCACGCTGGCCCTTTATCGCTGGCTCGCCCGCACCCCGGCAGCGCTTCTCCTCGTCCAGCTCGAGGATCTGGTCCTCGCGGCCGAGCAGCCGGACGAGCACCATCGCCTCGAGCCCGAGCTCGAGGAGCTGTTCAGCCGGCCCCTGGCCCGGCATCTGCTCGCCATGCTGCGCGAGGAGCGTCCGCGCCAGCCGCCGTCTAAACCTCCGCGCGCGGAACCGGAAGCCGCGCACGACGTTCTCTTCCATGAGGGCGCATGACGATCGGGACCAGGGGAGAGACCGCCGTGGGAAAGAATCAGGAGATCGCGATCTTGAACGACCTCGTCCGTGCCACCTGCCAGAGCACGGACCGGTGCGCGGTCGCGGTCCGCGCCTGCGAGGACGGCTATCGCAAGATGGTGATCGAGCAGCTCTGCGAGGATCGCCGGTTGCTCCTGGTCGATCTCATCCGCTGCCTGCTCCTGCGCGGCGTGCCCGTGCCCGAGGTGCGCAAGGCCGTCGTCCTGTCCCCGCCGGCCGCGATCCCCGTGGTCGACGTCGACGTGATCTGGATCGACATCGAGATCGCGGAGAAAAGGCTGCACCAGGCCCTGCGCGCGGCGCTCCAGGATCCGGGGCTCAGCGAATCCGTGCGCGAGCTCCTGAGCCTGCACTACTTACGGATCAGGCTGCACCACGACGAGCTCGACGGGCTCGCGGCACACCGCTCCTCGCTCGTGGAGCCGCAGTCCCTCGCACGCCGCGGCGTGCACCACTGAGGTCGAAGCCTTTTCCCATCGCCAGGAGAAGCCCGAGCTCTGGCGGACGGGCCTTCGTGCCGGCGGCCGTTCGGGCGGATGAAAGGCGGTCGATGAGCACAGCAGCCGCAGCGCGTTCGGCCTGGCGGGATCCGCTCGTCCGCCGGCTCCCGGTCGGAGCCGAGCCGTTCGGCAACGGCGTCCATTTCCGGGTCTGGGCGCCCGCGGCGCGAAAGCTCGCCGTCGTGCTCGGGAACGGCGAGGCGGCATGGCTCGAGGCCGAGGGTGAGGGCCACTTCTCCGCCAGCATCGCCGGCATCGGCCATGGCACACGTTACCGTTACCGGCTCGACGACGGCGATCTTCTGCCCGATCCGGTCTCGCGCTGCCAGCCCGAAGGCCCTGCGGGCCCCTCCATGGTGATCGACCCCGACCGCTATCGCTGGCGCGACCAGGACTGGCGCGGCGTGCCGCGCGAGGGCCAGGTGCTCTACGAGCTCCACGTCGGCGCCTTCACGCCCGAGGGCACCTGGCGCGCCGCCGCCGGGCGGCTGCCGCAGCTCGCCGAGATCGGTATCACCTGCATCGAGATGATGCCGGTGAACGAGTTCGCCGGCCGCTTCGGCTGGGGCTACGACGGGGCGAGCCTGTTCGCCCCCTACCACCATTACGGCGAGCCCGACGATCTGCGCTTCTTCGTCGACGAGGCGCACCGCCATGGGCTCGGCGTGATTCTCGACGTGGTCTACAACCATCTCGGCCCCGGCAGCGATTTCCTGCGCAAGTTCTCGAAGGACTACTTCAACCCACGCTACGACACGGACTGGGGCGAGGCGCTCAACTTCGACGGCGAGAACTGCGCCCCCGTGCGCGAGTGGGTCGTCACGAACGGCATCTACTGGGTCGACGAGTTCCACATGGACGGGTTCCGCATCGACGCGACCCAGAACATCTACGACTTCGACGAGAGCCGCGAGCACATTCTGGCCGAGTTCACCCGCCGCGCGCGCGAGGCGGCGGGAAGCCGCACCATCCTCGTCGTCGGCGAGAACGAGCCGCAGATCACGCGCCTGATCCGCCCGCGCGCGCAGGGCGGCTACGGGCTCGATGCTTTGTGGAACGACGATTTCCACCACAGCGCCATCGTGGCGCTCACCGGCCGCAACGAAGCCTATCTCACCGACCATCGCGGCAGCCCGCAGGAGTTCGTCTCGGCCGCGAAGCACGGCTTCCTCTACCAGGGTCAGCGCTATCGCTGGCAGGACTGGCCGCGCGGCACGCCGACGCGCGGGCTCGAGCCCTGTCAGCTCGTGAACTTCACCCAGAACCACGACCAGCTCGCCAACATGGGTCGGGGCTATCGCGCCCACCACATCGCCGGTGCCGGCCGTTACCGTGCGATCACGGCGCTCATGGTGCTGATGCCGGGAACGCCCATGTATTTCATGGGCCAGGAGTTCGGCGCCTCCCAGCCCTTCCACTACTTCCTCGACGTTAAGGGCGAGCTCGCCGACATGGTGGACGCCGGCCGGCGCAAGGAGGTGTCCCAGTTCCCGAGCCTCGCGACCCCCGAGCTGCAGGCCGTCCTGAAGCGGCCGGACGACCCGGCAACCTTCGCGGCCTGCAAGCTCGACTGGGCCGAGTTCGACCGCCACCACGAGCACGTGGCGCTCAACCGCGACCTCCTGCGGCTGCGCCGCGAGGACCCGACGCTGCGCTTCGCGTGCTGCGCTTCCGGCCGGGTGGACGGCGCCGTGCTCGGACCCGAGGCGTTCGTCCTGCGTTACTTCGGGCAGGCGGACGATGATCGCCTCCTGCTCGTCAATCTCGGCATCGACCTCGAGCTCACCATCATGCCCGAGCCGCTCCTGGCCCCGCCCGAGGGCACCGACTGGACGCTCCTATGGTCGAGCGAGCACCCCGACTATGGCGGCATCGGCGCGCAAGCTCCCGCTCCCGACCGCCCCTGGGTGCTGCCCGGCCACGCGGCGCTCCTGCTCCGCCCCGGAGCACCCTGGCCCGGGCGCAAGAGCGAGCTCGAGAAGGCGCTGGACAAGGCCGAGGAGATCCGCGCACGAAGGGAACGGAAGGGATGACCGAACGCCCCTGGTGGCAGAAGGCCGTCATCTATCAGATCTACCCGCGCTCGTTCCAGGACAGCAACGGCGACGGTGTCGGCGACCTCGGAGGCATCCTGCAGCGGCTGGATTATCTCGCCTGGCTCGGCGTCGACGCGATCTGGATCTCGCCGATCTACCCTTCGCCCATGAAGGATTTCGGCTACGACGTCGCCGACTACTGCGACATCCATCCGCTCTTCGGCACGCTCGAAGACTTCGACGCGCTCCTTGCGGCCGCGCACGAGCGCGGCCTCAGGCTGATCCTCGACTTCGTCCCCAACCACACCTCGAGCGAGCATCCCTGGTTCGAGGAGTCCCGCACCTCGCGCGACAACCCGAAGCGTGACTGGTACGTCTGGCGCGACCCTGCCCCCGACGGCGGCCCGCCCAACAACTGGCAGAGCCAGGCCGGCGGCAGCGCCTGGACCTTCGACGAAACGAGCGGTCAGTACTACTATCACGCCTTCCTGCCCGAGCAGCCCGATCTCAACTGGCGTAACCCGGACGTGCGGGCCGCGATGTGCGACGTGCTCCGGTTCTGGCTGGACCGCGGCGTGGACGGCTTTCGCGTCGACGTGATCTGGCATCTCATGAAGGACCCGGAATTCCGGGACGATCCGCCCAACCCCGAGTACAAGCCGGGCGACCCGCCCTTCAGGCGGGTGCAGCCGCTCCATAGCTGCGACCACCCCGACATCCACGAGGTGGTGAGCGAGCTGCGCCGCGTGCTCGAGGAGTACCCGAACGACCGGCTCCTGATCGGCGAGATCTATCTGCCGATCGAGCGGCTCGTCGCCTATTACGGCGTGGACGGCCTCGAAGGCGCGCATCTGCCGTTCAACTTCCAGCTCATCGGCGCTGCCTGGCACGCCCCGACCCTGCGCCACATGATCAAGGAGTACGAGGCCGCTCTTCCCTTCGGCGGCTGGCCCAACTGGGTGCTCGGCAACCACGACCAGCCCAGGATCGCGAGCCGCGTCGGCCGGGCGCAGGCGCGCGTCGCCGCGATGCTGCTGCTCACGCTGCGCGGCACGCCCACCCTCTACTACGGCGACGAGCTCGGCATGGAGAACGTGCCGATCCCGCCCGAGCGCGAGCAGGATCCGTTCGGCAAGAACATGCCCGGCACGGGCCAAGGCCGCGATCCCGAGCGCACGCCGATGCAGTGGGACAGCTCGCCCTTCGCCGGCTTCTCCACGGTCGAGCCGTGGCTGCCGCTCGCCCCCGACTGGCAGGTCATCAACGTCGCGGTACAGAAGCAGGAGGCGGGCTCGATGCTGCGCCTCGTCCATGCGCTCCTGCAGCTCCGCCGCCGCGAGCCCTGCCTCGCCCTCGGCAGCTACCGGACCCTTGCGGTCGAGGGCGACGTCCTGGTCTACGCCCGCCAGCACGAGCGCTGCCGCCACGTGGTGGCGCTCAACCTCGAGCCTTCGCCCAAGGTCGTCGTCTTCGGCGAGGGCGATCTCGGCGGCCGCATCGCCCTTTCGACCCATCTCGACCGCGAGGGCGAGGGTGTCGGCGCCGAGCTGGCGCTCAGGGCCGACGAGGGGGTGATCATCGCCGTGACGGCCTGAAGCCGGACGCGAACGAGGAGACGGAGATGCTGCCCGTCAGGCCACGCTACGAGTACCGCGCCTGGGCCGATTCGTTCCCGGACCTGCCGCAGCCGGACGCGGAGCCCTGGAGCGAGGAGACCTACATCGTCGCGTTCGGCCTCTTGAGCCGCGACATCAAGATCCGCAGCGGGGCGCTCGAGATCAAGGAACTCCTCCTCGAGCGCAACGGCCTGCAGCTCTGGAGCCCTGCGGCGCGCCTACCCTTCCCGATCCCGGCGCTCACGCTCGAGCGCGAGCTCATGAGCATTCTCCAGACCGGCCAGCCCCTGCACCGCGAGCTCTACGGACCCGAGGAGCTGATCGAGGAGCTCACGAGCGGTCGGCGCAACCTGACCACCGTGCGCTTGCGCAAGCGCCGCCGCCTCCACGAAGTCCGCGGCTGCCGGGCCGAGACGGCGGAGATCGAGGTCGAGGGACGGCGGCTGATGAGCGCTGCCGCCGAGCACGAGGACCCGGAAGTACTTCTCGAAGCCGTGGCCGAGCTCGGCCTCGACCGGTTCGTCAACGTCTCCTATCCCCAGGCCTTGGCCCGTCTGTTCCCGCCGCCTCTCGACACCACCGCTATCTAGGACGCCTGCAGAACCGGCCGGTCGAGCCGGAACAGCCCTAATCCCGCCCGGACTTCCTGGAGTGTGGCCTCCGTGACGGCACGGGCTCTTCCGGTTCCTTGCCGCAGGACGTCGAGCACGTATGCCGGATCACGGGCATAGGCCGCCCGGCGCTCCCGGATCGGCGCGAGCAGATCCTGCAGGACGGCTTCGAGCCGTCGCTTCACCTCCATGTCGCCGAGGCCGCCACGGCGGTATCGCGCTTTCAGTTCGGCGACGGCAGCCTCGTCCTCGTCGAACGCGTCGAGATAGGTGAAGACCACGTTCCCCTCGACCGTTCCGGGATCGCTCGCGCGAAGATGGTTGGGATCGGTGTACATCCGCTGCACCGCCTGCCGGATCTCGTCGGGCGAGGACGACAGCAGGATTGCATTGCCTTGCGATTTGCTCATCTTCGCCTTGCCGTCGATCCCCGGCAGCCGGCCCACACGCGGAATGACGGCTTCGGCCTCCACGAGCACATCGCGGCCGATCTGCCTGTTGACGCGCCGCACGATCTCGTTGGTCTGCTCGATGAGCGGCGCCTGGTCCTCGCCCACGGGCACGACCGTCGCCTTGAAAGCGGTGATGTCGGCCGCCTGCGCCACCGGATAGCACAGAAAGCCCGCCGGGATGTCCCGGCCGAAGCCCCGGGCCCGGATCTCCTCCTTGATCGTCGGGTTGCGCTCGAGGCGGGCAACGGTGACGAAGTTCAGGTAGAGCATCGTCAGCTCGGCGAGAGCCGGCAGCCCGGACTGGACGCAGATGATCGTCTTTTCTGGGTCGATGCCGACGGCGAGATAGTCCAGCGCCACCTCGACGACGTTGCGGCACACCCTGTCCGGATCGTGCGCATGGTCGGTCAGCGCTTGCATGTCGGCGAGCAGCAGGAACTGGCGATGCGTGTCCTGCAGCCTCACCCGGTTCTTCAGCGAGCCGACATAGTGGCCGAGGTGAAGCGGGCCGGTCGTGCGATCGCCGGTGAGGATGACGGGTCTTTCGGCAGCAGCGTTCATGGCGGCTTCTCCGGTTCGGAGCCGCCGGGATCAGGAAGCTGTCGCCGGGAGTCGCGTCGCCCACCGATCCACGGCGGCGACATCGGATGAACAGGGAAAACGACGACGCGCCGCTCCTAGAGGGAGCGCCACCAACGAGCTCTGGCGGATCTCATGGCGTCGATCATGCATGATGGATGTCACACCATCGAGCCTGCCGCAAGCAGCGGATGGCGCGCTGGCTAGCCAGGCGGCAAGGCAGGAGCAGGACGACCGGGACGAAGGCCCGGTCACGACACGGCAAAACCCGCTCCTCGATGCCATCGCTATTTGGTCACCACCACGCGGGCATCGCCGTCCCGGCGCAGCACGCGCACGATCACGCTCTCGCCCACGCGCTGCACGGCGAGATCGAGCTTGCTGCCGCAGAACGGCAGGTCGCGGACGACGAGCTGGTCGAGCCAGGGCGGCAGCTCCGGCCGGTCGAAACGGATCTCGCGCGCATCGACCGCGAAACTGATGCCGAGGCAGGCCTGGAGCAGCCCGTAAGGTGCTGCCGCCGCCCAGGCCTGCGGCTCGCAGGCCACGGGATAGCGCACTGGTCCCGAGCGGCTGCGCCGCCCGAAGCCGCAGAACAGCTCGGGCAGGCGGTGCCGCTCGAGATGACCCGCCGCCTCGGCGATGCCGCTCAGGATGCGCAAGACCGCATCTTTGTGGCCGTAGCGCGCGAGGCCCATGGCGATGATGGCGTTGTCGTGCGGCCAGATCGAGCCGTTGTGGTAGGAGATCGGGTTGTAGCGCGCCTCGCCGGCCGCGAGCGTGCGCACACCCCAGCCCGAGAACCCGTCCTTGTCCATGAGCGTCGCCGCGACCCGCGCCGCGCGCTCGGGTGCGGCGATACCGGTGAGCAGCGCATGGCCGGCGTTCGAGCTGCGCACGGCGCAAGGGCGCTTCCTGCCGTCCAGCGCCAGAGCGTAGGTGCCGCGATCCTCGAGCCAGAACGCCGCCTCGAACCGCTCGCGCAGGCGCTTCGCCGCGGCCTCGAGCTCGCCGGCGCGGGCCGTCTCGCCCAAGGCACGGGCGATGGCGGCCGCCGCACGATAGGCGCCGTAGACGTAGGCCTGTACCTCGACGAGCGCTATCGGCCCCTCGGGCAGGCTGCCATCGGCATGGCTGACGCCGTCCTGGCTGTCTTTCCAACCCTGGTTGACGAGTCCGCTCTCGGCGCGGCGCCCGTACTCGACGAAGCCGTCGCCGTCGCGATCCCCGTCCTTCCCGATCCAGCCGAGGGCTGCCTCGATCGCGGGCCAGAGCTCGCGCGCGAACGCCACGTCGCCGGTCCGCTCCAGATGGGCCCCGGCCAGGAGCACGAAAAGGGGCGTGGAATCGATGCTGCCGTAGTAGCGGCCGAACGGCACCTCCCCCAGGTTCGCCATCTCGCCGTTGCGCATCTCGTGCAGGATCTTGCCGGGCTCGGCATCGGCGAAGGCGTCGTAGTCGGTCGCCTGATGCACGGCGAGGAAACGCAGCACCCCTTCGGCGATTCCGGGTGCCAGCCACAGGCAGGAGAGGGCCGTGAGCAGCCCGTCGCGGCCGAACACCGTGCTGAACCAGGGAATGCCGGCATAAGGGTACGGGCCTTGCGGAGTCGGTGTCACCAGCATGGCGAGATCGGCCCTGGAGCGGCGGAGCAGGACCGAGAAGTCCTGGCTCGAGGCCGAGAGCTGCGGCAAGAGTGCCAGATGGCGGATCGCCGTGAGCTGGCTGCCGCGCAGCGCCGGCAGGAAGGCGGGCGGGCTCCGCCCGGCCACGTCGCCGCCGATCGCGACACCGATCGAGGCGTGAAAGGCTGCGCTCTCGCCGGCCCCGAGCCGGATGAAGAACCGTGCCCGGTCCGGGGTCAGCTCGTGTGGTTTCGGGTCGAACCGCAGCCGCACGGTGCGACGGATCTCGTCCAGCCCGTCATAGGCGAGGACGACCTCCTCGCCTTCGACCCTGGGCGGCAGCAGGCGGCCCCGCTTCGGTCGGCTCTCGCCCCTCACCTCGAACATGTCGGCGAAGTCGGCCGCGAACCGGTAGTCGAGCTCAAGCTCGACCGGCCCCATGCCGTGATTCTCGATGACGAGCCGCTCGGCATAGCCGCCTTCCTCGAGGAGGCCGATCCGCCGCAGATGCAGGTTGTCGCGCGGTACCACCACCTCCCCGTTCGCGACGAGATCGGGGTTGGTCAGATCGCACGAGAGGAAGGCGTTGTCGTTGCGCACCGCCGAGCCCAGGAGGAGCGGCCTCGCCCCAGCCACCTCGAGCCGCCAGCACGAGAGCACACGCGTATCCTTGACGTAGAGTCCCTCGGGCGCCCCCTCGTCGCCCGGGATGTCTCCGAACGGATCCAGGATCGCGAACGCATCGGCGTGCTTGAGCGTGCGCAGCCGCCGCTCCGGCAGCGACTTGGCGCTCGCGATGTAATGGGGCGGCGTGGCCGGGCCGCCCGTGCCGTCCTTCAGGTCCATGGCCGTCGCCCCCTGCGGATCACGCCGCTTCTGCCCTGTGACTCCGCCAAGCCAATCGATCGTAGATCTCGAGATAGTCCTTCGCCATGCGCTCGGCGCTGAAGCGCTCCTCGAACCGGCGCCGCACCTGCCGGCGGTCGAGCTCGCGCACCCGCCGTACCGCGGCCACGGCCGCATCGATGCTCCCGACCACGTAGCCGGTCACACCCTCGTCGACCACCTCCGGCACCGCCCCGCACGGGAACGCGATCACCGGCGTGCCGCAGGCCATGGCTTCGATCATCGCGAGCCCGAAGGGTTCCGGCCAGTCGATCGGGAACAGGAGCGCCAAGGCCTGGCCCAGCGCCTCGCCCTTCTCGGCATCGCCGATCTCGCCCACGAACTCGATCAGGGGGTGGTCGAGCATGGGTGCGATCCGCTCGTGGAAGTAGCGCTCGTCGGCGCGGTCGACCTTGGCGAAGATCCTGAGCGGCAGGCCGGCGCGGCAGGCGATCTCGATCGCCCGATCCGGCCGCTTCTCGGGCGAGATCCGGCCGAGAAAGGCGAGATAGCCGCCTCTGGGCTCGGGCGTGAACGGCAGAAGATCGAGCGGCAGCCCATGATGGACGGTGCCGACCCAGCGCGCCCAGGGCATCGGCCGGCGCTGATCGTTCGAGATCGAGACCACGGGCATGTCGCGGAACTCGCGATAGATGCCGTGCAGGTCGGGAAGATCCAACCTGCCGTGCAGCGTGGTCACCGTCCGCTCGGCGATCGGCCGGAACAGCGGGAAATGCAGATAATCGGTATGGAAGTGCAGCACGTCGAACCGCTGCGCCTGCTGCCGCACCAGCTCGAGCTGCAGGATCTGGTGGGGCAGCGGGTCGCGCACGTCGGCATCCAGGCGCAGAGCCTGGCGTGCGCAGGGCACGAGCTCGGCCGAGGTCCCGGAATCGGCACTCGCGAACAGGGTCACCTCGTGACCGAGCCGGACGAGCGCTTCGGTGAGATAGGCTACCACACGCTCGGTCCCGCCATAAAGGCGCGGCGGTACAGCTTCGATCAACGGCGCAATCTGCGCAATCCGCATGTCGCTCGTTCCCTGGTCAACTGACGAAAGCTCGAACGGGAAACCCGTCGGGCAGGATGTAGTTTCCTTTCCGCTTCATGGAATACCGGCCATCTCGCGGCCAGGCCGTCGTCCGGCAGCAAAGAGCCCATGGACGGCGATCAGGCGGCACGGCGGAGATAAGGCACGGCGAGCAGCAGATCGCCCACGAGCCGGCGATATTCCCGCGCCTGTGCCGCCGCATCGGGGATGCGCAGGATGGCCGAGGGATGCTCGGTCACGAGGGCGTGTCCGCCCCCGTCCGGAAGCTCCATCATCCGGCCACGCTCGAGCTGCAGTGACACCGGCCGGCGGAGGAGCGCTTCTGCCGCAACGACGCCCAGGGCAACGATCAGCCGCGGCTGCACGAGCCGCCGCTCGAGCTCGAGCCAGTGGCGGCAGGCCTCGATCTCGCGTCGCTCCGGGGTCTGCCGAATGCGGCGCTGGCTGCGCCGCACGTGCTTGAAGTGCTTGACCGCGTCGGTGAGATAGAGAACGCTGCGGTCGAGTCCGGCATCGGCCAGCGCCCGGTCGAGCACCCGGCTCGCCGGCCCCACGAAGGGCCGCCCCTCGCGATCCGCCCGATCACCCGGCTGCTCGCCCACCAGCATCACCGCCGCATCGCGCGGCCCCTCGCCGAACACGGTCCGCGTCGCCCGCGCCCATAAAGGGCAAGCGCGGCAGGCGGCCGCCGCCTCCCTGGCCTCGGCCAGGGTCGAGGGCTCCGGCCGGTCCGCAGGCACCGGGCGCTCCGGCAGCGGCACCCCCTTGCCCTCGCGCGCCGGCTCGCCCGATGCCGGCGCCGCCTGCCAGATACCGGCATGGAAAGCGCGCCAGGCCGCCTCGGGCGCATCCTCGGCCGGAACCTCGCCGCGCCGGCCACCGGGGCCGAAGCGGAGCCGCTCGCCGTCCCAGCGCACGCTGCGATAGGGAGTGGCGATCGCCCAGCGCATGGTCCCGAACCGGTCGGCGAAGAAGGCAGCGACCCGCTCGAGCACGTAGTGCTCGGGCTCGAACCAGCCGACGAAGCACCGGCCTTCCCCGGTCGTCACCTCCTTGAAGCGCAGGAGCGCCTTCATCTTGGCGGCGCTGCGCCGCACCGCCGCCGCCATCGCCTCGGCCCGCTCGACGTCCGGATCACCGGAGCGGCTCAGGAGCTGCCGCTCGCCGCGCCCGATCCGGACGAGCAGGCGGTAGAGCAGCGCGAACCGCCCCGGATCGGCATGGAGCGCCACCTTTTCGGCGAGTTCGAGAAACCGCCGCGGCACGTTGCAGACCGCACGCGGCGCAGCCGCGACCGCCGGGTCCAGGCTCGCCTCGAACAGGCTCGGCTGGGCGCCGTCCACGCGCCAGCGCACCGCCTCGGGCGGCACGCCTGCGGCCCACAGACGTCGCGCCGCTGCCCGCCAGCCCGCGAAGTCGGCCTGATGCTCGAGCGTGATCTCGAGCGGCGCGGGCGAGGAGCGCAGCGAGACGGCCGGTTCCGCGAGACGTCCGAGTTTTTGCTGCAGCGACATCCCCTGCACCCGATGATCTTGACTCGTCTATATATGTTCCATTTTTGTTCCAAGCAACCTCGTGCTACGGCCGGCCGTTGATTGGACGCCGACGAGGGTATCGGCCGTGGCTGGACGGGAGTGACGTGATGGCACCGCGCGCCTACTGGAAAGGCTATCTCCGCCTCTCGCTGGTCACGTTCCCGGTCCAGCTCTACCCGGCGATCGACACGAGCCGGGACATCCACCTGCATCAGATCCACAAGCCCACGGGCGAGCGGGTGCGCTACGAGAAGGTGGTGCCCGGCAAGGGCCCGGTCGAGAACGACGCCATCGTGATGGGCTACGAGGTGGACGAGGGCCGGCACGTCCTGCTCGAGGACGAGGAGCTGAAGGCGGTGGCACCTTTGGCCAGCGACACGATCGAGCTCGAGCAGTTCATCGACGCCCGCGAGCTCGACGACATCTACGTCGACACGCCCTACTTCCTCCTCCCCGCCGACAAGATCGGCGGCGACGCCTATGCGGTCTTACGCACCGCGCTCAAGGAGACCGGGCGGATCGGTATCGGCGAGGTGGTGCTGCACCGGCGCGAGCGGGTGGTGGCGGTGCGGCCCTGCGGCCACGGGCTCATGCTCCAGACGCTGCGCTACGCCGAGGACCTGCGCGCCGCCGACCAGTATTTCGGCACGCTCGACACCACCCCGCCCGACCCGCGCATGGTCGAGCTCACGAAGGCGCTGATCGAGCAGAAGTCGGCCCCGTTCGAGCCCGGCCGGTTCAAGGACGACTACGAGGCGGCCCTGCGAGCGCTCATTCAGAGCAAGCTCGAGGGCAGAAAGCCCAGACGCAAGGCACCGCAACGGCCTCCGGCCGAGATCATCGACCTCATGCAGGCCCTGAAGCGCAGCCTCGACGATCTCCAGGAGAGCGCCAACGCCAACGAGGCGGCGGCGCCGAAGCCCGCGCGCGGCCACGGCCGCAGGACGGCGTGAGCCGCATGGCAGCACGCCGCCGCCCCGAGCCCGAGCAGGAACCCGCGCTCGTCGCCGGCATCGCCCTCACCCACCCCGACCGCGTGCTCTTCCCCGAGCAGGGCATCACCAAGCGCGAGCTCGCCCGCTACCACGAGACGGTCGCGGACTGGATCCTGCCCGAGCTCGCCGGCCGGCCGCTCTCGCTTGTCCGCTGCCCGCAAGGCCGACGCAAAGCCTGCTTCTTCCAGCGCCATCCCGGTGCCACGGTCCCGGACCGGGTCGAGACCGTCGCGATTCCCGGCGAGCCCGAGCCCTATCTCGCCGTCCGCGACCTTCCCGGCCTGATCGCCCTCGTCCAGATCGGCGTGCTCGAGCTCCATCCCTGGCCGGCCAGGGCCGCCACGCCCGAGCATCCCGACCGTCTGATCCTCGATCTCGACCCCGGCGAGGGTGCTCCGTTCGAGGGAGTCGTGGCAGCGGCCCGAATCGCGCGGGAGATGCTCACGGGGCTCGGCCTCGCGAGCTTCGTCAAGACCACGGGCGGCCGAGGCCTCCACGTCGTCGTCCCGCTCGCCTCCGCCCATGGCTGGGCCGCGCATCAGGCGGCGGCCAAGACCCTGGCCGAGCGCCTCGCCGCCACAGCCCCCGACCGGCTCACGACCGCGATCCGCAAGGCCGAGCGCCGCGGCCGGATCTTCGTCGATTGGCTGCGCAACGCCCGCGGCGCTTCGGCCGTCGCGCCCTACAGCCCGCGTGCCCGTACGGGAGCGCCCGTCGCCATGCCGCTGGCCTGGGACGAGCTTGGACCGGGCCTCGATCCCGCCACCTTCACGGTGCGCACCGTGCCCGGGCTCCTGCGGAACCGACCCGACCCCTGGGCCGGGATCGCGAGCCTGCGGCAGGCCCTGCCGGAGGATCTCTGACCGGCCTTCGCGCATTCCCGCCCCGCGCTCGCCGGCGATTGCGGCACCCGCCCGGCCCTGGCAGACTCGGGACCAAGAACCGAGACGACAGGGAGTGGCCATGGCGGCCAACCGTTACGACGCGCTCATCATCGGCGGCGGCCACAACGGCCTCGTCTGCGGCGCCTATCTCGCCAAGGCGGGCCTCAAGACCCTCGTGCTCGAGCGCCGGCCGATCTTCGGCGGGGCTGCGGTCACCGAGGAGTTCACCCCCGGCTTCAGGGCCTCGATCTTCTCCTACGTGATGAGTATCCTGCATCCCAGGATCATCGCCGACCTCGAGCTCAAGAAGTTCGGCCTCGAGGTGCTGCCGGCAAACGATCTGTTCTGTCCGCTCTGGGGCGACGACTATCTCGTCTTCTCCGACGACATGAAGAAGACACAGGAAAACTTCGCCCGCTTCTCGAAGAAGGACGCCGAGGTCTATCCTGCCTTCGACGCCTATCTCCAGGAAGCGCTCCAGGTCGTGCGCAAGCTCCTGTTCGCGACCCCGGTCGACCCGACGCAGGCCGACTGGCGGCACTTCAAGGAAACGGCGCAGCTGGTCTGGGAGTACCGGAAGATCGGCACCCGCTTCTACCGCATCCTCGACCTCCTGACCCAGTCGGCGGACGCCTACCTCTCGCAGTGGTTCGAGAGCGACATCGTCAAGGCGGCGCTCGCCTACTACGCCTCGATCGGCACCTTCGCCGGCCCCAAGACGCCGGGCTCGGCCTACGTGCTCCTGCACCACATCATGGGCGAGCACGCAGGAGCGGGCGGCTGGGGCTTCATCAAGGGCGGCATGGGCAGGATCACCCAGGCGATAGCCCGGTCGGGTGCCCGCTTCGGCCTCGAGATCAGGACCGACAGCCCGATCCGGGAGGTGCTGGTCGAGGAGGGCCGCGCCGTCGGCGTCGTCACCGAGAAGGGCGAGGACTACCGGGCACCCGTCGTGATCTCGAACGTCGACGCCAAAACCCTGATGACCCGCCTCGTCGCACCCCGGCACCTGCCCGAAGATTACCTGCGCGACATCCGCGGCTACCGCACCTTCTCGACCGCGTTCAAGATCAACGTCGCCTGCCACCGCCCGCCGCGGTACCGCTCGTTCGACCCCGCCAAGACCGGCTTCGACTATCCCACCTACGTCCACATCGCGCCCGACATCGACTATCTCGAACGGGCCTACGACGACGCGAAGTACGGCTGGTATTCGCAGAAGCCCTTCGTCACCCCCGTCGTCCCCACCATGCGCGACGACACCCTGGCCCCGCCCGGCAAGCACGTGGTCAACCTGTTCGGCGGCCATGCGCCCTACGAGCTGAAAGGCGCCACCTGGGAGCAGGAGCGCGACAACTTCGTGAACAAGGTGCTCGACGCGATCGAGACCTTCGCCCCCGGCTGGCGCGACGACATCATCGACATGCAGGTGCTCCTGGCCCCCGACCTCGAGCGCATCGTCGGCCTGCCGCAGGGCCACATCTTCCACGGCGAGCTCGCCCCCGACCAGATCTTCTTCACCCGCCCGGCCGCGCATTACGCCGACTACCGCACCCCTGTCCGCGGCCTCTACGTCTGCGGCAGCTCCATGCACCCCGGTGGCGGCGTTTCCGGCATCCCCGGCCACAACGCCGCGCGCGAGGTGCTGAAGGACCGCGGCAAGCGGCTGAGCTGACGAGGATGGAGACCGAGGGAGTGTCACGCCCCCTTAGCTCTCAGGATTTCCACCCATGAGGACGAGCTACGACAAGGCAACCGAAGCCTCTACATCGAGCTTCGCCCGCTCCCGGAGGAGCGCACCGTCGAGGTCGAAGAAGACGGTATGACGATATCGGTGCCGACGGTGAGCCCGGCGACTACGACATCCAGCACGCCTCCCAAAAGCGCGATCTCCTCGCCCGGCTCGTGCCGGGCGAGGAGATCGATGCCGCTGCCCGAGCAGTGGTGTCGCCCCGCCCGGCGCCGCCGGAGCCCGGCTCCTACGGCTGCTCCCACATCCTGACCGGCGTGCGCGGCGACCTGTTCCAGTCGGCGCCGAACAGGCTCGGCCAGCCATTGTTGCGCACGTCGATGATCCGCATGCTGTGCGAGCTCGTGTGCGCGACGATCGTGGGCGGGCCGAACGTCCCGTCGCCGCGCCGGTTGTAGTAGATCTTGATCTTGGGATTGCGGCCCTGCTGCATCATGGCCGTGGCCACGTCGTCGTGGCCGTCCCGGTCGAAGTCGGCAATACCTGCGAAATGGACCACGCACTCGACCCGGTTCTCGATCACGTGCTCGGTCCACGTTCCCGCCCTCGGGTCGGCCGGTGCCTGGAACCACGATACGCGGTAGTACTGTCCGGCCCGTTCCGCCGGCGAGACGACGAGGTCCACTCGCCCGTCGCCGTCGATGGTGCCGGCCGCCATGTAGGCGTTGGCCGGGGCGGCGAGGTTGTAGGTGTGACGCCGGAACGCCACGGCACCGGGCCGGCTCACGTTCTCGAGCCAATACTTGCCGACGGCGAGATCGGGCCTGCGGTCGCGGTCGAGATCGACGGCGAGGAGCCCCTCCCCGCCCTCCGGCAGCCCGATCCGGCTGTGCGCCCAGCCACCCGCCGCCGTCCGCCGCCAGACGTGCAGCGCTCTGCCCCCGGCTCCCCAGCCGCGGCCGACCACGTCGGGCCGGCCGTCGCCGTCGAGATCCTTCACCTCGATGTCGTGCAGCATCCTGTTCGCATCGACGACGTGCCGCCGCCAGCCGGCCGGCGTGTTCTCGTACCAGACGAGGCCGTAGCGTCCGCGCTCGTAGAAGATCGCGGCCACGTCGGCGCGCCCGTCCCGGCTCAGGTCGGCCACCTCGATGTCGGTGCCGATGCGGACCCTCGCGTCGATGACGGCCTTGCTCCATCTCGGGTTCCGGTACCAGTAGAGGCCGGGATGGCGCGGATCGAAGCCGCCGACGACGAGATCCTTGCGCCCGTCGCCGTCGATGTCGCCCACCGCCTTGCCCCAGGCCTCCCCCGGCCCGTTCCCGTCGATCAGGACGTTCCGGAACGCGTGCGCCCGTGGCGCCTGCATCCCGGCCGCGAGGAGAATCAGAGCCAGCAGCCCTCGTCGCATCGCCCGCTCCCTTCCATGCGGCGCACCGCTCCGCTCCGGACGACACGGCGCCCGAGGCGACGCCACCGGACACGGCAACGAGAGGCCACTTGGACCATCCCGTTCATGGCCCGACGTTTCGCGAGGGGAGATATTCCGAGAACTTCCGAGGGAGAGGCACGGCGCCGGCGCCCGATGATGCCGCGTTGTTCTTTTTAGGTTGATATTCCGACGACATCCCTGTCCCGAAGTTTCGGGAACGCCCTACGCAATCAACCAGCACAGCGAGACCATACGAGCCGGTTTCAGAATGCGCGCGCCGCGGATCGCCGGCTCGCCGGGCATCATCTCCGGATTGGTCTCGATGCGTCGTGCCCGCTCCATGGCGGACCTCCCGACCGCGGCGGCATCATGGCCGGCCGGCTCGGGACGGACCCGGAACCCCGTGCTCCGCCCCGAGAGCGCGGCCGAGCTCGAACGCCGCCTGCGCCTCGGCTCCACTCATCGCCAGCATGGTCTTGGTGTTCGTGATCGCACCGGCGCCCACCGCGGCGAGCATGATCGCCGCGGCTTCCTGCCCGCTCGGCGCCTCGTAGACGATCATCCAGTCGTACTCGCCGAACAGCAGATAGAAGGCGATCAGCTTGCCTCCCGCCCGGTCGACCAGCTTGGCCACGGCGGCGGTGCGATCCTCGGGCTTGGCCAGCATCGCCTTGATCGCGCCCTCGGTGTAGCGACCCTGTGAGACGAACAAGGGCATCGGACGGCCCTCCCGCCAGCGGGCGATCCCGGACCCGATTCTAGCAGGCGGAGCTCGCGAAGACCACACCGCGAGCGTCCGGGCCTGTGCGCCGGCAGCCCGTTTCGCACCCGCGCCCCGCCCGGCCGGTCGCCACTTTTCTTGGCTATATTCCTTTATCCGGCCGGGCTCGGGCCTCCTGCCCGGCCCGGCGAGGACCCGGCCGGATGGGCGCGGCATCTCGACGAGCCGCGGGCGAGCCTGCGGCCCCGGAACGCCCTCGAGCTCGAGCGGCTCGCCGCCGCCCGCTCCGGCCGCCGCGAGCTCGCGCAGGCGTGCAAGGCCGCGCAAGGGCCCCGAGGGCCGGGACGACGGGTCCGGGCAGGGCCATCGGCTCTTCCCGGCTCCTCACGTCCCCCCCACCTGCGCCGCGAGCTCCGCGCTTTCGAACAGATGCGGCCGCACCCCGGCCCGCTCGAGCGCGTCGCCGAGCTTGAGCCGCAGGAAGGCGCTGCTCGTGTAACGGGTGACGTGGGTGTACCAGCTCTGCTCCATGTGGTGGACCATGGCGGCGTAGGCGTCGACCAGCTCGGGGTCGATGCGGAAATTGTCGTAGTTGACGACCACCGGCACGCGATGCCCGATCTCGCGGCAGCGGCGCTCGACCGCGGCCCTGATCGCGTCCACGTCGTTGCCGGTGCGCACGCGCAGGCCCTCGAAGTTGAGGAAGAGCGTGTCGCGCTTCGGATCGAAGGTGACGCGCCGGTCGAGATCGAGGTCGAACAGGGACCGGTCGAGCCCCATGGGCACATCCACGAAGATGCGCAGGTCCATGAGATCGGGAGCGCGGATGATGGGCTCGAAGTCCATGTGGGCGAGGATGTCGCGCTCGATGTCGATGCCGGGTGCCACCTCGACGAGCTCGACCCCGGCCGCAGCGCGCCGGAACACGCAGCGCTCGGTGACGTAGAGCACGGGCTGGCCGCGCTCGGCGGCGTAAGCGCCGTTGAACGTGATCTGCTCGACCGCGGCCACGAACTTCCGGGCCCGGCCTTCCTGAACGATCCGGAGCTTCCCGTCCTCGACCGCGACCTCGAGCCCGCCCGCGGTGAAGGTGCCGGTGAACACGACCGCGCGCGCGTTCTGGCTGATGTTGATGAAGCCGCCCGCACCGGCGAGCTTGGGGCCAAAGCGGCTGACGTTGACGTTGCCGGCCGTATCGCACTCGGCCATGCCGAGTACGGCGAGGTCGAGCCCACCGCCGTCGTAGAAGTCGAACTGCTGATTCTGGTCGATGATCGCGTCCGTGTTGACCGCGGCGCCGAAGTTGAGCCCCGAGGCCGGCACGCCGCCGATGACGCCGGGCTCGGCGGTCATGGTGATGAAGGGGAGGATCTTCTCCTCGTTGGCGACCGAGGCGACACCTTCGGGCATGCCGATGCCGAGATTGACGACGCTGTTGGCCGTGAGCTCCATGGCCGCGCGCCTTGCGATGATCTTGCGCGCGTCGAGCTGCATCGGCGGCAGGCTCTCGAGCGGCACGCGCAGCTCCTGCGAGAAGGCGGGCGAATAGACGGTGGCGTAGGTCTGGCGATGGTTCGCAGGGTTCGCGACCACCACCGCGTCGACCAGGATGCCCGGGATCTTGACCGCGCGCGGATGGAGCGAGCCCAGGGCCGCGACCCGCTCGACCTGGGCGACGACGAGCCCGCCCGAGTTCCGGGCCGCCATCGCCATGGCGAGATTGTCGAGGGTGAGCGCCTCGCGCTCCATGGTGAGGTTGCCGGCGGGGTCGGCGGTGGTGGCGCGGATCAGCGCGATGTCGATCGGAAAGGCCTTGTAGTAGAGCCACGCTTCGCCGTCGATCTCGATCAGCCGGACGATGTCCTCCTTGGTCCGCGCGTTGATCTTGCCCCCGGCCTGGCGCGGGTCGACGAAGGTGTGGAGGCCCACCTTCGAGAAGGTGCCCGGCTTGCCGGCGGCGATGTCGCGGTAGAGATGCGAGATGCAGCCTTGGGGCAGGTTGTAGGCCTCGATCCGGTTCTGAACCGCGAGCCGCGCCACCTTGGGGATGAGGCCCCAATGGCCGCCGACGACGCGCTTCAGGAGCCCGTCGTGGCCGAGCCGGTTCAGGCCCTGCTCCTTGCCGTCGCCCTGGCCGGCCGCGAACAGGAGGGTGAGATCCTTGGGCTCCCCGGTGGCGAGGAAGCGCTGCTCGATACCCGAGAGCAGGTCGTCCGGCGTTCCGATGCCGACGAAACCGGAGGTGCAGATCGTGTCGCCGCTGCGGACGAGAGCCGCCGCCGCCTCGAGGGTGACGATCTTGTTCCGTGCCTCGCCGCGGCCGATGCGCCGCTTGTCGGCCTGTGTCGCTGTCATGGTTCACCTCCCGTGGATGCCAGCTCGAATCCAGCCGATGCGGCAGTAGACCCCAATCACCAGGAGCGCGACCATAGTCTCGACGTACGGGATCCGAGGACGCTGCCGCAGGACGGGCAGCAGAAGCGGCCGGCGTCGCAGCCCTCGCCGAGGAACGCGCCATCGCTTCCGAGCCTGCCGTCGGCCGAGCGCGGGCGAGCACCTCAGTCGAGATCGCGCGACCGCCAGAACGCCTCCAGCCGTCCGGAATGCGGCCTGAGCCGGTCCCAGCCCGGCGCATCGAAGGTGATGCAGGCGATGGCGGCGGTCGGAAACTTCTCGGCGAGCCTGGCTCTCGGCCCGGCCTTGCCTTCGCCGACGAGCAGGAGCGCCAGCTCCTGCAGGCCGGGATTGTGGCCGACCAGCATCAGGCGGCGTGCCTCGCCCCCGTGGCGGCGGATGCCTTCCAGGAGCCGCTCGGGCGGGACCATGTAGAGCTCGCGGCTGAAGAACGCCTCCGGTGCTGCGGCACCCAGTTCGGCGGCGGCGAGGCGCCAGGTCCGCTCGGCGCGCCTGGCGCTCGAGCAGAGCACGAGGTCCGGGATGCGCCCCTCTTCGCGCAGAAGGCGGCCCATGCGCGGGGCGGCGGCCTCGCCACGCGGGGCGAGGTCGCGCTCATGGTCCTCGATCCCACGCTGGTCGCGACGCGATTTGGCGTGGCGGAAAAGGAGAAGCTCCAGCATGCTGAGGTATGGCTCCCGCGTGGCGGGCCCGATCGCATGACAAGCGCGGCCCGAAGTGGTTATAGAACCGCCACGGACCGGACGCATGGTGCACGCGCCGCAAGGATGCGGCAGAAGGCAGGGCCATGACCGCAGATCGCGTCGACGCAGGAGCTGCCGTCATCCACCGCGATGGAGAGGCGGCGGCCGATCGCCATGCCAGGCCGGCCACACCGGCGATGCCGGAGATCCGGCCCGAGCATTTCATCAACCGCGAGCTCTCGTGGCTCGCCTTCAACGGCCGCGTGCTCGAGGAGGCGTACAACCCGAACCATCCGCTGCTCGAGCGGCTGCGCTTTCTGTCGATCTCGGACAACAATCTCGACGAGTTCTACATGGTGCGGGTCTCGGGCCTGATGGAGCTCGCGAAGCTGCCCATCCCCCCGGTGACCGCCGACGGCATGACGCCCCAGGAGCAGCTCGCCGCGATCAAGCAGCGCGTGAGCACGCTCGTCCAGGCGCAGCAGCGCTGCTGGCACCAGCTCACCGCCCAGCTCCGCCAGCACGGGGTGGTCGTCCTCGACACGAGCGAGCTCACGGACCAGGATCTCGCATTCTTACGCAAGCGGTTCGAGGAGGAGGCGATCGCGGTCTTGACGCCGATCGCGGTCGATCCCGCCCATCCCTTCCCGTTCATCCCGAACCGCGGCATCGGCGTGGTGCTCGAGCTGGATCGGGGCAAGGGCGACACGCTGGTCGGCCTCGTGCTCCTGCCCGGCAAGCTCGAGCGCTTCGTGCGGCTGCCGGGCGAACAGGCGCGCTTCATCCGTCTCGAGCAGCTCATCCTCGCCTTCTCGGACTTCCTGTTCCCCGGCTTCGTCTGCAAGGGCGGCGGCTTCTTCCGGGTCTTGCGCGACAGCGACATCGAAATCGAGGAGGAGGCCGAGGATCTGGTCCGGCTGTTCGAGACCATGCTGAAGCGGCGCCGCCTCGGCAACGTGATCCGCCTCAGCATCGATGCGGCGATGCCCGAGAAGCTGCGCACCTTCCTCACGACGCACCTCCACGTCGAGCCCGAAGACGTGGACGAGGTCGACGGGATCCTGGGCCTCGCCGATGCCTCGCAGGTGATCGTCAAGGACCGGCCGGAGCTCCTGTTTCCCGCCTTCACCCCGCGCTTTCCCGAACGAATCAAGGATTACAACGGCGACTGCTTCGCCGCGATCCGTAAAAAAGACTTCGTCGTCCACCATCCTTACGAGAGCTTCGAGGTGGTGGTGCAGTTCGTGCGCCAGGCGGCGCGCGACCCCAACGTCGTCGCCATCAAGCAGACGCTCTACCGCACGAGCGAGGACAGCCCGATCGTGGCGGCGCTCATCGAGGCAGCGGATGCCGGCAAGTCGGTGACGGCACTGGTCGAGCTCAAGGCGCGCTTCGACGAGGAGCTCAACATCCGCTGGGCCAGGAATCTCGAGCGGGCGGGTGTCCAGGTCGTCTACGGCTTCATCCAGCTCAAGACCCATGCCAAGGTCTCGCTCGTGGTGCGGAAGGAAGCCGACGGTTACCGCACTTACTGCCATTTCGGCACCGGCAACTACCACCCCGTCACCGCCAAGGTCTACACCGACATCTCGTTCTTCACCTGCGATCCGGCGCTGGGCCGCGACGCCGCCAAGGCGTTCAACTACATGACGGGCTACGCGACACCTGTGGGCCTCGAGAAGCTGGCGCTGGCCCCCGTGAACCTGCGCGAGACCCTGGTGCACCATATCGAGGAGGAGATGGAACATGTGCGCGCGGGCAGGAGGGGGCAGATCTGGGCCAAGCTGAACGCGCTCGTGGACGAGCAGATCATCACGAAGCTCTACGAGGCCAGCTGTGCTGGCGTGAAGATCGACCTCGTCATCCGCGGCATCTGCTGCCTGAGGCCGGGGGTGCCGGGCCTGTCCGAGAACATCCGGGTGAAGAGCATCGTCGGCCGCTTCCTCGAGCACTCCCGCATCGTCTGCTTCGGCAACGGCGCGGGGCTCCCTTCCAGGAAGGCCAAGGTGTTCATCTCCTCGGCCGACTGGATGCAGAGAAACCTCTCGCGGCGGGTGGAGACGCTGGTGCCGATCGAGAACGAGACCTGTCATCAGCAGATCATGTCGCAGGTGATGGTGGCGAACCTGAAGGACGTGACCAACAGCTGGATCCTGAAGCCCGACGGCACGTACGAGCGGGTCAAGCCCGACGAGGAGGCGTTCTCGGCCCACATCTATTTCATGACCAACCCGAGCCTGTCGGGCCGCGGCAGCGCCCTCAAGAAGCAGGGGGTCACGCGCCTGCAGCTTTCCTATCTCCCCGACAGCGCGACCGTCTAAGGCCGATGACAGCTTCACCCCGCAGCGCGCCGCGCGCGCAGGAAGGCGAGCGGCACGAGCCGTTCGCCGTCGTCGATATCGGCTCGAACTCGATCCGGCTCGTCGTCTACGAGCGGCTGTGCCGGGCGCCGATAGCCCTCTTCAACGAGAAGTCGGTCTCCACGCTGGGCAGGAGCCTCGCCTCCACCGGCCGGATCGGCCGGGAGGAGATGGACAGCGCGCTGCACGCGCTCCGGCGCTTCGCCCACATCGCGAGCGCGCTGCGCGCACGCGAGGTCGAGTACGTCGCGACCGAGGCCGTGCGCCGTGCCATGAACGGGGCCGAGTTCCTGGCCGAGGCCCGGCGCGCCACCGGCCGGCCGCTCACCGTGCTCTCGGGCCACGAGGAGGCGCACACGGCGGCCATGGGCGTCGCCTACAGCTTCCACCGGCCGCGGGGGGTGGTGGGCGATCTCGGTGGCGGCAGCGTGGATCTCTCGCTCGTGACCCCGGACGGGCCGATCGCCCCTTACGGCAGCCTGCCGCTCGGCACGCTGCCAGTGACCCGGATGCTGCTCGAAGACCGGGCGGCGGCCACACGCCTGATCGACGAGCGCCTCGCGAGCCTGCCCTGGCTCGAAGGAGTGTGTCGCGGGCAATCGTTCTACGTCGTGGGCGGCGGCTGGCGGGCGCTCGCCCGCATCCGGCTCGCCATCACCGACACGCCGCTCAAGGTGGTGCACGACTATCGCCTGACGGCGGAGGAAGCGGTCAAGCTCGGGCGCAGCATCGCCGCTCTCGACGACGAGGAGCTCAAGACCGTGCCCGGCATGCCGGGAAGGCGCATGCCGACCGTGCGCGCCGCGGCGCTCCTGCTCGAGCGGGTCGTGCGCCGGATCGAGCCCGAGGCGGTCGTGTTCTCGGCCTTCGGCCTGCGCGAGGGGCGCGTGTTCCTGCGCCTCACGCCCGAGGAGCTGCAGGAGGATCCGCTGCTCGCCGGTGCCCATGATTTCGGCCGCACGCGCTCGCGCGTGCCGACGATCGGCCGGGCCATGGGCGAATGGACCCGATCGGTGTTCCCGAACGAGACGCCGGAGCAGCGGCGGCTGCGGCTCGCGGCATGCGAGCTCTCGGATTCGGCCTGGCGCGAGCATCCGGCCTTCCGCGCGCGCGAGGCGTTCTATCGCCTCGCCCAGTATCCTTTCATCGGCCTTACCCACGCCGAGCGCGCCTTCCTCGCCTACGCCTGCTTCATCCGCTACGAGGGCAGCCCCGAGGATCTGTTCATCCGCCCGATCCTCTCGCTCCTGCCGGAGCCGGAGCGAAGGCGCGCGGAGCTCCTGGGGGCCACGCTGCAGCTCGGCTACCGGGTGTCGGCCGCCGTACCCGATCTTCTCGCGAGCAGCCGGCTCGAGATCGCGGGCGACGAGCTCGTGCTGCATCTGCCCGTCTCCGACATGGCGCCCGATCCCGACATCTCGCGACCGCGGCTGCGTGCCGTGGCGAAAGCCCTGGGTCTCGGCCGGTTCCGGGTCACGGCAACGGCCTGAGGGGCGTTCAGAGGATCGCTGGCTCCTGCTCGCGCATGGCGCGCACGCTGCCGTTCTCGAGGTGGTAGATGCGGGTCGCGATCTCGAGGAAGGCTGGCCGGTGGGTCACGGCGAGCACGGTCGTGCGCGCGCGCAGGGCCGCGATGTTGCGGCAGATCGCCCGTTCCGATTCCGGGTCGAGGGCGCTCGTGACCTCGTCGAGGATCAGGAGCTTCGGACGGCGGATCAGAGCGCGGGCGAGCGAGATGCGCTGCCGCTGCCCGCCCGAGAGCCTGGCCCCTTTGGCGCCGACCACCGTGCCCATACCTTCGGGAAGCTGCATGACGAACTCGAGAGCGCCGGCGAGCCGGAGCGCCTCCTCGGCATCGCGCTCGCTATAGGCGGGATCGCCGAGCGTCAGGTTCTCGAGCACCGTGTCGTGGAACAGAATCAGCTCCTGCGGCACGTAGCCGACGCGGGTGCGCCAGGCCTGGAGATCGACCGCGGCGAGGTCGAGATCGTCGAGCAGGATGCGCCCGGCTTGCGGGCGATGCAGGCCGAGGACGAGGTCGATCAGCGTCGTCTTGCCCGCGCCGGAGGGGCCGGTGAGCACGGTGATGCTGCCCGCAGGAACCTCGAGCGAGGCCTCGCGCAGGACGCCCTTGGCACCGTAGCCGAACGAAACCCGCTCGAAGCGGATCTCCCGCTCGAAGCGGGGCTCGACGCCGCCGCCCCGGTTCTCTTGGTTCTCCTCGAGCTCGCGGATCAGGTTCTCGACCTCCATGAAAGGGGCCTCGACGATCACCGCCTGCTGCAGGAAAGTCTGCATCCGGCCGATGCCCTTGGCGGTCCGGGTGAGCACGACGCCCACCACGATCACCTGCTCGAGCGAGTTCGAGAACACGACGAGCGCGAAGTAGGCGGCGACACCCAGGCAGACGGCAAGGAGCGCGTCCTGGCCGTTGCGCAGGGCCTCGCGGCTCAGGACCTGCCGGCGCAGCGCCTTGCGCAGGCGGTGCAGGCGGCGCTCGAAGAAGCCCGCGAACGCCTGCTGTGCTCCCATGGCCTTGAGCGGCTTCAGGTTGTCGATCGTGTCGGTCAGAAGGCTCACGAGTTCCTTGGTGAGCTCGGTCTGGCGCCTGCCGGCCTTCTTCGCCCGCAGGACCAGGAAGTGAACCGCGCTTCCGGTCGAGAGCCCGACAAGGAGCGCCCCGAGCGCCAGCTTCCACGACACGAGCACGGCGAGCAGCAGCATGACCACGGTCTCGACCGCCTCGGCCACGAACTGGGCCGCGAGCTGGTAGGCCTGCTGCGAGCGGCTGACCTCGCCGCTGAAGGCGTTGGCGATCCGACCGGCAGGATGATCGAGGAGATAGCTCCAGCGCACGCCGAGAAGGTGGCGGATCAGCCGCGCGCGCATGTCGTTCGCGACCTCGGCGTTGGCATAGCCGACTTTGCGCATGGCGAAGAGCGAGACCGCGGCGTTCAGCAGCATGAAGCCGACCAGGACCGCGATCAGAGCGCCCAGCGACGGATGGAGGCCCAGCCGGTCCAGCGTGTCGGTGACCAGCCGCGAGACGAAGGACGGGTGCGACGAGCCCGAGGCGGCGCCGAGCAGCGGGACCATGGTGGCGAGGCTCACCCCCTCGCACAGGCTCGCCACGATGAGGCAGGCGAGCACGACCCAGGGATTGGCGCCACGCGCCCGGAAGAAGATCCTAAGAATGTTGATCACGACCGGCCACCTGCTGGACGGCGCCGCGGCGCCCTGGCCGGGCGCGACGCCGGCCGACAACATCCCGCCTAGAAACACACCACGGCACGCGACGCAACCGCGCGCCTGCCCTGCCGGAACGCGGGCTAGCCGCCAATGTTCTGCTCCACGACCGCAGCAGTCGCGCCGAAGAGTGCGGCAAAAATGCACTAGCCGCCACCACATGTCGGCGGCTCCGGGCACCTCGACAACGTAGAAGGCTTCTACATCAAGGGCTTACGGCCATATCGAAAGCTCGGCCGCAAAAAACCGTAACAGAACGTGAATGGTAGCAGGAATTTCGACTCTCTATCTGTGCAAGCGAGGTGGCGGCCTCGGCGCCGAGCCGGATCCGGGAAACCGCGGACAGACCCGACAAGGCTATCGATGACCACGATGAAGCCAACGCCGACGACCAATCCTTTGCTGCCGTTCCGGGCGGAGGGGTTCGATACCCTGGCCGCCGGCTTGGACTATGCCGCACAGGGGGAGACCGGCTTCAATTTCTTCTCGGCACGCGGCGAGCTCGTCGAGGTCCTGCCTTATCGGACCTTGCGCGAGCGGGCGCTCGATCTCGCTTCCCGTCTCGCAGGCCGCGGGCTCGACCGCGGCGACCGGGTCGCGATCGTGGCCGAGACTTCGGCCGACTTCGTGACCACGTTCTTCGCCTGCCAGTATGCCGGCCTCGTGCCGGTGCCGCTGCCGCTGTGCATCAATATCGGCGGGCACGACGCCTACGTGCAGCGGCTGCGCGGCATGCTCGTCTCGGCCAGCGCCCGCTTGGCAGTAGCGCCCGGTGATCTCGTGGCCACTTTGAAGGAGGCAGCCGAAACCACGGGCGTCGTCGAGGTCGCGACCGCTGCCGAGATCGCGACCTGGCCGGCTGCGGACGAACCCGTCGCACCGCTCGGTCCCGACGAGCCCTGCTACATCCAGTACTCCTCCGGCAGCACGAGCTTTCCCCGCGGCGTGCTCGTGACCCAGCGCGCCATCGCCGCCAACGCCCATGCCATCTCGGTGTACGGGCTGAAGCTCGGGCCCACCGACCGCTGCACGTCGTGGCTGCCGCTCTACCACGACATGGGCCTCGTCGGCTGCTGCCTGACACCGGTGATGAACCAGATCACCGTCGACTATCTGCCGAGCACGGCGTTCGCGCGCCGGCCGCTCCTGTGGCTCAAGCTCCTGTCCGATCTCGGTGGAACGATCTCGTTCGGCCCCACCTTCGGCTACGAGCTCTGCACCCGCCGGGCGCAGAGCGGCGTGCCCGAGGGCCTCGATCTCAGCCGCTGGCGCGTCGCCGGGATCGGCGGCGAGATGATCCGCGGCAACGTGCTGGCCGAGTTCGCGGAGCGCTTCCGGGAGGCCGGCTTCGACGAGCGCGCCTTTCTGCCGAGCTACGGCCTCGCCGAGGCGACGCTCGCCGTCACCTTCGCCCCGCTCGGGCAGGGGGTGGCGGTCGATACGATCGACCGCGGCCGCGCACTCGAGGTCGAGCGGCGCGCCGTGCCGGTGGACGAGACCCGTCCGGCGCGGGCGATCCGGAGCTTCGTCCTGTGCGGCCGTCCGATGCCGGGCTACGCGGTCGAGATCCGCGACGGGCACGGCCGGGCCCTGCCCGAACGCTGCGTCGGCAGGGTGTGCATCAAGGGCCCGAGCCTGATGCAGGGCTACTTCCGCAACGACGTCGCCACCCATGCCGTGCTGCTCGAGGACGGCTGGCTGGATTCGGGCGACATGGGCTACCTCGTCGACGGCCAGCTCGTGATCACCGGCCGTACCAAGGATCTCATCATCGTCGGCGGCCGCAACATCTGGCCGCAGGACGTGGAGTGGGCGGTGGAGCAGCTCGACGGTGTGCGCGCCGGCGACGTCGCGGCCTTCGCCGTCAACGGCGACGACGACCGCGAGCGGGTGGTGGTCGTGGTGCAGTGCCGGGCGATGCTCGAGAAGGCGCAGGAAGAGCTGCGCGCCGCCGTCGCCGCCGTGGTGCGCCGGGTCGCGGGCGTGGAGTGCGAGGTGGTGCTCGCTCCCACCCGCTCCCTGACCTTCACCACCTCGGGCAAGCTCAGCCGGGCCGCGGTCAAGGCCGACTATCTGAGCGGCGCCATCCGCGACGTGACCGCCTCGCCCGAGCGGCGGGCGCGGGCCCAGCTCGAGCAGCTCGCCGTCGCGAGCTGACGAGGCCGGTCGCAGCGCCCCGGCATGATCTCCGCCACCGTCGCGGTGACCGGCGCCACGGGCTTCGTGGGCCGGCCGCTGGTGGCTGCGCTGCGTGCGGCCGGCCATGCGGTCCGCGCCCTCGTGCGCCGGCAGGACGAAGCGCTCGCCGCAACCGGGGCCGAGCTCGTGCCGGGCTCGCTCGCGGACGAGGCGAGCCTGCGCGCACTCGTGCAGGGCGCCGATGCCGTCGTCCATGTCGCCGGCGCGATCAACGCGCCCGACCGTGCGGGCTTTCTCGCCGCCAACGCCGCCGGGACCGCCCGGCTCGCCGAAGCCGCCGCCTCGGCCCTGCCGGGCCGGCCGTTCATCCACGTCTCCTCGCTGGCGGCGCGGGAGCCGCACCTTTCGCCTTATGGCGAGAGCAAGGCGCTGGGCGAAGCGGAAGCGCGGGCACGGGCCGACCGGCTTGCGATCACCATCGTACGCCCGCCTGCCGTCTACGGTCCCGGCGATCGGGCCACGCTGCCGATCATCCAGGGCCTCGCCCGTGGTTGGCTCGCGGCTCCCGCCGGGACGGACGCGCGCTTCTCGCTCCTGCACGTTGAGGATCTGGCCCGCCTTCTGGTGGCGATGCTCGGGGCGACGCTGCCGCCCGCGGCCGTGCTCGAGCCCGACGACGGCCGCGCCGGCGGCTATGGCTGGCGCGACCTCGCCGACATCGCGGAACGGGTGCTGGGGCGACGGGTCAGGCTGGTGCCCCTGCCCCGCGCACCTCTTTTCCTTGCAGCCGGGCTGCTCGAGCGCTACGCGCGGGCGCGCGGGCAGGCACCGCTGCTCTGGCGCGGGAAGGTGGCCGAGCTGTTCCATCCGGACTGGGTGTGCGATCCCGCCACCATGACGGCGCTGCCGGGCTGGCGCCCCTCGATCGGCTTCGCCCGCGGCCTGTCGTCGACGCTCGCTTGGTATCGCGAGGCCGGCTGGCTATAAGGGCCGCGGCCGACCGGCGGCGGTGACGGATTTTTGCAACGGAAGCGGGAATCATGACCGATACGAATCGCGTTCTGGGCGAGGTCGCCGCCATCCTCCAGCGCTTCAACACGGCCGGACGCACGATCGGACCGGAGACGGATCTCGCTGCCGACCTCAACATCGATTCGGTTGCGGCCATGGACCTCATCATGGAGGTCGAGGACCGGTTCGAGATCGACATCCCGATCAATCTCGTCTCCGACATGACGACGGTGGCCGATCTCGTCACCCTCGTCGAACGGCAGCTCGAAGCACGCGGGGGCGCATGATGGACATCTTCGACAAGTACGCGCCGTTCGCGAGCCGCCACGAGCAGCTCCTGCAGCTCGGCGCCGACCCGTTCGCGGTGCGGATCGACGAGCTGCGCTCGGCCACCGAGGCCGTGATCGACGGCCGCGAGACCATCCTCGTCGGCACCAACAACTATCTCGGCCTCACCTACGATCCGGCCTGCATCGCCGCGGCCCAGGAGGCGCTCGAGCGCTACGGCACGGGCACCACGGGCTCGAGGATCGCGAACGGCACCTACGGGCCGCACCAGGAGCTGGAGCAGGCCTTCGCCCGCTTCCTCAAGCGCCGCTCTTGCATGGTGTTCAGCACCGGCTACCAGGCGAACCTCGCCATGATCGCGGGCCTCGCCGGCCCGCGCGACGTGGTGCTGATCGACGCCGATTCGCACGCCAGCATCTACGATGCCTGCAAGCTCTCGGGTGCGACCATCGTGCGCTTCCGGCACAACGATCCCGCCGATCTCGACAGGCGTCTGACCCGGCTGGGTGCCGAGGGCGAGTGCAAGCTCGTCGTGGTCGAAGGGCTCTACAGCATGCTGGGCGACACGGCCCCGCTCCAGGCGTTCGTCGAGGTCAAAAAGAAGCACGGCGCCTGGCTCCTCGTCGATGAGGCGCACTCGTTCGGCGTCTACGGCGAGACCGGCCGCGGCCTCGCCGAGGCCGAGGGAGTCGAGGAGGAGGTCGACTTCGTCGTCGGTACGTTCAGCAAGAGCTTGGGCGCCATCGGCGGCTTCGGCGCCTCGAATCACCCGAAGTTCGACCTGCTCCGCTTCTGCGCCCGGCCCTACATGTTCACGGCCTCGCCGAGCCCGTCCAGCATCGCCTCGGTACGTGCGGCCCTGCAGCGGATCGAGGAGGACCCTACCCTGCGCACCCGGCTCTGGGCCAACGCGCGGCGGCTGCACGAGGGGCTGGTCGGGATCGGGCTCAGGCCCTGCTCGCCGGTGAGCCCGGTGATCGCCGTGCCGCTGCCCGGCGAGATCGCAGCGGCGCGCGCCTGGAACCTGCTGCGCGAGCGCGGCGTGTACGTGAACCTGGCCCTGCCGCCGGGCACGCCCGGCTCCTTGTGCCTGCTCCGGGCGAGCCTGTCGGCGGCACACAGCTTCGCGCAGGTAGACGTCGTGATCGAGCGCTTCGCGGCCGTGGTGGCCGAACTCACCGAGGAAGGGGCGGCGCTGGCCCGGACCGCCTGAGGGTGACGGCAGGGTGCTCAGGCGAGCGCCTTGCCGTAGATCCGGTAGCGTTTGTAGGGCACGGCACCCACGGCGTGGATCACGGCCTTCACGGCCTCGTTGTCCTCGAGGATCCAGGAGAGCTCGGCGCGCTCGTAGCCGCGGGCGGCGTGGTGGCTCTTGACCGCGTCGATGATGCCCAAGGCCAGCGCCGCTCCCTTGGGCGTGCCCTGCAGGCGCCTTACCACCCCCATGAGCGGCATCCGGCCGGTCTTGAGCCCTTTGACCTTGAGCCGCCAGAGCAGCCTGGCCCAGCCGAAGGGCAGCAGCCTGCCATCGAGGTCGCGGATCGCCTCGTTGAGGTTCGGCAGGGCCGCGGTCATGGCAACGGGCTCGCCGTCGAGCTCGCCGATCGCGAAGCTGCCGGGGTTGACGAGCGGCTTCAGGCTCTTCGCGAGATACAGCGCCTCGTCCTCGCCGAAGGGGATGAACCACCAGTTGTCGGCCCAGGCATCGTTGAAGATCCGGCAGACGGTGGCGATCTCCTCCTCGTAGCGCCGCATGTCGAGCGGGCGGATGCGCACCCCCGGCATCCGGCGCAGCCGGTCGAGGAGGCGCCGGGCGGCCGGCGGCCAAGGCGCGGCCACGTCGAAGTCGTAGGCCAGGAGGTCCTTGAGCTTGGTGTAGCCGAGTGCTTCCACGCGCTCACGGTAATAGGGCCGGGCGTGGCCCATCATCAGGTTGGGCGGAGTGTCGAAGCCCTCGACGAGCAGCCCGCACTCGTCGTTGATCGAGAGGTTGAAGGGCCCGGCGAGCCGGCGCATGCCCTGTCGGCGCAGCCAGTCCTCGGCAGCGCCGAGCAGAGCCGCGAACACGGCCGGATCGTCGATCGCGTCCAGAAAGCCGAAATGGCCGGTAGCATCCCGGTAGCGCTCGAGATGGCGCCGGTTGATCTGGGCGCTGATCCGGCCCACGGGCTCGCTCCCCCGCCAGGCGATCCAGTAGCGGACGTCGATCGCGCGCAGGAACGGGTTCTTCTTCTGGTTCAGGTGATCGAGCCGCTCGAGCGTCAGCGGCTGGACCCAGCTCGGGTCGCCCGCGTAGATCCTGCGGGTGAGACCGATGAAGCTGGTGAGGCCCGCCTTCCCCGAGACGGACTCGAGACGCAGATCCGAAGGCGCCAAGGCTCTCCTCCGCCGGCTGGGATGACGCGAGGCCCCGGCACCTCGCCGACCCCGCCTAGCCGTCCGGAGCGACCGATGCAAGGCGAGCGGAAGGCTCAGGCGGCAAGCAGGCTCGCGGCGATCGGCGCGTGGTCGACGATGGCAGCGAAGCAGCGCTGCCAGGGTCCCTCGCCGCCCACGAGATCCCAAGGCCGTTCACGGCAGCCCTCGACGAAGCGCCGCGCCACGAGCGCCTTGCGCGCGTCGCCGGCGGCGAGATCGGCAGCGGCAGCCTCGAGGAGGAGCGCTGCCGCGAGGGCTTCCGCCATCACGCGGGCGAGGCGGCGCGCGATCCGGCTGCCTTCCTCCGGCCGCGCAGCGAGGCCGGCGGCGACACGACGGCAGGCGGCGAGGGCCTCGGCCACGGGCCGGGCGAGATCGCCGAGCCCCCCCTCCAGCCGCCCGAGCACGCCCTCGAGCCGCGCCGCGTAGGCTGCGGCCGCATTGCCGGCCGAGAGGAGCCGCAGCACCTCGTGCGCCTGGATGTTGGCCCCGCCCTCCCAGACCGGCAGGACCTGGGCATCGCGCAGCAGGCGCGAGGCGGGATGGTCCTCGACATAGCCCCTGCCGCCCATGAGCTCGACGAGAGCGCTCGCCGCCGGCACCACCCAAGTCGCCGTCTGGAACTTGGCGAGCGCGGTGACGAGCCGGAGCCAGGGCTTGGCTGCAGGATCGGCGAGCGCCGCATCGAATGCTGCTGCCGCCTCGAGCGCCAGGAGCAGGCTCGCCTCCTGGCGGGCCAGCAGGTCGAGCAGCACGTCCTGGACCATCGGGTAGGTGGCGAGCGGATGGCCGAACGCCTCGCGGCCGCGCGCGTGCGCGAGGGCTTCGAGGAACACGCGGCGCTGCAGGCCGGCTGCCGCCATCGCGTTGTGGATACGGCTGTAGCCGAAAGCGTCGAGCATCGCCTTCAGGCCCTCGGGCGGTGCCGCCACCTGCCAGGCGCCAGCGCCGTCGAGCTCGATCTCGCCGGTGGCGAGACCGCGCGTGCCGAGCTTCTCCTTGAGGGCGCGGATGCGATAGCGGTTCAGGCTTCCGTCCGGCAGCCGCCGCGGCACGAGGTAGAGGCCGATCCCGGCCGACCCGGCGGGCGCTCCCTCGGGCCGGGCCGTCACCAGGGCCATATCGGCATCGGCGTTGCTCGCGAACCATTTGAGGCCGGTGAGGCCGACGTCCTCCCCGTCCGTCCTCCGGGCGACCGTCGCCGTGGCGCCGAGATCGCTCCCGGCACCGACCTCGGTGGCCCAGGTGGCGCCGGTGGCGGCGGTGCCGTCGGTGCGCAAGAAGGCCGGCAGGAAGCGCCGGCGCAGCTCTTCCGGCGCATGGCGGTCCAGCACCCAGGCGACGGCACCGGTCAGCGTCGCCGGGCAGTGGAGCGAGATGTCGGCCTGCGCCAGCAGGTAGCCGAAGGCGAAGGTGAGACGATAGGGGCGACGCTCGGGTACGTGGTTGAGGGCAACGAAGCCGTGCCGGTAGACCTCGGCATGCGCTGCGGCATGGAGCGGGTTGCGGACGATCCGGTCGATCGGCCGCCCCTCCCCGTCCCAGGGCTCGAGCCTGGGCGGGGCGTAGCGGTCGGTGTAGGCGGCCGCCGGCTCGACCGTCTCGGCCACGAACGCGCCGAAGCGCTCGAGCCGTTCCCGATCCCGACCGTCCAGCGTCGGCGCGCTGCCGCGCTCCAGCCGCCGCACGAGGTCGGGGTCGCTGCGGTAGAGATTGCCGCCGGTGAGCTCGGCCAAGGTACGCATCGCCGCCTCCCGCACGCAAGGCCGGCTCGCGCCGGTCGAATCGAGCGCCGGTGCGCGAGCCGCGTCAGCCCTGCCCGATCGTCATCCTAGCGCAGATCCGGGTCGGGCGATGCCGGCACGATGCGCTCACCCGCCGGGCGGCTCGCCCAGCAGCGTATCCGGATGCAGATCCTGGGCGAGCCGCGCCAGGAGGCCATGATCGATCGCCTCGGGGACCCGCTGGCTCAAGAGCTCGTCCATCCGCGCGGCCGTCGCCGAGAGCCGCGGATGGCCGAACGTCCCGGCGATGCCGGCGATGTTGTGCACCGCCATCTGCAGCTCGCGGATGGCCGCCGGATCGGTGGGCAGCGCTCGCGTGAGTGCTCTGATCCGGTCGAGTCGCGGCACCAGCTCGTCGTTGAACCTGGCACGGAGCTGCGCCACGACCTGCTCGAGATGAAGGGCGGCGCTCACGGCCTGGCCTCCCCGCCCAGACCCGCCCAGATGGCGCGGAGCTGCTCGGCCAGAGTCATGGGGTCGAACGGCTTCGCCACCACGTCGGCGGCACCCAGGGACTTGAGGCGCGCCACCTCGGAAGGCTGCACCTTCGCCGTCATGAACACGACCGGTAGGTGGCAGGTGTCGGCCCGTTCCTTGAGCCGCGCCAGCACGGCGGGCCCGTCCATGCCCGGCATCATCACGTCGAGCACGACGAGCTGCGGCGCGAACCCCGCCACGGCTTCGAGCGCGCTCGCTCCCGACGCGCACGTCATCACCTCGAGGCCGCCGACATCGGCGAGGGCCATCTCCGCGATGATGCGGATATCGTCCTCGTCCTCGACGCACATCACGCGCTGCAGCTCTGCCACGCTTCGCTCTCCTCTGCCGTGACGTCATGCCGGGATCCGCCGTCGACCGTCGGCCGTGCCCGATCCGAACGATGCCGATGCGCCGCGGCCAGTGTCTGCACCGTGCTCACGAGGTCTTCGAGGCTCGCCCGCGACTTGATCAGCGTCGCCGCCGCGCGGCTGCGGCAGATCTCGGGCACCTCCTGCGCCGAGAAGATGATGGTCGGCACCGTCGGCACGTCGCCCTGGCCGATGAGCGGGTCCAGAAGATCGAGCCCGCTGCCGTCGGGCAGGCCGACATCCAGCACCGCGAGGTCGAACGGTCCGTCCTGCGCGAGGCGCCGCCTGGCCTCGGCGAGGCTCGCGGCGCGGACCACCTCGACCGCGGGATCTTCCAACGCCTGGGCGACCACGGTGGCGATGTCAGGATCGTCCTCGACGTGCAGGATCCGGGTGGCGCCTGCGCGCCCGTGCACGGCTGTTGCGATCGAGCGCAGCAGGCGAGCGCCGGTGGCGCAGTCTTCGGCCCGCTCGGGAGGTGCAGCACCGCCGAGCCCCGCCGCATCGGCCGAAAGCACGACCACGGGCAGCGGCTCGGCGCCCGGAGCAGCACCGCTCAGGCTGCGCCCGATGTCGCCGTCGTCCGACGGTGGCAGGTGCAGCATGACCGCCGCATAAGCGTTCTCCGCCATCGCCTGCGCGAGATCGGTCGGGCGCGTCACGTCGACCGCGAACCCGTTGCTCTCGAGCACGGCGCGCAGCCGAGTGGCGGCGGCGGTGTCGGTCTCGCAGACCAGGATGCGTGCCGGTGTCGCCGTGCGCTCCGGTTCGATCGTGCCGCCCGACCAGACCGGCAGCCGGACGAAGAACGTCGTCCCGCGGCCGAGCTCGCTTTCGAAGTCGATCCGCCCGCCCAGGCGCTCGACGATGCTCTTCGTGATGCTGAGGCCGAGCCCGGTGCCGCCCTTCTCGCGCGTGTCGCTGGCGTCGGCCTGCGCGAAACGGCCGAAGATGCGGCTCTTGAACGCGTCCGGAATGCCGCGGCCGCGGTCGGCGACCGAGAGCACGAGCTCCTCGCCTTCGCGCACGAGCCCGAGCGTCACCTCGCCGCCTGCGGGCGAGAATTTGACCGCGTTCGAGATCAGGTTGGCCAGCACCTGCCCGAGGCGGTGCTGGTCGACGAGCGCCGTGCCGTCGTCGGCGCCGGGAGCGAGGCACAGGCGGACCTCGTGCTTGTCGGCGTAGGGGCGGTTGGCCTCGAGCGCCTGCTCGAGCGCCTGGCGCAGCCGCACGGGCTCGAGATCGAACTCCATGCGGCCGGATTCGAGCTTCTCGAGGTCGAGTATGTCGTTGACGAGGTGCACCAGGCGCTCGCCGTTTTTGTGCGCGATCTGAATCATCCGCCTGGCGCGCTCGGGGATCTCGCCCACGGCACCGCCGCTGATCAGCGCCAGCGAGCCCACGATCGAGGTCAGGGGAGTCCTGAGCTCGTGGCTCACGGTCGAGACGAACTCGGCCTTGAGCTGGTCGACCTTCCGCCGTTCGGTGATGTCGCGCACGATGCCGACGAACATCGTGGCACCGTCGAGCTGCATCGGAGCGACCGTGAGCTCGATCGGGAACACCGATCCGTCGGCGCGCTGCGCCGTGAGTTCGCGATGCCGGCCGATGACTTGGCTCTCGCCGGTCGCGAAGTAGCGGCGCAGATAGCCGTCGTGAGCGCTGCGATGCGGCTCGGGCATCAGCATGGCGACGTTGCGGCCGATCAGCCGCTCGACCGGATAGCCGAACATGCGCTCGGCAGCCGGGTTGGCCGATTCGATCGTGCCGGAGCGGTTGATCGTGATCACGGCATCGACCAGCGTGTCGAGGACGGCGCGCATCCGGGTCACGGCAGCGGCGAGATCCTGCTCGAGCCGGTGGTGCAGGGTGATGTCGCGGCCGATGCCGCGATAGCCTTTGAAGCTGCCATCGGGATCGAACACCGGCCGTCCGCTCACCTGCAGCACGCGCCGGTTACCCGCATCGTCCAGGATCGCGTAGGTGAAGTCGCGAAAAGGCTCCTGCGCCTCAACCGTGCGGCGATAGGCGTCCCAGTCGCCGTCGGCCGGATCGTCGCGGCGGCTGTCCCAGCGATGCCGGCCCAGGAGCCGCGCGGGTGCGATGCCCAGCACCTCCTCGAAGCGCTCGGAGAAGGCGGTGAAGCGGTGCTCCGTGTCGGTCTCCCACCACCAGTCGCTGCTCGCCTCGGCATAGTCGCGCAGCCGCTCCGCCATGGCGCGGTAGGCGGCATGGAGCGCACGGAGCTCCGGCGCCGCGGCGAGGCCGAGCTCGACCCCGGCGAGATTCCGGCCGCTCTCGGCCGCCATCGCCATCCGCCGCGCATCCCGGACGACGAACGCGGCCGAGGAGACCCCGGCGATCAGCGCCGAGAGAGCGAGCGTGCCGATGACCGCGAGCGCAGCCAAGAGACCATAGCGCCAGGCACCGGCGACGAGACGGCTGTCCTCGATCCCAACCACGACCCGAAGGCCGGTCCCCGGCACCGGACGCTGGACGTAGAGACGCTCGATCCCGTCGAGGCTCGTGAACTCGGCGGGCTCGCTCGCCCCTGCCAACGCCCATTGCGCCAGCGGGGTGGCGGCGATGCTGAGGCCGACGAACGGCGATTCGGGCTTGCGGGCGGCGAGCCTGCCTTCCGAGTCGATCACGAGGGCGACGAGATCGACGTCCTGGAAGCGGGCCATGAGATATTTGACGAGCAGGTCGGGATCGATCGCGACCGCCGCCATGCCGGTGAGCCGCCCACCTGCGTCGCGCAGGGGCATGGCGGCGGCGAGGATCGGCAGGCCGGTGACCTTGCTCACGAGCAGATCGCTCACGACCATGCCGTCCGCGGCGCGCACCCGCTCCCACAGGCGCCAATCGGCATAGCTCGCCGGCGCGCGGCGTCCGAAGCTGTGGCAGCGGACCGTGCCATCGGGCGCAAGCAGGGCCGCGTTCGTGGCCCAGTCGTTCGCGGCGACGACGTCGGCGAGCCCGAGATCGCAGTGGCTTCGATCCCCTCCGTCCTCGAGGCCGATCCTGGCGATCTGCTCGAGCGCGTCGCGGGCCTGACCCATGATCGATGCGTGCTCGGCGGCGAGATGCTCGGCCGCGTGCTCGGCCAGCTCGACCCCGCGCTCGAGCTGGCTGCGGAACTGCAGGTCGAGGGCGAAGCCGATCAGGAGCACCAGCGGCACGATGCACAAGCCGTGGGTCAGCATGAGGCGGGTCCGCAGACCCACATGGCTGCAGCGGCGGATCGCCGCCTCGCTCAGCTCGCGGAAGGCTTTCCCGGCAATACCGGGGCGCCCGGTCCGTTTCCTGCTCGTCATCGGGGGGCTCGCGTCATCGGCAGGCTCGTCCTGCCGCCGCCATCGGCATATCAACTTACGAGCGCTCTTGAATGCGTCAAAGCAACCCAATGCTGAAGATTTCCGGCGCCGAGCCCGTCGATGGCGCGAGAGGACGGCCAGGATGCCGGGCGTCTCCGTCGTCCGGCATCCCCGATCACCTCCCGCTGGACGCGCAAGGTGGAACCCGTCACCACCATCCATGTTCACATGACCACAGGCCACGGGCCTGTTGCCGTGGCCGTTCTATCCGAGGAGATGGTCATGCGCAGGCAGCTCCAGCTCGCGACCGCGTTGGCAGCCTTGCTCGCGGCGCCCGCGCTGGCGCAGAACACCACGCCGACCCCACCCGCCGGACAGCAGGCGGCGCCGCCCCCGCAGACGGGCGGCACCACCACTCCCACGCCGGCACCGGCTGCTCCCGGTACCAGCCAGCTCGACTTCGTCGATGCCGAACGGCCGGGCGAGATGCTCGCCAGCAACCTGATCGGCACCCAGATCTACAACGGCGCCAACCAGTCGCTCGGCAAGATCAGCGACGTCCTGCTCGCCCCGGACGGGCGGCTCAAGGCGGTGGTGGTCGGCGTGGGCGGCTTTCTCGGGATCGGCGAGCGGGACGTCGCCGTGCCCTGGGAGACGCTCAAGGTGAGCCGGGACGAGGACCAGGATCTCGTGCTGCGCCTCGATGTCAGCCGCGAGCAGCTCGAGCAGGCGCCGAAGTTCCAAACCCTGGCGGAGCGTGAGGCGGCGGAACGGGCGGCCCAGGCGGCAAGGACTCCGCCGCCGGCGGGAACCGGCACGGCCCCCGGAACGGCGACCCCGGGAATGGGTGCCGGCGGCACCGTGGTGCCGCCACCCTCGCCGAGCGCGAACCCCCCCGCTCCTGCCCAGTAGGAACAGGCTCGCGGACAGACCCTCGCCAGGGACTTCCGCGCCGTCCGGCTTCGGCCCTCGGGCAGGGCGTGCCGCAGCCGGAGACGGCGGGCGCCCTGCCCCGGCCCCTCGTCATTCCGTCTCGAGCTGGGTGAACCGGACCGGAATCAGCGCCTGCTGCTCGAGCTGCCCGGCCGCGTCCTTGTCGACGACGGTGAGGAGCTGCTCCGTGGCCGGCCCCATCGGTAGCACCATCCGCCCGCCGGGCCTGAGCTGCTCGAGCAGCGCTTGCGGTACCGTCTCGGCCGCGGCGGTCACCAGGATCTTGTCGAACGGCGCGTGGTCGGCCCAGCCGCGCGCACCGTTGCCGATGCGCAGGCCGATATTGGTGTAGCCGAGCTGCTCCAGCCGCGCCGCGGCCACGGCAGCCAGCTCCTCGACGATCTCCACACTCCAGACCCGACCCGCGAGCTCGGCCAGGATCGCCGCCTGATAGCCGAGCCCGGTGCCGATCTCGAGCACCACCTCGTGCGGCTTCGGATCGAGCAGATCGGTCATGACCGCGACGAGAAAGGGCTGCGAGATCGTCTTGTCGAACCCGATCGGCAGCGGGGTGTCGTGGTAGGCGTAAGCGGCGAGCTGAGGCGGCACGAAGAGATGCCGCGGCACGTCCTGCATCGCCGCCATTACCCGCTCGCCGAGCGCCGCCTTGCCGAGCTCCTCGCTCAAGAGCTCGACCTCGATCGCGATCAGCTCGACCATGTGCCGGCGCAGGATCGCAAGGTGCGCCTCGGTCATCGGCTTCATGGTACGACCTCCTCCGGCTCGACGGCGCCGGGTCGGTCGGTGCGGGGGAAAGCCGCGCCGTCATGACGATTCCGGCCCGCGGGTGCTGGCCTCTGCACCAGGACCATAGCACGGATGGCTCCACGCGGGTTCCGATCCTTGCGGGCCGCGTCGCGAGGTTGCCAGGAAACGACCGAAGCGGTGTAGGTTCCGGTGGGCCAGAGCCGCTTCTCGGTGGGCCGGCGGTACCCCACCGGAAGATGGTGCCGGTAGCGCGGCTGGCATCTTGACCCAGATCAAGGCGATGCCCGACCATCGGAGCATGATTCGCGAAGCGTCGAGAGGATCGAGAACGGCCGGCATGAGGCTTTCGCTCCAGCATCGCTACCGCTCGGTCGCAGGCCTGCTCTTGCGGATGCTGGCCGTCGCCTGCCTGCTGCTCCCCTCGGCTCTGCCCGCTGCCGCCACACACCCGCATCGTGCTCAAGACCTCGGCCCCGTCGTGGCGGACGCCGCGTCGAGCATCGATCTCGGCCATTGCCCGTCTGGGCACGATCGGGGCGATCGGCTCGGCCTGCAGCAGGCGCACCACTGCGCTTCGGCGTATGCCGGCTGCTGCATGCTCCCGACGACCCATTTCGATCCGCTCGTCACGGCCACCTCGAGCGCTTGGCCCGACACCGAGATCGGCTCGGCCGGGCTGGTGCTGACCCCACCGCTCCCGCCGCCCATCGTCTCGTCCGGCGCGTAATCCGTCCCGTCGTGCGTCGAGCGGAGACTCGGCGGCACGACGACGTCACCCTTTCCGGACGAGGATCCTCCATGTCGAACTCTCCTTGCTGGCGAGGCGGAACCGGCCCGGCCGACACGCCGGGCGGTTCCGCTCACGCCCGTTCGCTCCATCCGTCCCGCGCGCTTTCGCGTCCTCGTCACTGGCGCGAGGTGAGCCATGGCAACCCTGTCGCATGAGAGCCATGCCGGCCGGCACGGCTCCGGATGGTCGCCGCGCTTCTGGCTCGTGCTGGTCGTGATCGCCGTCGTGCTCGGCTTCTTCCTGTTCACCGAGCACCGGGCGCACCTGTTCGGCCTTTTGCCCTACGCTCTCGTGCTCCTCTGCCCGTTGATGCACCTGTTCATGCACGGCGGCCATGGCGGGCACGGCCACGGCGGCAAGCCCGGCGCTGGCGACACCGGAGAGGGCGCATGACCGAGCTGCGAATGGAGAGCAGGCCGGCCCTCACGGCCCGGCGCGGCTTCGTCGTCGGTGCCAGCCTCGGAATCCTATCGCTCTACGGCCTGTGGGCGGCTTACGGCGCCGCACCGGGCCTGGGGCTCGGGCACGGATCGGACGAGGACCATGGCGAGGTCGGTGGCGGACATGGCGGTCACGGCTTGGCCGGGATGCCGGACAACGCGGCCTTCCGCGCCGAGGCCGAGGCGTTCATCGAGCGCTATCGGCTGCCGGACGGCAGCGTGCAGCCGCCGATGCCGGGGGGCGCCCGTCTCAACGCGGTCATGCCCACGGCAGGCCACGAGGGTCATGCGGGCATGGTCATGCCCGGCATGGCGCCGCCCGCGCACGATCACGATGCCGGGCACGACGATCCGCCGGTACCGACGGGCGACCCGGTCGACGTCTACCTGCTCGTGCAGCAATGGCTGTTCGAGCCTTCCGTGCTCCGGCTCACGGCCGGCGTGCCCTACCGCCTGCGGATGCTCTCCCTCGACGTCGGCCACGGCGCCTCGCTGCAGCTCGGCCTCGGCAGCCGCATCGTCCGGCTGCGGCCGGGCCTGCCCAGCGATCTCCTGGTGCGGTTCGAGCGCCCCGGCGAACACCTGCTCTACTGCACCGTCTATTGCGGCCTCGGCCACGATCGGATGCACGGCCGGATCATCGTGACATGAACGCAACCACCATCTCCCATCCCAGCCTCCTGGCGGTGCGCCGGCTGCCGCGGTCGCAGCGGGCGCTGCTCGGCGCCATGGTCCTGCTGGCGCTGGCCACGCTCGTGCTCGGCGTGCTGCTCGGGCTCGGCACCGCGCTGTCACGCGCCGGCCTTCTGCCGATGGATCCCGAAGGCGGCTACCGGCTGCTCACCGGCCACGGTGCGGCCGTGTTCTTCTACTGGCTCTATCTCGGTCAGGGCGCGCTGCTGCTGGCGCTCGTGGCGACCGAGACGCGGCCGCAGCCGCTGCTGGCGCTGTCCTGGCTCGGCTGGACCGGTCTGGGCGCGGTCGCAGCCGGACTCGCGTTCGGCTTCGTCGGTGCTGCCAGCGGCACGCCGCTGCTCTACGACGGCACGCCCGAGCTCGCCCGCACCGATCCCGCCGCGGCCTTGCCGTTCTATCTCGGCTATCTCCTTCTGGGACTCGGGCTCGCCGCCATCGCGCTCACCGCGCTCGCCACGGCGCTTGCCGGCAAGCGCGAGACGGGCGGCGCCGAATGGTCGGCGCCGGGCTTTGGTGCCGTGGCCTGGGCCGGGCTGCTGCTCGTCAGCGCCATTGCCATGCTGGCGGTGTTCACCCCGCCGGCACTCTGGTCCGCAGGCCTCGCCGCCGAGCCCTTCGACCATGCCACCCGCTGGCATCTTCTGTTCCACAACCTGCACTACCTGCCGCTCATGGGGACGGTGCTGGTCTGGTACGTGCTCGTGCGCGAGCTCACCGGTGTCACCTCGAGCTTTGGCGGCCGGTTCTCCAAGCTCGTGTTCTCGCTCTACCTCGTGTTCGTACCGCCGACCTCGCTCTACCACATGTTCCTCGAGCCCGGCCTGGCGCCGTCGATCCGGGTGCTGGGCTCGATCCTGTCGCTGTTCGTGGGCGTGCCGACGGTCGCGGTGTTCCTGCTCCTCACGATCTCGCTCGAGCAGCATGCACGGGCGCAAGGGGCGAGAGGGCTTCTCGGCTGGCTGAAGAGGCTGCCCTGGCACGAGCCCGCCATGACCGCCCTCGGTATGGCGGTGGTGAACCTGGCGCTGGGCGGCACCTTCGCCTTCGTCCTGATCCAGGAGAAGCTGGCGCCGCTCTTGAGCGACACGTTCTTCGTGCCGGGCTATTTCCACCTGCTCACCGTGGGCACGGTCAGCCTGACGCTTTTGGGTGCCTTCACCCGTCTGGCGCCGGCACTGGCCGGCGCCGGCCTCGCGGCACGATCCTGGCTGCGACGGCTGCCCTGGCTCGTCTCGCCGGCGCTCTGGGTGTTCGCGTTCGCCGGGGTGGCCGCCGGGCTGCAGGGTTTGCCGCGCCGGGTCATGGACGCCGGCTACGATGCCGGGGCACCGACGAGCTGGGCCGTGCTGACGACGATCCTGGCGCTCGCGGGCGTGGTCATGGCTGCGGGCCTCCTCGCCTATGCCGCCACGCTCGCCGCCACCTGGCTGCGCCGCTCGCTAGCGAGCCGGGAGGTCACGGCCATGCCGTCGGCGCCGGGCGGGCCGCTCGTCGCCGCATGGAGCGGGCCCGCCGCGGTCCTCGTTCTCCTGCTCGCGATGTACGTCGCCACGGCGGTCGCGTTCGAGCTCATGCAGGCCCTGCCGATCACGGCAGCGGGCGCTGCCGGTCATTGAGAGGGAGGATGCATCGGTGAGCTTCGATCTCGCTCTCGTCGTGCTCGTCGCGTCGGTCTGGCTGCTGCTCGCCCTGGCCTACGCGCTGGTGCCCGCGCTCGCCATGCCCGGAGCGGCGCTGCTCTGGGGTGCCGGGGGAGCCGCCTTCGCGGCGCTCGCCTGGCGTATCCGTGCCGCGGAACGCGGCGCTTTCGCTTCCCGTCATTGAACCCGAGGAGACGATCATGAAGCCTCTCGCCTTGCTCAGCTCGACGGCCCTCCTGCTCGCGGGCCTGGTGCTCGCGGCCGCACCGGCGGCCCGTGCCCAAGACCAGGGCGCTCAGCACGAGCAGCACCATCCGGCGCAGGCATCCGAGCCTGCCGCCCCGCCAGCGCAGCCCGGGCCGGGCGGCATGATGGGCATGATGAGCCCGGAGATGATGGAGCGCATGCAGGAGATGATGACGAACGGCATGCCGATGGGTCCCGGCATGATGGGCGGCCGGGGCATGATGATGCGCCCGACCTCGGCGGTCACGATCATCATCAACACCCACGAGATGCCCGCAATGGGCGGCGGGATGATGGGCGGCCAGATGGGTCCCGGTGCCATGGCTCAGGACATGATGGGCCAAGGCATGATGGGTGGCGGTCCGGGCATGATGGGCGGCCGGGGCATGATGGGCGGCCGGGGCATGATGATGGGGCCGCAGGGCATGGCCGCCCAGAGCCCGGCCACCATGGCCTACTGGCAGGCGATGATGCGCATGCACCAGGGCATGAGCATGGCACTCACCGGCGATCCGGACGGTGATTTCGCGCGGCTCATGATCCCGCACCATCAAAGTGCCATCGACATGGCGAAGGTAGCGCTCCAGTACGGCACGGATCCCGAGATCAGGCAGCTCGCCCAGAGCGTCGTCGACGCTCAGAGCAAGGAGATCGCGACCCTGCAGGACTGGCTCGCCAAGCACCCGCAGCGCTGAGCCTGCCGCCGCGGGCCCGCCGGGGCGGGCTCGCGGCACGCCTTCCCTCGCCCCGATCCGGAGCCCGGCCGATGAACGAGACCGCCCGACCGCAGCACGGCGCTCGTGCCGCCCGTCACCACGAGCACGGGCACGCGCCACCGCCCGGCACGCCGGTGGTGAAAGACCCGGTCTGCGGGATGACGGTCGACCCGCACACGACGCCGCACCGCCACGAGCATCTCGGCCGCACCTGGTACTTCTGCAGCGCCGGCTGCAAGGCCAAGTTCGCGGCGGCACCGGAGCGCTATCTCGGCGGCGGGCCGGCCCCCGCACCCACGCCCGCCACCGCGATCTACACCTGCCCGATGCACCCCGAGATCCGGCAGGTCGGCCCCGGCTCCTGCCCGATCTGCGGCATGGCGCTGGAGCCGCTCGACGTCACCACGGGCGAGGCCGGCCCCAGCCCCGAGCTTCTGGACATGACGCGGCGGTTTCGGATCGCCCTCCTGCTCACCGTGCCGGTGGTGCTGCTCGAGAACGGGATGCATGTCATCGGCCACGGCTTCAACGCCGTGGTCCCGCCGCGGCTCAATGTCTGGCTGCAGCTCCTGATCGCCACCCCGGTCGTGCTCTGGGCCGGCTGGCCGTTCTTCGTCCGTGGCTGGGCCTCGATCAGGAACCGCAGCCTCAACATGTTCACGCTCATTGCGCTGGGCGTGGGCGTGGCCTGGCTCTACAGCCTGGTCGCGGTGACAGCGCCGGGCCTGTTCCCCACCGGCTTCCGCTCGGCCGAGGGGGTCGTGCCGGTCTATCTCGAGGCGGCGAGCGTGATCACGACCCTCGTGCTCCTGGGCCAGGTGCTCGAGCTGCGCGCGCGTGAGCGCACCAGCGGCGCCATCAAGGCACTCCTGGGCCTTGCTCCCAAGACGGCGCGGCGGCTGAGGGATGACGGCAGCGAGGAGGAGGTGCCGATCGACGCCATCCTCCCCGGCGATCGGCTGCGGGTCCGCCCCGGCGATCGCGTGCCGGTCGACGGCGAGGTGCTGGAAGGGGCGAGTGCTGTCGACGAATCGATGGTCACGGGCGAATCGCTGCCGGTGGAGAAGCAGCCCGGTGCGCGGGTGATCGGCGGCACGCTCAACGGCCGTGGCAGCTTCGTCATGCGCGCGGACAAGGTCGGTGCGGAGACCATGCTGGCGCGCATCGTCCAGATGGTGGCCGAAGCGCAGCGCTCGCGCGCCCCGATCCAGCGCCTGGCCGACCAGGTTGCGGGCTGGTTCGTCCCGGCGGTGATCGTGGTAGCGGCGCTGGCCTTTCTCGCCTGGTGGCTGTGGGGGCCGGAGCCCTCCTTCACCATGGGCCTGATCGCCGCCGTCTCGGTGCTGATCATCGCCTGCCCGTGCGCGCTCGGCCTCGCCACGCCGATGTCGATCATGGTCGGCGTCGGCCGGGGAGCCGGCCTCGGCGTGCTGATCCGCGATGCCGAGGCGCTGGAACGGCTCGAGAAGGTCGACACGATCGTGGTCGACAAGACCGGCACGCTCACCGAGGGGCGGCCGAAGGTGACGGCGGTGGTGCCGCTGATGGGGCAGGACGAAGGGGAGCTGCTGCGGCTCGCCGCCGGGCTCGAGCGGGCGAGCGAGCACCCGCTCGCGGCGGCGATCGTCCAGGCGGCCGAGGAGCGGGGCCTCGCCCTGCCCGAGGTGGCCGGGTTCGAGTCCGTGACCGGCAAGGGCGTGCGGGGCGAGGTCGAAGGCAAGGCCGTGGCGCTCGGCAACCGCGCCATGATGGACGGCCTCGGGATAGCCGTGGGCGATGCGGAGGTGCAGGCGACGGCGCTCCGCCACGAGGGCGCCACGGTCATGTACGTCGCGGTCGACGGCCGCCTCGCCGGCCTGATCGCGGTGGCCGACCCGATCAAGGCGAGCACGCCGGCAGCGCTGGAGGCGCTGCGGCAGGCCGGGGTGCGGATCGTGATGCTCACCGGCGACAACCGCACCACGGCCGAAGCGGTCGCCCGCCGGCTCGGGATCGAGGAGGTCGAGGCCGAGGTGCTGCCGGAGCAGAAGAGTGCCGTGATCGCGCGGCTGCGCGCACAAGGCCGGGTGGTCGCCATGGCGGGCGACGGGGTCAACGACGCACCGGCGCTGACGGCGGCCGACGTCGGTATCGCCATGGGCACAGGGACCGAGGTGGCGATGGAGAGTGCGGGCGTGACACTGGTCAAGGGCGATCTCGCCGCGATCGCGCGCGCCCGGGCCCTGAGCACCGCCACCATGCGCAACATCCGGCAGAACCTGTTCTTCGCCTTCGTCTACAACGCGCTCGCCGTGCCGGTGGCAGCAGGCGCGCTCTACCCCTTCCTCGGCATCCTCCTGAACCCGATGATCGCCGCCGCCGCCATGGCGCTGAGCTCGGTGTCGGTGATCCTGAACGCCGCGCGGCTCAGGACCGTACGCGTGTGAGGCCTTGACCCTCCCGTTGCTGGAAGGCCCTTCTCCGGCACGAGCACCGACCGCAAGGAGAATTCCAGTGCTCGAGCTCGGCGTGAAGGGCATGACCTGCGGCCACTGCATCGCCGCGATACGTGAAGCCGTGGCCGAGGTGGCGCCGGCGGCCGAGGTCGATCTCGCCCGCGGCCGGGTCGCGGTGCGGGGTGCGGAGCGGGCCGAGAGCGTCGAGGCGATCCGGGCCGCGGGCTACGAGGTCGGCCCGGCCGAGATGCGCAAGACCGCCTGCGGCTGCGGCGGCCATTGACGCGCCCATGCGAACGCGGCGGCCCATCGCCGGGCCGCCGTCCTCTCGAGGGAGCGTGGGCCGGCTGCGGGAGCGGCATCCTCGTCTCAGCTCCTGGCGACATGGACCTTGTCGAGGGCGGCCTTAAGCCCTTCGGCGAGCTTCCCGGCCTCGTCCACACCCCAAAAGTGCATGAAGAACAGCCGCGGCTCGTCCTGGAGCATGTGGTTGTGGATTGCCGTCACCTCGAGCCCGTGCTCGCGCAGCGCCCGCAGCACCGGGTTCACCTCCTCCGCCCGGAGCACGAAATCGCCGGTCGTTGCCGCCCGGCCATCGTCGAGCGGCTGGAAGTTGATGGCGATCGCCGTGCCCATGGATGCCGGCACCTCGGTGCCGTTCGCGCTGACCATCTCGGCGCGCGGGATCGAGAGCTGGTAGACGCCGCCGCTCGTCTTGCCCTTGCGGCCGAGGACGCGCTCGAGCGCCGCGGTGTCGAGCTCTGGCCCTTTCTGTTCCGCGGCGGCAGGCGCCAAGGTTAGCGGCGTCCGGCTCTGCTCGAGCGCCAGCCGCAGCGTCTGGGCGAGCTTCACCGGATCACCGTGCCCTTCGACGTGCATGTAGAACGTCGCGGGTTGAGCCCGCAGCAGATGGTTGTGAAGCGCGGTGATCTCGATTCCGCCTTCGGCGAGGCGCGACATCACCGGGCCGATCTCTGGTTCGGTGAGGACGAGGTCGCCCATGACCATCGCCCTACCGTTCATCTCCTTGAACGCGAGCCAGGAACCGAGCGCCAGGGCTGGTTTGATCGCGATCCCGTCGACGGTGACCTTCAGGTCCGAACGCGGCAGGCTGAAGCGGTGCACCCCGCCCGGCTGCCCGGCCACCTCGCGACCGAGCACCTGCTCGACCTGCTTCCAGTCAGCCTCCGCATGGGCCGATGCCGCGAACGCGAGCGCCAGGACAGTGGCCAGGGTGAGCGTGCGCATCTTTCGCCTCCATGATCGGGGCCGAGATCGATATCAACCAGCCATGTGGTCAGTGGTTCATTCGCATCGCAGTGATTTGAGCGACGATACAGCCGTTTCTCACACGCCTGTTTCTGCCGAGCGCCGATGGGTGGCGATCGGGATGCGAGAAAGAAGGCTTACCGGCCTCGAGGCCGCCCGACGTTCATGCCGTCGGAGGCCAGTCGTGAGGCTCGTGCTGGCAGTCCGCCGCCCAGGCGTAAAGGACGTCGTGGACCACCATCCCGTGCCGGAGCATCCCTCCCTGGCCCTCATCGATGCTGCGGATGCTACACTGAACAAATTGAGAGATACAAGTGTTGCAAAGCATCGAACTTGCGCTACAAGTTCGACCATGAGCCTGGACGAGACTGCTCCTGGTCGCTGGCTGCTGCTGATCCATCAGTTACCGACCAAGCCGGCCTACCTGCGGGTGAAGGTCTGGCGGCGGCTGCAGGGTCTCGGCGCCGTGGCCGTGAAGGCGACCGTCTATGCGCTGCCCGCCACGCCCGAGGCGCAGGAGGACTTCGAGTGGCTCCTGCGCGAGATCGTGCAGGCCGGCGGCGAGGCGCTGGTCTGCGAGGCCCGGCTCGTGGATGGCCTGACCGACCAGGAGGTCCGCGCCCTGTTCGGCCGGGCACGCAACGCCGACTACGGAAAGCTCACCGAAGAGGTTCGTGCCCTTGCCACGGCCGTCGATGGTCAAAGGTCGCCGGAGCAGCTCGCGGAAGCCAGGGCGCAGCTCGCCCGCTTGAAGACGCGGCTGGCCCAGATCACCGCCATCGACTTCTTCGGGGCCGATGGCCGGGAAGCGGTGGAGGGCCTGCTGCTCGCGCTCGAGGCGCGGCTACGCCAGGAAGCACCGGCCGAACCGGCCGTGGCCGAGCAGCCCGATCCGGGCAAGCTCGAGCGCCGGGTCTGGGTGACGCGGGCCGGAGTGCATGTCGATCGCATCGCCTCGGCGTGGCTGATCCGGCGCTTCATCGACCCCGAGCCCCGTTTCAAGTTCGTGCCGCCCAAGGGCTACGTGCCGGCACCCGGCGAGCTGCGCTTCGACATGTTCGAGGCCGAGTTCACCCATGAGGGCGACCGCTGCACCTTCGAGGTGCTGCTGGCCCGCGCCGGGCTTACCGACCCGGCGCTGCGGGCGATCGCCGAGATCGTCCACGATATCGACCTCAAGGACGGCAAGTTCGCCCGCGTGGAGGCGGAGGGGATCAGGACCCTGATCGACGGCATCTCCGCTGCCACCGGCGACGACGAGGAGCGGCTTGCCCGCGGCGGTGTCGTGTTCGAGGACCTCTACGCCCACTTCCGCCGGAGGCGTCGATGACGGGGACAGGCGAGGCACGCGCCGACGGCATGGCCGAAGGAGTGGCGGTATCGACCCCGCCCGCGCACGGCATCCCATTTGCCGAGGCGGTGCGGGTCTGGGCGCGGGTCGCAGCTCTCTCCTTCGGCGGCCCGGCCGGCCAGATCGCGGTCATGCACAAGCTCCTGGTCGAGGAGAAACGCTGGGTCGGCGAGGCGCGCTTCCTGCACGCGCTCAACTACTGCATGCTCCTGCCCGGACCCGAGGCGCAGCAGCTCGCGATCTACATCGGCTGGCTTCTGCACAAGACCAGAGGCGGGCTGGTCGCCGGCACGCTGTTCGTGCTGCCGGGCTTCCTCGCCATCATGGCCCTGAGCATCGTCTATGCCGTCTTCGGGCAGGTCGGTCTCGTCCAGGCCCTGTTCTTCGGCCTCAAGGCCGCCGTGCTGGCGATCGTGCTCGAAGCCGTCGTGCGCATCGGCCGGCGCGCGCTCAAGAACCGGGTGATGGTCGGGCTCGCCGCCGCGGCGTTCGTGGCGATCTTCTTCCTGGGCGTGCCTTTCCCGCTCATCGTCCTCGCGGCCGGCCTGATCGGCTATCTCGGCGGCCGTGCCGGGCACCCCGACTTCCTCGTGGGCGGTGGGCACGGCCCGGCCGCCGGGCGGGCGGTGGCCGATGCCGGGACCGCGCTCGGCGAGGAGCTCCCGGCACATGCCCGCCCACCCCTTTCCTGGTCGCTCGAGGTCGCAGGCGCCTGCCTGCTGCTCTGGCTCGGGCCGGTGCTTCTCATCCTGCTCACGTTGGGCCACGACCACGTCTTCGGCCAGATCGCGCTGTTCTTCTCGAAGATGGCGGTCGTCAGCTTCGGCGGTGCTTATGCCGTGCTGGCCTATGTCGCCCAGGCCGCGGTCGAATCTTACGGCTGGCTTCGCCCCGGCGAGATGCTGGACGGGCTCGGCATGGCCGAGACCACGCCCGGACCGCTCATCATGGTGACCCAGTTCGTGGGCTTCATGGGGGCCTTCCGCGAGCCCGGCGGCCTGCCGCCGCTCCTCGCCGGGGTGCTCGGCGGCGTGCTCACGACCTGGGTCACCTTCGTGCCCTGCTTTCTATGGATCTTCGCGGGCGCACCCTTCGTCGAGACACTGCGCGGCAACCGGGCGCTGAGCGCGGCCCTAGCCACGATCACCGCCGCCGTGGTCGGCGTCATCCTCAATCTCGCGGTCTGGTTCGCGCTGCACGTGCTCTTCGCCGAGGTGCACGAGGTTCGAGCGCTCGGTCTCACGCTGCCCGTGCCGGTGCCGGCCAGCATCGACCCGGCCTCCCTGACCCTGACCATGGCCGCGCTGCTCGCGGTCTTCCGGTTCAAGGTCGGCATGCTCCCGGTGCTGGCGGCCTGCTCCGCGGCAGGGATACTCTACCGCCTCGTGACCATCGGTCTTTGAGCGGCGATGCTGCTGCGCCGCGCGGGTCTGCCCTGCCCGGCGGCGGTGCTGGCGGGTGACAACGGCTGGGCCCGCTCCTGATCGCCGGCGCCGCGCTTCATGGCAGGAGCCCGGCTTGGCCGCCGACCCGAGGCCAGAGCCGTCCGGCGACGGCGAGGCCGGCCGCGGCGAGCGGGATCCAGCCTTCCGGCGCTCCCATGGTGTGGAGCGTCGCCCAGCTCAGGACGCACCAGACCAGCGGCAAGACGAGGAGCGGCCATGCCACGGCGCCGGAGCCGGCGAGCAGCACGAGGCCGAGCGTCGCGATCGCAGTCGGGTCGGGGGTGATCGCGAACAGCTCCGTCGCTCGGATCGACCGACCCGCGAGCCCCGCTACCAGCGGGTGCAGGACCAGGGCGTAAGCGAGAAGAGCGAGGCCGATCGCGGACGGGGCGGTCGGCGCGAGCGCGAAGCGAAGGCGGCCTCGCAGGCTTCCGAGCCAGAGGAGCAGCAGCGCCTCGGCGGCGAAGACCGGGGCCACATACCGCATGGCCCAGTTGATCGTGGCGTAGCGGTTCCAGAGGAAGGACCACGCGACCCAGAGCCACGCAGCGGCGAGGATGGCGGGGATTACCCGGTCCGACCAGGAGCGTGGCCGCACGAGTCGCACCAGGATCGCCGCCCCGAGCAGCAGGGCCGGGATCTGGAGCGGCCAGACCGCAGCGTTGTGCAGCTCGAACATCCGCCAGTACACACGTGGAGAGAACAGCAGGAAGTCCTCGAGCGTGTAGGTCCGCCATTCGGGCATCAGAGATCCTGCACGTAAGTGACCATGCGCCGGCGCATGGCCGCATCCGGAAGCGGGCCGGTGGCGGCGGCCACGTTCTCGCGCACGTGATCGACGCGGGTGGTCGCCGGAATCGCGACGGTGACGGCCGGGTGGGAGAGGATGAACTTCAGGATGAGCTGCGCCCAGGTGACAGCACCGATCTCGTGCGACCACGGCGGCAGCTTCTCGCCTTCGAGCCGCCTCGTCAGCGCACCCTGCTGGAAGGGACGGTTGACGATGACGCCCATGCCGCGCTCCATGGCGAGCGGCAGGATGCGCTCTTCCACCTCGCGGTCGACGATGTTGTAGGTAACTTGCACGAAATCGAGCGGCTGGGTGCGCATGATCGTCTCGAGCAGATCGTGCCGCCGCCCCTCGGAGGTCGTGATTCCGACATAGCGCACCTCCTCCCGTTCCTTCATCGCGAACAGCGTGCGCAGATGCTCCTCCCAGGCGAGGAGATTGTGCACCTGCAGGAGATCGAAGCGGGGAATGCCCCAAAGTCGGCGCGACTGTTCGATCTGTGCCGGCCCCGCCGTGCCCGAGGACGTCCAGACCTTGTCGGCCGTGAACAGGCCCGGCGGGACGCCGAGCTTCGCGAGGCCATAGCCGATCACGGCCTGCGACGAGCCGTACATGGGCGAGGAATCGATGACGCGCCCGCCCGCCGCGAAGAACGCGGCCAGCACGGCGGCGCATTCGTCGCGGAGCACCGGGTCGTCGCCGACGTTGAAGGTGATCCAGGTGCCGAGACCGACGGCCGGGATCGCTTCGCCGCTCGACGGGATGCGGCGCGTGGCGGGCGCTGCCGGCTGCGCACGAGCCGGGAACGGTGACGTCGCCGCGGCCATGGCGAGCGCTGCCCCGGCGGCGAGGACGGCGCGACGCTTCGGATGACGGCTGCTCATCGTGGCCTCCTCTCTCGCAGCCTGCCGGCGGGCGTGCTCGGGAAATGCCACAGCGCTCAGTCGGCAGATACCCGACGAAGGCCGCAATTCGATGCCGGAGACAAGAGCCGCCCGTAGGCGGCCCGGTCGCGCGCGCTTGCCGCCCCGACCCGTCCTGCCGGCGGGGACGGTCGGGGTGGAGCAAGCTCGATGGCGCGGCGATCGCGGAGCGACGATCCGCGCGAGGAGAGCCTCAGCTCGCTCTCTTCGCCTTCTCGAGCTTCGCCGTGTGCACCATGCCGGCCTCGTAGTGGCCGGGCATCTGACAGGCGAAGACGAGCTGGCCCTGGATGGGCTTGCTGAACTTCCAGATGATCTCCTTGGTCTCGCCCGGCGCCAGCGTGACCGCGCTCGGATCGTCGTCGTGCTTCATGTCGGGGTTGCTCTGCATCAGCCTGGCATGCGCCCGCTGCGAAGCGGTGTCGCCGATCGAGAACTCGTGCGGGCCGGTGCCCTTGTTGGTCACCACGAACCGGATGGTCTCGCCCTGCTTCACCGCCGGCAGGTCCATCCTGAAGCCCAGGCCGTCGCTGTCGTCGGCGATCACCTCGACCGTGCGGGTGACCTCGGCCGCATTGCCGGGCTCGCCGAACGTATAGTGGCCGCCCTTGTGGCTGCCGCCGGCGAAAGCCGGGACGGCGATGACGATGGCCGCAGCGGCGGCCGCGAATACCTTGCCATATGCACGCATGTCTCTCTCCTTGGGGCGCTCGGGGGAACGAAAGCGGTCAGGCCCGGCGGCCGTTCGCGTCGACCTTCCAGGCCACGGTGCCCTCGGGGTGCTCGTACCAGCCGGGGTCCGTGTAGTCGCCGGGGGCGAGATCGCGCCGGACCTTCACGGTTGTGAACATGCCGCCCATCTCGAGCGGCCCGAACGGACCCTCGCCGATCATCATTGGCAGCGTGTTTTCGGGTGGAGGCATGTGGGCGGCCATGTCCTGCATCTCGGCCATGCCCTTCTCGCCCATCGGCATGTACATGTAGTCGGGCAGGAGCTTCTTGACGCGGGGTGTCGCCCCGGCCTGGCGCACGCCCAGCATGTTGGCGACCCCGTGCCCCATCGGGCCCATGGTGTGGTGCGACTTGTGGCAGTGGAACGCCCAATCACCTTCCTCGTCGGCCACGAACTCGATCGTGCGCATCGCCCCCACCGGCACGTCGACCGTGACCTCCGGCCACTGCGCCACCTCGGGAAGCCAGCCGCCGTCCGTGCCCGTCACCCTGAAGTCGTAGCCGTGCAGGTGGATCGGATGGTTGGTCATGGTGAGATTGCCGATCCGGATCCGGACCCGATCGCCTTTCCGCACCACGAGCGGGTCGATGCCCGGAAACACCCGGCCGTTCCAGGCCCAGATGTTGAAGTCGGTCATCTCCGAAGCGTCGGGGACGAAAGTACCGGGCTTGAGCCTGAAGCTCGCCATGAGGAACCCGAAGTCGCGGTCCACGCGGCGCCACGACGGATCCTTCGGGTGGACGATGAACATGCCCATCATGCCCATCGCCATCTGCACCATCTCGTCGGCATGCGGATGGTACATGAAGGTTCCGCTCTTCTTGAGCGTGAACTCGTAGGCGAAGGTCTCACCGGGCTGGATCTGCGGCTGGGTCAGCCCGCCGACCCCGTCCATCCCGGCCGGGAGCAGGATGCCGTGCCAGTGGACCGTGGTGTGCTCGGGCAAACGGTTGGTGACGAAGATCCGTACCCTGTCGCCCTCCACGGCCTCGATCGTCGGGCCGGGCGAGCTGCCGTTGTAGCCCCATAAGTGTGCTACCGAGCCCGGCGCCAGCTCGCGCTGTACCGGCTCGGCGACGAGGTGGAACTCCTTGACCCCGTCCTTCATCCGCCACGGCAGCGAGCCACCGTTGAGCGTGACGAACGGCGTCCTGCCACCGAGTTGCTTCCGCGACAGCGGCTCGCGGGTGGCAGGGTCGGTGAAGCGCTGGGGCTCGCCCAAGGCTCTGGCCTCGCCTGCGGTCAGAATGGTCGTACCAGCGGCTACGAGGCCGGCCGTGGCGAAGGTGCGTCTGCTCAGCATGGTCTCGTGCTCTCAGTTCGTGGCGGGAGCAGAACCGTCGGCCGTGACCGCGGCGCCGTGATCTCCGGGGATGGTACCGCCCAGCACGTCGGCGAGCTCGGCATGCGCGACCCAGAACGCGGCCGCGTTCTCGACGTACTCCTTGCCAGCTTCGATGTTCTTCTGCCCGGCCTCGATCAGGGCGTACACGTCCTCGAGCATGGCGTTGTAGTGAAGCTGCGTCTCTTCCAGCATCACGTTCGCCACCGGCAGGACCTGCTCGCGCTGGAAGCGCGCGGTGTCGTAGGCCGTGAGCATGCGGTCATAGGCGTCGCGCGCCTCGGCCACGATCCGGGCCCCGAGCGGCGAGCCCGCGTCGGCAACGCCGGCAGAGAGCGCCTCGGGGCGGTTCGCGAGGGCTACGGCAGCGACGTCCGAAATCTCGGGCCGTTCCGCCGGCAGCTCGGGCAGCCGATCCGGCAGCGCCCAGATGGCCTGCGCCGGCTGCAAGTGCAGGAGCGCGTTCAGCGCTTCGCGTGCCCGTGTGGCTTCCTGGCGGGCGGCGACCGAAGCCTTCAGCGTTTCGACGTAGGCTAGCTGGCGCTGCGCCTGCTCCAGCCGCGACGCCGTGCCCGAACGGTACTGCTCGTTGGCGAGCTCGGCCGTGGCTCTGGCGGCGTCGGCCAGGCGCGCGTGCATGGCGGCGATCTCGCCCGCTGCGACGGCCTCGTAGTAGGCCCGGCGAATCGCGTTGGCTTTCTCCAGCACCGCGTGCGCGACGGCGGCATAGAGCTCGCCGTAGGCCCAGGTGTTCCGCGGCACCCAGTCCTCCCGGCTGCCGGCATTGCGGTTGCGCATGAGAAAGTCGATCAGCCGCCACTCGAAAGAGGCAGGTTCCTCATCCTGCCCGTCCGTCAGATGCTCGATCGTGCCGGCGCGCTCGAAGCCGATCTCCTGCAGGAGCCCGCGCGTGCCGGGGTCGGCGAGGAGGCCGATCTCGAGCGCGTTTCCGACGGTCATCGGTGAGCCCGAAAGTGCTGCGGCGCGCTCGGCGAGCGCCCGCTCGTAGCCGGAATGCCACAGGGGCGCGTAGCTTCCGTAGCCCACGCCGCGCGCGATCTCACCGATGGCGCCCGGCCGATCCAGGGCCGCGATCGGGTAGGATGGTGCGGAAGCCGCACACCCGGCCAGCAGGAGCACGGACAGCACCATGGTAAACGCGATGCGTCGCTGCTCGGCGCGGGTCATCGGCCGGCCTCCCTCGACCGAGGATGGGCATGCCCATCCCGGCGGATACCGTTCTCAGCCGGCCCGTCGGCAGCGAGGCGCTCGTCCGGGGTCGGATCGGCGTTCAGGAACGACGGTTCAGGTGCATCACGCTCGAGCAGGGGAACATAGGTGTCGTAAGCGGTGCGTGGAGCGGGCCTCTGGGCAGTCTGCGCTCCGAGCGGGGCGACGACGCCGAGAACAATGGCACCCGCCACGATCCAGGAGGATCGCTGCATCGTCATGGTGATGTTTTTTCCGATCGCGGTTCTCGCTCCAGCCGGCGGGCGGCGAGGCCCGCCGGCCAAGCGCACCAAGCGCCGCCCGCTATCGAGCGGACGGAAGCGGTGGTGCGGTTCAAGAGCCCGGACGGAGCCGGGCGCGATCAGGCAGCAGAGGCAGGCGGGCGGAAGATGTCGGCGGCAGCAATCTTGCAGAAGGGAGGAGCCTCGCGCGGCGGCAGCGACCGGCGCACCGGTACCCGTACGGTGTGGTCGGGTCCCGCCGTCGGGACGCAAGCCGCCGCCGCATGGCAGCATGGATGCCCCCAAGCGATCGCGTCGTCGGGAACGGCCGGGGTATGTTTCGTTGCAGGCTCGTCTTCGGCGAGGATCGGTCCGCCCGTGCCATCGACAGCACTCCAGCCCGATGCCGGGGCGGAATTGTCCGAAGCGTGATGCGCGCCGGCCCCGTCGTGCGGATGGAATGGACAGGGCTCCGCCTCGGCAGGAACCGGCGTGACGGCCCACCCCAGGAAGAGGCAGAGGAGAACGATGAGGCCCGTGATGCGCATGAGCCGAGGCATGCAGCTTCCAGTGACTGGAAGGTCAAGCAAGAATCGCCGCCCTCGCCGCAACGTGGATAGCGGCTCGGCCTGCTCGGTCCATCAGGTGGGACTCCATGAGGTCGGCGTCCTGCCCCTCCGACGGTCGGCGAAACCGCTCTGCCGCACGCCGCGAACCAATACACAAGCCGCGCGCCATCCGCAATGATCGCCCGAGTGCCAACGATCACAGGTGAGCCGGTCGTGATCGGAGGCGACCGGTGATGATGGGAAGCGACACAGGAGATGCTGCGGAGAGATCCCGGATTCCCGGAATGATCTCGGTCACAGGTGACCGGCTCACGGCCGATGCGGTCCCACCAAGACCACCACAGACTGGAGCGAGCCTCGATCGGACTGCCGCCGTGCGGCCGATCTGCTGCCGAACCGGCGCTTGTGCTCCGCAGCGGCGTAGGGAAGGATGTCCGGTTGGGATGCGGCGGTAGAGAGGGAAGCGCGATGGCGCACCGCAGGGACTACGGCCGGCTCGTCGGGCTCGCGCTGGGCACGCTGCTGTGGCCGGTCGCGGGCGCGGCCGAGGTGGCGACCGACGGCACGCTCGGGCCCAGGCTGCGCCTTGCCGGCCCGGAGGTCACCATCCCCGCCCGGCTCGGCCGGATCCGCGGCCAGAACCTGTTCCACAGCTTCGCCCGCTTCGGGGTCGAAGAGGGGCAGCGGGTCACCTTCACCGGGCCTTCGGGGCTCAAGAACATCATCGGCCGGGTCACCGGCGGCGCGCCATCCACCATCGATGGCACCCTGCGCTCCAAGGTCCCCGGCGCCGACCTGTGGCTGCTCAACCCAGCCGGCATCCTGTTCGGCCCCAACGCGAAGCTGGACGTGAAGGGCTCGTTCCACGCCAGCACCGCCGACGAGCTGCGCTTTGCCGACGGGGCGGTGTTCAGCGCGCGCGAGCCGGGCGGGAGCGTGCTCTCGGTCGCTGCCCCGCAGGCGTTCGGGTTCTTAGGCGCTCGTCCGGCACCGGTCACGGTCGACCGGAGCGTGCTCGACGTGCCGGAAGGCCAGGCGCTCTCGCTCACGGGCGGCGACGTCACGATCCGGGGCAACAGCGACGGCATCGCGAACGGCACCGAGTTCGCCGACGAGCCCGGCACCGTTCGGGCGCGGGCGGGGCGGATCACCCTGGCGGCCCTGGGCGGTCCCGGCGCGGTCGCGGTCAAGACGGGTAAGGCCACCGGCGCCGTCTCCGGGGTGGTGCATCTGAGCGGCGAGGCTTCGGTGATCGCGAGCGGCGATGGTGGCGGCACGATCCGGATCCAGGGCGGCCGGCTCGTGGCCGAAAACAGCTCGTATGTTTTCGCCGACAATTTCGGCAGGGCGAACGCCGAAGGCGGGGTCGCGATCCGGGCCGGGGACGTGAGCCTCGCCGACGGCTCGTGGGTGACGGCCAGCACGTTCGATACGGGCAATGCCGGCCGGGTGACGGTGGACGCCGACAGCATCGAGCTGCGCGATGCCGGTCAGATCAGCAGCGCCACCTTCGGCTCCGGCAGGGCCGGCGAGGTCGCGGTCACCGCCGGCCATCTGACCGTCACCGGCGACCCCGCATCGTTTCTCGTGACCGGCATTTTCAGCCCTGCCGAGCTCGGCTCGACCGGCGATGCCGGCCGGGTGACGGTCAAGGCCGACACCATCGAGCTCCGCGCTACCGGCGTGATCAGCAGCACCACCTTCGGCTCGGGCGATGCCGGCGAGGTCATGGTCACCGCCGGCCATCTGACCGTCACCGGCGATCCATCATCGTCCTTCGTCACCGGCATTCTCAGCCGGGCCGCCCCCCGCTCGACCGGCAATGCCGGCCGGGTGACGGTGGACGCCGACAGCATCGAGCTGCGCTACACCGGCCAGATCAGCAGCTCCACCTTCGGGCCGGGCAGCGCCGGCGAGGTGGCGGTGACCACCGGTCGTCTGAGCATCACCGGCGACCCCGCAGCGCCGTTCAACCTCACCAGCATTTCCAGCGATGCGGCATCCGGCTCGACCGGCCCGGCCGGCCGGGTGACGGTCGGAGCCGACAGCATCGAGCTGCAGGATACCGGCCAGATCAGCAGCTCCACCTTCGGGGCGGGTGATGCCGGCGAGGTCGCGGTCACCGCCGGCCATCTGACCGTCACCGGCGACCCCGCATCGACTCTCGCGACCGGCATCTTCAGCCGGGCCGCGGCTCGCTCCACCGGCGATGCCGGCCGGGTGACGGTCGGAGCCGGCAGCATCGAGCTGCGCGACACCGGCCAGATCAGCAGCGCGACCTTCGGGCCGGGCGATGCCGGCGAGGTTTCCATCCGTGCCGGTCGCCTGACGATCTCGAACGGCGGGACGGTGCAGACCAACAGCGAGGACGCGACCGGTGCTGCCGGGAACGTGTCCATCGACGCCACGAGCCTGATCGTGCGCGACGGCGGCGAGATCAGCTCCTCCGGCACCGGCACCGGCCCCGCCGGGGACGTGCAGCTCACGGCCGACACCCTGGAGGTGGAAGGCGCAAGCATCCGCACGGTAGGCGCCGGCAGCCAGGGGGGCCGGATCGACGTCGCCTCGGATCTGATCCGCCTGCGCGATGCCGAGCTGATCTCGACGGGTCTCCTGCCCGAGGCGGGCAGGAGCGTGATCACGCTGCAGGCTCCTCTGATCGCCTTCAACAACAGCCGGGTGGCCTCCCTCACCGAGACCGGGCGGCTGCTCGAGGGCATCAGCGCCGTGCAGCTGTTCGGCGGCACGACCGTGATCTCGTCCGACAGCCTGGTGGCGGGCGTGACGCCCGAGAACGAGATCGGCTCCGAGCTGACGGTGCCACAGGGCGTGTTCCTGAATGCCGACAACCTGCTGCGGGAGAGCTGCGCCGCCCGGCGGAGCGCTACGGCCAGCAGCTTCACCGCCATGGGTCGGGGCGGTCTGCCGCGCGATCCGGCAAAGCCGCTCCCCGGCGCTTATGTTGACCCGGATCGTGCGCCGACGGCCCCGGTCGGGCCGAGGCTCGCGACCCGCTTCGGCGAGGGCTGCAGGACGGCTCCAGGGGGCTAGCGCCGCCCGCTGCGGCCGGATCCCCGGCTCTCTTCCGGAGCGTCCGGCGATCGGACCGGTGGCTGCTCGCGAACCGAAAGAACGAGCTCACCCCGTTTTTGTCTCATAAATGTTCTCTATCCGCGAGAACCATCGTTTGAGCACCCGTGCCCGCTGAGCTACTACTATCGCGCATCGCCGATCCCTGCGCGGCAGGTGACCGTCCTGTTCGAAAAAACCTTCGATCACCGCCGGGCGAGCATCGGCTCGCCTTTTGGGTCGGCACGCTCACGCTGCCGCGGCATGCTCCTCCACTGCCCGCGGCTCTTTCCCCGGCTCGTGACCGAGGATGCCGAGCTGGCGGGTGCGCAGGGCCGCCTGGGTGCGGTTGCTCACTCCCAGCCGGCGCATGAGATGCCAGACATGGATCTTGACCGTGCTCTCCTCGATCCCGAGCTCGTGGGCGATCTCCTTGTTGACCTTGCCCTGGACCAGCAGCTTCAGGACGGCAAGCTGACGAGGCGGCCAATGATCGCCCTTCCGACACGTCTCGGGCTTCTGTCGGTCGACCGCGAGGCGGGGTTCGGCGCGGCGCAGGCGCAGCAGGGCGGAGGCCGGGAAGAAGGTGCCGCCGGCGAGCACGATGCCTAGAGCTTCGCTCGCGACCTCGGGCTCGAAGCTGGACGGAATGAATCCTCGAGCGCCATAATGGAACGCGGCGACGATCTCCTCGATCTCCTCGCGGTCCGACAGGACGACGATCGCCACACCGTCGGGCAGAGCGCGGCGTAGCTGCCCGATCGGACCGCCGTTCGCAGCTCCGGCGACCGAGCGGCTGCCGACGTTGAGAATGACGCAGAACAGCCTGCTCAGGACCGCGGGTCCCTGGGCCAGCAGGTCGGCGGCACCGTCGAAGGCACGCGCCGGCGCATGGGCATGCAGGCGTACAAAATCGAGCGTGCCGGCCCGCCGCAGCGGCAGCTCGGCGACGACCGCCACGCCGGTGCGGGAACGGCTCTGCTGGCGAGAAGGCAGCATCGTGCTTCTCCCGAACGGGCTCGGCTTTCGCGCTTGCGCGCGGATCGGGACGATGACGGAAAGGGGTGTCCGCTCCTGCAGGCACATGGATAACACCTCGCCCGCCGGATTATTCCCGGCTCCGAGCGGTTCATCGTCTTCTGCAGGCATGGGCACTCCTCCTCGGACCCGAGCCCGGCTCACTCGTGGCGCCCTTCAGAGGCGGGTTCCGGGCTATCCCGAACACATCCCGCCAGCTTGCCGCAAAAGAGCGCTCCAAGCTGTGAGTCGAGTCACAAGAAGGACTTGAAGAGAGGGAAAAGGGGGAAAAATACCGGCAGCGGTACCATCGACCTGCTTTGCTACCGCCCGCCTGCGCTACGGCGACGATGCCGTGGTGCGCTCCAGATCAGCAGAGGCGCCCGGCTTTGATCGCGCTCAAGGTGGAAAGACGTAGCCCTCTCTCCGAAGAGGTCTGTAGCCCGCGTTCTGCAGGTTGAGGCCGTTCTGCGGCGATGCCACGGTGGCATAGTCGCCGCGCGCCGCGCTCCAGTAGAGCCTGAGCGGCACCGTGCCGGGCCTCTGGGTCGCGTAGATGTAGCCCATTATGCTAAGCAGCTGGTAACCCGCGTTCTGCAGGGTAAGGCTGCTCTGCGGCGATGCCACGGTGGCATAGTCGCCGCGCGCCGCGCTCCAGTAGAGCCTGAGCGGCAGCGTGTCAGGCCTCTGGACCAGCCAGATATAGCCCTCCACGCTGATGGGCTGATAATCCGGGCCAAGATTACTCTGTTGTGGGGTCACCGTGGCATAGTCATTGCTCGGCGCGCTCCAATAGAGATTGAGAGCAATGTCTTGTGGATTGCCTGCCTTGGCACCATCCGCCATGGTCGCAGAACCGATAGCGGCCAGAACGGTAGAAAAAAGATCCCTTCTATTCACCATTCGCCTCCTGATGTCTCCCCAAGATTCCCGATCATTCTATCGTCTAATCCAATCGGTGAATCCTAGCACGATGCCGGGCACGATGCCAGTCCGGCCCATCCGGTCGCGTTCTCCGACAGCAACACGACGCGGCAGAAATCGGGAGTGTCGGATGGTGCGGACGTGTGGTGCGTGCGGCCGTCGAAGAGGTCGAGCGCGATGGATGCGGCCGTGAAGCCGTCGGACGGCCGCCCCGTCTCAGCCGAGGCCGGGCTGGGTGCGCGCCATGCTCTCGCGCGAGGCGATGCCGCCCCACCAGCGCTGCAGGTTCGGATACGAGGGAAGCAGGCGCCCGCCCTCCGGGGTGCGGCTGAAATAGGCGAGAATCGGTGCGAGATGGAGATCGGCGAGGCCGAGCCCGCCGCCGGAGAGATAGGAGACGCCCTCCAGCAGCTCGTCGAGAACGCGTAAGCACAGCTCCGCCATCGGCAGCGCGCCCTGGATGGCGGCCTCGTCGGGAGTGCCGCCCGTCATCGGCACGAGCACGCGCGGGATCACGATGTCGGTGACGAGAGCCTTGTAGACATAGGCGTCGACGACGGCGATGGCCTGCTGCATCCGGCCGATCTGGCGCGGATCGGTCGGGGTCAGCGATACCTCGGGGAAGGCCGCGTCAAGGTAGCGCGTGATGGCGCTGGTCTCGTAGAGGCTGTAGCCGTCGTGCTCGAGCACCGGCACCTTGCCGAACGGATGGCGGGCTCGATGCGCCGGCTCCTGGTGCTCGCCCTTCAGGAGGTCGACCTCGACGAGCCGGTACTCGAGCGCCTTCTCCTCGAGCGTGAGGCGGACCGTGCGGACATAGGTGCTCACACCGGGGCCGTAGACGACGGGCGCTGCCATGCGATGCCTCCTCGGGATGTCTCAGATCGTCATCGTGTCACCTTCGATCCGGGCCCGGCCTCCGTGCAGGGCCCGTCAGCGGCACCAGGCAGCGGCAAGATCGCGATAGAGCTCGGCCGCCTGCCCGATCCGGGTCAGCGAGCACCACTCGTCGGTCTTGTGCGCCTGCTCGGTCTCGCCGGGGCCGAGGATCACGGTCGGCACGCCGCCATAGGCGGGGGCCAGAAAGCCCGCATCGGTCGCGAACGGAACGGGTGCCGGATCGACCGCCCTTCCCGTCACCGCGCGGGTGCGCTCCATCACCTGGGCGAGCCAGTCGTCCCGGCCCGCGCTCCACAAAGGCGGGCAGTCGCTCAGGATCTCGATCTCGGCTTCCGGGCACAAGGCCGAGAGCTCGGCCACGATGGCAGCGCTGGTCTGACCCGGGATCGGCCGGATGTCGATGCCGAGCACGGCCCTGTCCGGCACCGAGTTCAGGTTGCAGCCGCCTTCGATCCGGCCGAGATTGAGAGTCGGGCGGCCCAGCGCATGATGGCAGGCGCCGCCGAAATCGTGGTGAGCGAGCCGCACGGCGGCCCGGGCCGCCTTGAGCACGGCATTGTCGCCTTCGTGCGGCATGGAGGCGTGCGCGCTCCGGCCCTTGAAGTGGAACCGCAGCCAGATCACCCCGCGATGGCCGAGCCCGGGCGAGAGCCCCGTGGGCTCGCCCACGACGAGCGCCCCTACCCGGCCGAGCGTCCGTGGCGTCTCGACGATGCGCTTCGCTCCGGCACAGCCGGTCTCTTCGCCCGCGGTCAGGACGAGCTCGAGCCCGGCACGGCGTCCCTTCTCGCGCGCCACCGCGAGCGCCGCCACCACCATGGCCGCGACACCGCTCTTCATGTCGGCCGAGCCGCGGCCGTAGAGGCGGTCGCCGTCGGTCTCGCCGGCGAACGGGTCGTGCCGCCAGGGAGCTTCGCCCAGGGGCACGATGTCGACATGGCCGGTGAGGCCAAGTGCCGGCGCGTCCGGATCGCTGCCGGACAGGCGGGCGATCAGGTTGGGCCGGCCGGGAGCGAGATCGACGCGGCGGGTCGTGAACCCGGCCGCCTCCAGAAGGCCACCCAAAAGCGCGATCGCTGCCTCCTCGCCACCCGGCGGGTTGATGGTGTCGAGGCGCAGCAGCCGTCGGGTCAGGTCGATCGCATCCGTGCTCAAGGACATGCCGGCTCCTCAGCACCGAGAGGGCGCGAGCCCGGATCGTGGGCGCCCGCGCCCGTCTTGTCCAGCGTCACACCCGATCAGGAGGCCTGCGCCAGCAGCTCGTCGACGAGCGCCGGTACGAGCTCGCCCGCCGCTCCCGAGCGATGCTCCGAAAAGCGCGAGCGCGTGGCCGAGGGCTCGAGGTTGATCTCGATCGTGGGTGCTTCGCCGCTCTCGCGCACCACCTCGACGAAGCCCGCCGCCGGATAGACCTGGCCCGAGGTGCCGATCGAGAGGAACAGGGCGCAGCGCGTCAGCGCATCGTAGATCTCGTCCATGCGGTAGGGCATCTCGCCGAACCAGACGATGTCGGGCCGCAGCCCGCCCTTGCCGCCGCAGCTCGGGCAGACGGCTTCCGGCGAGAGATCCTCGCTCCAGGGCATGGAGTCGTTGCAGGCGAGGCACAAGGCCCGCAGGAGCTCGCCGTGCATGTGGATCAGGTTCCTGGTGCCGGCGCGCTCGTGGAGGTCGTCCACGTTCTGGGTGACGACGAGCACCTCGCCGGGCCATTCCCGCTCGAGGCGGGCCAAGGCCCGGTGCGCCGCGTTGGGGCGGACGGCGGGATCGCGGAGCTGTGCCCGGCGCAGATTGTAGAAGCGCTGGACGAGGGCGGGATTACGGGCGAACGCCTCGGGTGTCGCCACGTCCTCGACCCGGTGCCCTTCCCACAGGCCGCCGGCACCCCGGAAGGTGGCGAGCCCGGATTCGGCCGAGATGCCGGCACCGGTCAGGACGACGATCAGCCCGTCGGTCGGGTAGCGCTTCATGGCGTGCCCTGGGAGGTAGCAGGAGGAACGAGCCCGAAGGCCCGGGCGAAGAGCTCGTACGAGCGCTTGCGCGCGGCGTGGTCGAAGATCGCGGTCGTGACCATGATCTCGTCCGCCCGCACCGCTCGCGCGAACGCGCCGAGGTGCCGCGCGACCGTGTCCGGGCTGCCGACGAAGAGGCGGCGCCGGTTCGCGCGGCGCGCCTCCTCCTCGCTCGGCGTGTAGCGGTAGGCCAGGGCCTCCTCCGGGCTCACCAGGGGACCGTAGTCGCCACGCCACCGGCGGATATAGGCGTGATCGGCCGTCGCGGCGAGCCGTTCGGCCGCCTCGTCGCTGTCGGCACAGACCACGGCCGTGGCGAGGATGGCGTACGGCCGCTCGAGCCAGGTCGAGGGCCGGAAGCTCTCCCGGTAGAGCTCCATCGCCTCCTCGGCCTCGAGGCTCGCGAAATGGTGCGCGAAGGCGAAGCCGAGGCCGACCTCGCCCGCGAGCCGGGCGCTGTACTCGCCCGAGCCCAGGAGCCAGACCGGCGGTACCGGCACGTCCTCGGGCATCACCCGGATCTTGCGGAAGGGATGATTCTCGGGGAAAGCCCCGCTCTTCCAGAGCATGAGCTCCTGGAAGCGCTCCAGGAAATCGTCCTCCCCCCGGCCGTCCTGCCGCCGGCGCAGCGCCAGGGTGGTGAGCGGGTCCGTGCCGGGTGCGCGGCCGATGCCGAGATCGATCCGACCGGGATATAGGGCTTCCAGCACCTTGAAGCGCTCGGCCACCATGAGCGGCGCATGGTTCGGCAGCATGACCCCGCCGGCACCGACCCGGATGTGATGTGTGGCGGCGGCGATGGCGCCGATCATGATCTCCGGAGCACCGCTCGCGACCGAGGGCAGGTTGTGGTGCTCCGCCACCCAGTAGCGCCGGTAGCCGAGGCGATCGGCGAGGCGGGCGAGATCGAGGCTGTTCCGCAGCGCCTGCGCGCCGGACGTGGCCGTGGTGGTGAAGGAAAGGTCGAGCACGGACAGAGGCAGCATGGCGCAGATCTGGGCGCGGGGCAGGCCCACGGCAAGGCCGCGCATCGGGTCCGGCTCGCCGGGCGCCCGGCACAGGCGGCACCGGCCGTGCCCGCCCGCGCCGGATCGGCCTCAGGGCGTCACGACCATGCAGTACTGGTTCTCGGCACGGAGCCGCTCGCACTCCGCCCGCGCCTCGGCCCTGGTCGCGAACGAGCCGGCGACGACGCGGTAGTACGTGCCCTTGCCGGGAATGCTCACCGCCATGGGCGGCAGCGGCTCGAGGCCGGCGAGGCTCGGGTGATGCTTGACGACCCGCTGCCACTCTCCGGCCACGACGGCCGGATCGCGCACGGAAGCGAGGTGGAGCGCGAACTGGCCGCCCCGCGGTGCCGGCGTCGGCGGCGCGGGCGTCGCCGTGGCCGATGGCGGCGTGGACGAGGGAGCCGCCGCCTGGCCGCTGTCCGACGGCAAGGCCGGGGCCTTCTCCGGCGCCGCCGTCGCGGCGGCCGTGGTCGTCTCCGCCGGCGGCGGAGGTTCGGTCGGTGCGGCTGCCGGCTCGACGCTCGCCGGAGCCGGCGTTGCGTCGGTCGCCGGCGGGGTGGCCGAAGGAGCCGCCGCCATGTCGGCCGCCGGCGGAGCAGCCGAAGGGGTAGGCGTGACGTCGGCTGCTGGCGGCATGGACGGAGGGGCCGCCGCGATGCTGTCGCTGGCCGGCGGCGGCTCGCCCGGGGCGGCCGGAGGCGTAGCGGGCTCGCTCGCGGCGATGCCGGACGGAGGCTCGGGCGCCGCCTCCTGCTGCGCACCGTCGGAGGTGGCGGCCACGTCCGCGCTCGCCGGCGGCCGCGAAGGCGGCGCAGCTTCCGGAGGTGCCGCGCCGGCTTGGCCCGTAGCCGTCGATTCGCCGGATGCCATGGCGGTGCCGGTCGCCGGCCCGGCCGGGTCGGGACCCGTCGCTTCCGCGGCGGGAGACGCCGGCTCCGCAGAGCTCGCCGGTACCGGGGCGGCGGCGACGTTCTCATCCGAGGGCGGCTGCTCCGCCGCGCCGGGCCGGGTCGTTCCCCCCGCCGCCATCGGCGGCTCGGCCGGTGCTGGCGCTGTCCCCGCCACATCGGCCGGTGTTCGGGCGGACTCGGTTCCGGGGAGCTGCTCCCCGCCGGAGAGGATGCCTTGGCTGCCGACATAGACCGCGGCGACGAGCAGGAGCGCGCCCGCGGCCGACAGCGCCATCACCCGTCCCGGGCTCGTGGCGGGCTTGCGTTCGTCGGCCGCGGGCGGCGGATCGTTCCGATCGAGCCAGGCCTTGAGCGTTCCGGCCAGCTCCTCGCCGTCGAGACCGAGATGGCTGGCGTAGCTGCGCAAGAATCCCAGGAGATAGGGGCGGCCCACGATCAGCTCGAACTGGCCTTGCTCCAGGGCCGCGAGATAGGCTTCGCGAATCCGCAGCACGCGCGCGATCTCGGCGAGATCCTCGCCCCGTGCGAGCCGCGTTCGCTGCAACAGGCGGGGGATCTCCTGCCCCGCTTCCTCGATCCGGATCGGCTGGTCCGCCGGTGAAGGTGGGTTGGTCTCGAGCATGGAACTCCCTCGGCGCGAGCCGTCGTGCGTGAGCGAAGGGCGGACCCGTCGTACCATGGCAAGCATGAACGGCCTTTCATGGCCGGTCCGCCCTCCGGACGAGGACCTCCGCGGTCCAAGGGCTTTCCTATAACCCAGGATGCATCGGAAGCTAACCGGCGATGACCTGGACTTGGTGTCGATTATGCCGGTTGAGTTGTCATCATCACACGATTACGGCGCCCTCTCCCCGGACCTTGCATGGCCGTCGAGCCACACCCGCCTACGTCATGGGGAGAAAGCACCACTCAGGTATGCACAAAGCGGCCACATTCAGAGATGCCGACGCCCGGCGTCGCGCTTCATCGCTTCCTGCCGCTCGCGCGCTCCGCCCGTACGGGCGAGGCGCCGCTTGCCGTGGCCCCGTCCCTTTCCCTTCGCCGGCCGGTGCCGCTCCGGGCCCACGACCTGCCGCTCGCGCGGGCGGCTCGCGAGTGCCGCGGCGATCTTGCGGTCGGCCTCCTCGGCGAGCGCGTCGGCGAGCTGAAGGTCGAGCGTGCCCGGCCAGCGGCGGCCCAGCCAGCGGGCCAGCGTCGCGATGCGCGCGAGATCCTCGAGGCCCTGCAGCCGGCCGTAGCCGTGCAGCCGGTGCACCTCCTCGAGCTCGGGCTCGAGGCTGCGCTCGCGGCCCTGCGCCAGGGCCTCGATCGCCGACTGCGCGAAGTCCACGACACGGCCGATCGCGAGCGGAATGGGCGAGCCGAGCAGGCGGTGGCGCTGCTCCAGCGGCAGCCGTCGCGCCCAGAGGTCGACCAGCCCGGCGAGCTCCCGCTGCTCGTCCTCGAGCCGCAGCACGAACTCGCCGCGGCGCGCCACCGAGCCCGCGATGTAGTCGAGGGTCGGCAGCAGCCGGTCGACACCCAGCCCCTCGGCCACGGCGGTCGTGGCCTCGGCCGGCGGGAAGAAGCGGAAGCTCGGCGGATCGAGCGGCGCCGGTGCCTGGCGCAGCGCGGTGGCGAGGCGGTCGAAGCCCTCGACACCCAAGAGCACCCCGACCTCGCCCACCTCGTGCTTGCCGTAGCGCCCCGCCCGGCCCGCGATCTGGCGCATCGCCTCGGGCTCGAGCCAGCCGGCCGTGGTGCCGGTGAACTTCTTCAGCGCCCCGAACAGGATGCGGCGGATGTTGAGGTTGAGCCCCATCCCGATCGCATCGGTCGCGATCAGGATCTCGGCCTCGCCGCTGTTGAAGCGCGCGGCCTCGGTCCGCCGCACCTGCGGGCTCAAGGAGCCGTAGATCATGGCGGTGCGCCGCCCCTGCCGGCCCAGAGCCTGGCGCAGATCGTGCGCCTGACGGCGGCTGAACACCACGACCGCATCGCCCTCCCGAAGGGCTCCGATATGGACCGGCCGGGACAGGAGCTCGAGCGGCGCCTTGCGCTGGAAGCGGCGGATCTCGAGCGGCTCGCCCAAGAGCGCCGAGAGGCGGCGCAGCGCCGGCTCGGCCGCGGGCGAGCCGCAGATCAGGAGCGTGCGCGCCGGAGCCCCGACCAGGGCCTGGGTCCAGGCATGGCCGCGCTGGGGATCGCCCAGCATCTGGACCTCGTCGATCACGGCGGCGTCGACCACGCGGCGCGTGCTCAGCATCTCGATCGTGGAGGCGACGTGGGTCGCGGCGTCGAGATCGCCCAGGGTCTCCTCGCCCGTGAGCATGGCGGCCTTCATTCCGCCTTCCTGCAGGATCTCGTAGCCCTCGAGCGCGAGCAGCCGGAGCGGCGCCAGATAGACGCCGGTGCGGGCCGTCATGAGCGCCTGCATGGCGGCATAGGTCTTGCCGCTGTTGGTGGGGCCGAGAAAGGCGATCCAGCGGCGGCCGAGCGAGCGGGCTTCCGGGAACAGGGCGGGATAGTCGCCGAGGCCGCTCGCGGCGCGCAGCCGCGCCGCCCGCGCCGCGCGCTCGTGCCGCTGCTGCTCGCGTCGGCGCTCCTCCTCGCGGCGTGCCGCCTCGATCCGGGCGCGATCGGCCGCGAGCTCGCGCCGGAGCAGGGCCTCGATCTCGCGCACGCGCTCCTCCCGGAACGCCGGGATGCGCTGCGCGCGCCCCGGCAGCCGGCGGGTGAGGCTGGCATCGCGCTCGACGCCGCAGCGCCTGAGAATCGCGAGCACCTGACCGACATCGGCGCCGACGCGCTGCGCGAGCCAGATCGCATCCACGAGCTGCGGCACGGCCGCAGGGGCAGGCACCTCGGCACGCTGGCGCCGTGCCGCAGCGCGCCCTGCCCGCTCGTCGGCAGCGTGGGCGAGCGCCGCCTCGGCCAGCGGCCCGATCCCGGAAAAGCCGTGATGCCGGGCGTAGGCCGAAAGGACGCGCCGGACCTGGGCCGGACGGTCGCGCCGCGGCAGGTCGAAGCGCTCGGGGAGGTGCTTCAGCTCGTCCCACAGCTCGGCCGGCGTGCGCCGTGCCAGGGCGGGATCGCCCGCGAGCAGGCGATCGAGAAAGGCCGTGCGCGGCGGACCGAGCCGCTCGACCGCTGCACGGACCGAGAGCTTGTCGGCGAGGCCGTCCCGGCCGATCCGCTCGGCGAGGGCGCGCCAGTCGGCGGGCGTGGCGACGATGCCGTGCAAGGAGGCATGGCGCCTCGCTGCGCGGAGAAGGCTTCGGGTTTGTTCGGGAGTCATCGGGATCATGAGGTATAGGGCACATGTCGGGTGCCCGCGCCCGAATTCAATGGTCCGGGCGCCTTCGGCAGCAGGAACGACGCCCCGACCAGGGCCGCGCCGATCGCGATCTGGGGGCCGACCTTACCCATGGTCTTCTCCGACGGGCCAGCTCGTCACCAGGAGCGTCCGCGGCAGGTACGCGACGCCGCGCGCGGTCTTGGCGGCGAGGCCGCGGCTGGTGACGACGCACAACGTCTCCATGCCGGCCTCCGCGACGCGGATCAGCCCGACATCGCCCTGCCGCAAGGCCCGCTCCGTCGTGCGCCGGTCGACGGCGGCGCCGTCAACCGAGAAAGGCTGGGAAGTACGAGCCCTTGCGGAGCTTGGGGATCTTGAGCTCGATCCGGCCGGCGCGGGTGTCCCAGGGCCGCTCGCGGTAGCCGTTGCGCTGGTTGGTGCGGTCGAGGCGGCGCTCGCCATGGCCGGCGCCACACGAGCTCTCAACCTCGGCCGCCATCAGCCGCTCGGCGGCGTAGGCCAGCAGTTCGCGGACCAGGTCGCCATCGGCCCGCTTCTCGATCAGCGCGAGAAGGGTCATTCTGTCGGTGGTCATCGTCGTCTCCGTGCAGGTTCGTGCCTCAGCAACTCGATCCTACACCGAAGACCGGCGGTGACCGCCTCGGCCTCTAAAGCCGCACAAACACCGGCCATGCCAGGTAGCACGGGTAGCACGTACCCTTGCGGAGAGCGGCGGAGGGGTTCCTCTCGACCATGCCGGCGACCCCTGCGCACCCTGCATGTCCTGCAATGGGCGCTCCTTCCATCGCCCCCCCTGGAAGGGGCTGGCGCTGCTCGGCCTGCAAGCCGCCGCTGCTGCCCGGCAGCGCCGCTGCGCTGGCTGGGCGGTCCTTCTGCGCCCTGCCCCCGATGCAACGGCCCTCCTGTCCGCCGCCGCCGGCAGCCCTCTCTCCAGCGTGGTGGCCTTATGCGAGCTACTGAGGGTCTTCGCGGCCTTCCGCCGCCGGGCGGCGGCGGCTTTTGCCGCTCCATGGACGGACGACCGTTGGTGGGCGTCGGGGTTCCCGGCGTGCCGTTCGCACGAAGAACGCCTGGCACGGCTGCAGCAGTGGGTCGAGATGGCCGGCGGCCAGTTCGTAGTGGTGGAAGGCGGCACGATGGCTCGGCTGCCTAAGCTGCAGCCGGGCATGGCCCGTGCCGAGCTCATCCGCTTCTGCCGCCAGCTGAGGGTGCCGGTGCGGGAGGCGGTGCAATGAGCGCCGCCCGTGAGGCCGTCGGCGGCCAGCGCCGCGGAAGCGCCGTAGGCCGTGGCATGGCGCGTGGCGCGGCTCCGGCCGTACTGGCGGGACCCGGAGCAGTTCTTCGAGACCCGCAGCGAGCTACGCCGGAACGTGCGCCAGAGCCCGTAGGATGCCTCGGGAACTGCGGCTAGCCGTCCTCCAGGGAGCGCCGGCTCGAAGCCCTGGTACACTCCCGAGCGGCGGAGATCGACCGCTTGCGACAGACCTCGCCAGCCTCTGCCAGACCCTAAGCTCCGGCGGCGCGGCCAAGCCGGGCGTTCAGGAGCTTCCTCATTGATCCTCCTGCCCGGCGCCCCTCGCATGACCTGCCTCGTCCAGCGCCGCCGGATGACACGCCGGGCATCGCCATCCGGGTATGCTCCTGGCCTCGGGCCGGCTCTTGACGGAAACGGCGTGATCGAGCATCCTCTCTGCAGCATCAAGAGTTGGGCTGACGCCCTCGCCAACCTGCCCGTCCCAGGCAAGGTGGAGCCGCGCAAGCGGGATGTGGCCGGAACCGGCAACCAAGCGGGACCTGCACCACGCGTCAGCCCTCCTCGGTGCGAGCCGAAGGAGGGTTTTTTCATGTCCGCATCTGTCGAGCACGGCCGCTGGGCCGTGGACGGGCTCATGACGGCCGAGGCGGTCTCGGACGGCCACCCCGACAAAATCTGCGACCAGATCAGTGATGCCATCCTCGACGCCTGCCTCGCCGAGGACCCGCAGAGCCGGGTCGCGGTCGAGTGCGCGATCAAGGGCAGCCTGCTCGCCATCGTCGGCGAGATCACCACGAACGCCACGATCGATCCTATAGCGCTGGCCCGCGAGGTCCTGCGCGACATCGGCCACGGCGACGGGCGCTGGGGCCTCGACCTCGACGGACTCCAGGTCCTGACGGCGCTCACCCGCCAGTCGCCCGAGATCGCCCAGGGTGTGGACGGCGCGGACACCGGCGCGGGTGACCAGGGGCTGATGTACGGCTTTGCCTGCGACGAGACGCCGGAGCTGATGCCGCTGCCGATCAGCCTCGCCCAGGCGCTCATGCGCCGGCAGCGCACGGTGCGCCTGACCGAGGAAGGTGCCGTTCTCGGGCCCGACGCCAAGGCGCAGGTCACGGTACGCTACGAAGAGGGCCGGCCGGTGGCGATCGACACCGTCGCGCTCTCGACCCAGCACGTGGCCGGGCTGGGCCTGGGCAGGCTGCGCCGCCTGGTCGAGGAGCGGATCATCCTCCCCGTGTTGCCCGAGGGGCTGCCGGGGCCGATGCGGCTCCTGATCAACCCGGCGGGCTCGTTCGTCCTCGGCGGGCCGGTGGCCGACGCCGGCCTTACCGGCCGCAAGATCATCGTCGACACCTATGGCGGCTACGCCCGGCACGGCGGTGGCGCGTTCTCGGGCAAGGACCCGACCAAGGTCGATCGCTCGGCGGCCTATGGCGCACGGCAGCTCGCGAAGCACCTCGTCGCCGCGGGCTGGGCCAGGGCGTGCGAGGTGCGGGTCGCGTATGCGATCGGCAGGGCGGAGCCAGTGGCGATCGGCGTCGAGACCTTCGGCACCGGCCGGCTGCCAGACGGCGAACTTCTGGCCGAGGCCGTGCCCAACGCTCCGGCGCTGCTGCGGACGGCTTCGATCATCCAGCGCCTCAGGCTGGGCCGCCCGATCTACCGCAAGACGGCTACCTTCGGGCATTTCGGGCGCGCCGACATGCCCTGGGAGAACGAGGCCTTGGCGGGCTGACCAGTCCTGCAGACACGACAAGGAGAAAGAACATGGACCTCAAGCGACGCGGGTTCCTGATCGGCATGGGCGGCCTGATCACGAGCGCGTTCGTCGGCCGCGCCAAGGCGCACATCCGCGCCCGACGCGGCCCGCTGCTGGTGGCACCGGCGAAGGCCGAGGAGACGCTGTTCGCCTATCCTCCTATCCCCGAGATGGGCAACGGCTGGATACTGACGCTCGGGCCTTTCGAGTACGAGCCGTCCTATACGATCACCTGGCGCGAGTTCTTCCGCCGCCAGGGCCGCGACATGACCAAGCTGTCGGACTTCCGCTACATCCGGCAGGAGTGGCGGCTGACCGCCCACGACCTCGACCGGCCCATGAACGAGAGAACATGGCTCATGATGTGGGATCTGCGGTGGAGCCCCTGCGCCAGGGCCTTTCGCCTGCTCCAGGAGCTGGAGATCGGCCCCTGGCTCGAACGGCATGGTGCGGGTCCCGGCGAACTCGATTTCATCGAGTACGGGTATCACCCGTGCAGCAGCGACCAATGGGTCGAGGCCAGGAATCAGCTCACGATCTCGCTCCTGCAGGCTCGCTTCGTCGAGCTGAACGTGCCGATCAGGGTCGAGGTCGGGCAATGGGATTGACGGAACCCGAGACGCGCCAACCTGACTCGCCCGCTGCGGGCAGATCGGGATCGGGCGGCCATCAGCCATCAGCCGATCCACCCTACCCATACCGGTGTGCTAATGGCGAGAATGCCGACCCGGCCAATGGGCGCTCGATGGGCGATGGCGTGCTCGCCTACACGCCCTGAGGCGAGATCGCCTACGCTCTGGCCGGGCGGGCGGGCTACGAGCGGGTGCGCCGCTCCGACGAGGAAGGGATCGCGCCCGGCGCGCAGACCATCGCCGAGCTGTTCGGCGGCGAGCCTGCCCTGATCCTGCTCGACGAGCTGTCGATCTATCTGCGGAAGATCAAGAACAGGCCCGGCGCACGCGATCAGTTGACGGCCTTCCTGACCAGCCTGTTCAAGGCCGTCGAGTCCTCGCCGCGTGCCGCGCTGGTCTACACCCTCGCCGTCGGCAAGGACGGCAAGGGCACGGACGCCTATTCCGACGAGAACCAGTTCGTGGCGGACAAGATGGCCGAGGCGGATAGCGTCTCGGCTCGCAAGGCGACGATCCTGAACCCCACCGAGGACGACGAGACCGTGCAGGTCCTCCGCCGTCGTCTGTTCGAACGGATCGACGACGCGGCTGCTGCCGAGGTGATCGAAGCGTATCGCGTCGTCTGGCAAGGCCAGCGCGACGCCCTGCCGCCCGCCGCCAGCAAGGCAGAGACCGCCGACGAGTTCCGCGCCAGCTATCCCTTCCATCCCGACGTGCTGGAGACCTTCACCAGCAAGACGGCGACGCTCGCCAACTTCCAGCGCGTACGCGGCATGTTGCGCATCCTGGGGCGCACGATCGCCCGGCTGTGGGAACTCAAGCCCGCCGATGCGACCGCCATCCACCTGCATCACGTCGACCCCGGCTACGGGCCGGTGATGCAGGAGATCGTCACCCGCCTCGGCCAATCGCTCTACGTGTCCGCGATCCGCAGCGACATCGCGGGCGACGGCGGCAAGAAGGCGCTGGCGCAGGAGATCGACGAGGAGAGCCATCGCGGGCTGCCGCCCTATGCGACCTACGTGGCGCGCACGGTGTTCATGCACACGCTGGCGTTCAACGACCAGCTCCAGGGCGTGTCCGCCGACCACCTGCGCTTCTCGATCCTCGGGCCGCAGACCGACATCGCCTTCATCGAGGCGGCGCGCAAGAAGTTCCTCGCCCGGTCCGCCTACCTCGACGACCGGCCCAGTGCCCCGATGCGCTTTCGCGCGCAGGCGAACCTGACCCAGTTGATCCGCAAGGAAGAGGCGCACGTCGACCCGAACGAGCTGCGCGCCGAGTTGCGCGACCGGATCAGGGACATTTTCAGCGGCCAGACCTTCGAGGCGGTCCCGTTTCCTGCTGGCCCATGGGACGTGCCCGACGAGGTGGGGAACGGCCGCCCGCTGCTGGTCGTGCTGTCCGCCGACGCGTGCAGCGTCGGCGCGAGCGTCGAGGCAGTGCCGGACCTGATCGCGCGCATCTACGAGCGCAAGGGTGCCGAAGGCGGCAGCCTGCGCATACTCCGCAACAACCTCGTCTTCGTCGTGGCCGAGGACAGCCGCATCGAGGAGATGCGGCACAAGATGGCCCGGCGGCTGGCGCTTCGCGAGCTGAAGGCCCCCGAGCGTCTGAAGGAGCTGGACGAGCACCAGCAGGCCAAGGTGCGCGAACTCGAAGCCCGCTCCGAGAGCGAGGTCGCCATCGCCATCCAGCAGGCATACCGGCACCTGTTCTACCCGGATACCCGCAGCCGGGTCGGTGGCAGCGAGCTGACCCTGGCGCACAGCGCCCTCGACATTCACTCGGCGTCCGAGAAGCCCGGCTTGGGCCAGCCGCAGGTGGTCCGAGCCTTGCGGGACTTCCGCAAGCTGCGCACGCCCGAGGACGAGCCGGACGCCCCGGCCTATGTCCGCGACCGGACGCCGCTCAAGCGCGGCCAGATCACCACCCAGTCGCTGCGCGAGGAGTTCCGCCGCGACCCGTCGCTGCCGATCCTGATCGGCGACGAGGTGTTCATCAAAGGCATCCGCAAGGGCGTCGAGCAGGGCGAGTACGTCTACAAACGCGGCGATCTCGTCTACGGCCCCGGCGACCCCTTCACCACCATCGCCATCGACGAGCAGGCCGTGGTCTTCACCATGGGGTTCGCCAGGGACCACGGCATCTGGCCCCGGCCAGCACCGAAGAGCGAGCCCGTCGTCGTGCCCGCCGGTCGCACCCGTGCCGCCGGGCACGGGTGCGACCGGCGGGACGGGCGGTGCGGGCTTGCCATTCGAGGGAATCGGCGGCCCGACACTCACGAGCAACGGCTCCGGCGGCGACCAGCCCGCCATCACGGGCACGAACGGCGGGACCGTCGCGGACGGCCCCGCGGAGCCGACCCGCTTCTCCGCCGAAGGCCTCCTGAAGGAGGCGCTCGTCCGCCTCTGGGAACAGGCGCGCGCCAAGAAGGTCGCCAAGATCGGTGCCATCGGCATCCGCATGTTCGACGCGAGCGACGCCTTCAAGCTCCTGGGCGTCGTCGCCGCCGTCCGCGGCGCGGATAGCAAGCGGGTCGAGTTCGAGGGTGCCTACGAGACCGGCGGCGGCAGCGAGGTCGGCATTTCCTTCAAGGGTGCGCCGAGCGAAGCGCAGCCGCTCAAGGAGTTCCTGGAGCCGCAGCTCCGCGCCGCCAAGGACAAGGACCTCAAGGCGCGGTTCGAGATCGCCTTCGCCCAAGGGCTCGATCTCGGCTCCGACGCCCCCGAGAAGCTCAACGAGCAACTGACCCGATTTGCGACCGGCGCGGCCTACGTCGAAGCGACGGCGGAGGTGAAAGCGTGAGCGCGAGAATCATCCGCATGCGCGGCATCGAGCCCCCCTTGTCCGCCCCGGCCTACGAGGTGCGCACACGCCGTCACGGCCCGGGGGACACCGAGATCGAGGTCTGGCAGCTCCCCTCGCCAGCATCGCCGCACCTGACCGCGCCGACCCGGATCGCGGGCCTGCGCGGTCGCAATCTCGACCTCGTCGAGCATCGCGTGCTGCGCCGCCTGTCGCAGGCCGGGATCAGGTTCAGCGGACGGGAGGCCGACCGCAAGGAGGGCCACCGCATCGACGAGGACGTGGCCCTCATGCTCGGCCTGCTGTTCAGGGTGCTCGCCCCGATGCGCAGCCGCGAGAACATGCGCGCGGTGGCCGAAGGCATCGAGGCCATGGGCCGCGAGGAGGCGGCCTACTGGCTCGGCATGGCGATGCACCGCAAGAACCCCCGCCGCGTGCTCACGGCGCTGCGCTACCTGCTGACCGGTCCCAAGCACTCCTGAGACGTCCCGTCATGACCGATACCCGCCTGATCGAGCGGTGGCTGCCGATTGCTGCCCTTGGCGAAGAGAGCGTCCGCGAGCGCCGGTCCATGACGGCGCTGCCGCCTACGTATTACCTGCACGTGTGGTGGGCGCGCCGCCCGCTCGTGGCTTCGCGTGCGGCCGTGCTGGCGTCGCTGCTCCCGACGGATGCGGATCATAAGCAGTTCATGCGCATCCTGGGCATCCACGGTGACCCTGTGGCGGCAAGGCGCAAGATCGATAAGGCCCGACGGACCGGCATCCGCGTCGATGACCCTTATGGTTATGATCGCGCATTCTCGTATGTGCCGGATGCGGTGGATCGCGCATGGCTCGAACGCCACCTTTGCAAGCGCAGCATCAGCGTGCTCGACCCGACAGCAGGCGGTGGGAGCATCCCATTCGAGGCTGTGCGCCTCGGGCTCGGAGTGCTGTCCAATGATCTCAATCCTGTTGCAGCGTTGATCGAGAAAGCCACGGTCGAGTGGCCCGTTCGCTTCGGCATGATCCTCAAGAGCCAGTTTGAGGCGCTCGCGTCCGAGTTTCGGAAGCGTATTGACGACCGGCTGGCGACATTTTTCCCGCAGCCCGGCGCACCCGACCAGTACGATCTTACCTATCTCTGGGCGCGCACGATCCGCTGTCCTTATTGCGAGGGGCTCGTCCCCCTATCGCCGAACTGGCGGCTGGCTCCCGACGGTACGGGCGTGCGCCTGCGCCCGCGGTGCGAGGGCGGCCCCGGTGATCCGAAGCGGCGCTGCGAGTTCGAGATCGTGCGCTCGGTCAAGGAGCAGTCGGCGGGCACGGTCTCCGATGGCGACGCGACCTGCCCGTTCCCCGATTGCGGGCGGGTGATCGACGGCGGCGAGATCAAGCGGCAGGCGCAGGCGGGCGGCATGGGCGAGCAGTTGTTCGCCGTGGTGTTCAAGCGCCGGATCGAGACCCGCACCAAGACCGGCAAGCGCGGCAAGGACAAATGGGAGCGCGGCTATCGCGCACCCCGTCCCGAGGACGACAACAGCGCCGCCGTCCGCGCCGCGCTCGACGAGAAGCTGCCGGAATGGGAGGCGCTGGACATCATTCCTGGCGAGCCGATTCCCGATGGACTGAAGACCAGCGAGCCTCATCGGTACGGGATGCTACGCTGGCAGGACCTCTTCAATCCCCGCCAGCTTCTCGGCCACGGCACGGCCGTCGAGGTCTACCGCGAGCTGCTGGCCGAGGAGGAGCAGCGCGGCCTGACGGACCTGACGCGCGCCGCGTTCGTGTATCTGGCGCTGAGTCTCGACAAGCTTCTAACCTACAACTGTCGTAGGTCACGTTGGCATCCAGGTCGGGAGGTTATGGCGCAGATATTCGAGCGACATGATTTCTCCGTGACGTGGACAAGTGCGGAGATGGCTCCGCTCATCGTGGGCCTCGGCTACGATTGGGCCATCGAGCAGACGGCCAAGTGCATCGGGGAGCTGGTGGAGTTGGTCCGGCCCGATGCACAGCACGGCCACGATCTCCTCGCACGCGCTTCGGCCACGACCTTCACGCCCCCGCCGGTCACGATCACCTGCAAGTCCGGCGATCTGCTCGATCATATCGAGGACGGCTCCGTCGACGTCGTCGTCATGGACCCGCCCTACTACGACAACGTCATGTACGCCGAGCTGTCCGACTTCTTCTACGTCTGGCTGAAGCGGACCGCGGGCTACGTCGTGCCGGACCTGTTCACCCGGCAGCTCACCGACAAGGAGAACGAGGCCGTCGCCAACCCGGCGAAGTTCGCGGGCCAGAAGGGTGCCAAGGCGCTGGCGGGCCGCGACTATCAGGAGCGGATGCGGCGCATCTTCGAGGAATGCCGCCGCGTGCTGAAGCCCGACGGCATCATGACCCTGATGTTCACGCACAAGGCCACGGGAGCCTGGGATGCGCTGACCAAGGGGCTCATCGAGGCGGGCTTTGTTATTACCGCCTCGTGGCCGATCAACACCGAGGCCGAAGGCTCGCTGCACATCAAGGACAAGTCGGCCGCCAACAGCACGATCTTCCTCGTCTGCCGCCCGCGCGATCCGGCAGCGGCCGGAAGCGGCTCGGCCTATTGGGAGGACATCGAGCCCGAGGTCGCCCGCGCCGTCCGCGCCCGCGTGAAGGAGTTCCAAAAGGGCGGAATCACGGGTGTCGACCTCTACCTCGCGAGCTTCGGCCCGGCGCTGGAGGAGTTCTCGCGCCATTGGCCGGTGAAGCGCGGCACGCCCCGGCCCAAGCCCGAGGCGCTCAAGCGCAAGCGGCAGGCCGAAATCCTCGCCGAGGAATGGGACCCCTATGCCGTGACGCCCGAGGATGCGCTCGACGCCGCCCGCCGCGAGGTGAAGCGCTGGCGGCTCGAACAGCTCACCCACCTCAAGCCCAACGAGGAGCTGGATCCGCTGACCTCGTTCTTCGTGCTGGCGTGGGACGCGTTCCGCGCCCCGGTCTTCCCCTACGACGAGGCCCTGCGGCTCGCCCGCGCCGTCGGCGTCGATCTCGACACGCAGGTGGTGGGCGTCCTGGCCGAGAAGAAGGGCAGCGATCTCGTGCTCTGGGACAGCGCCCGGCGTGCGGCCAAGGGCGCCCTGGGCTCGCCCGACGGCTCGCGCTCGATGCTCGACGCCATCCACCACGCGGCGCATCTCGGCCGGACCCGCAACCTGCAGGTCGCCCGCGAGATGCTGGCCAAGTCCGGCGTCGACGGCGAGCCGACGTTCCTGTCGGCCCTGGAAGCGGTGCTGGAGGTCCTGCCGGTCTCGCAAGCCTACAGCGGCGTGAAGCTCGATGGCGACCTCGCGGCGGCCGGGAGCGACTTCGAGGCCCTGGAGAACCTGCGCAAGCTCGCTTTCGCCGACAAGCTCGACGAGCCCGAGCAGCTCGACCTCTGGCGGGAGGCCAAGGCGGCATGACGCGTCTGCAGGATCGGGACTGGAGGCTGAAGTACACGCCGGATCACGGCGATCTGGTGAAGCTGCTCTATGTCCCGCTCCTGACCTGCGCCGTTCGCTACGACCGGCTGACCGGCTTCTTCAGCGCCTCGGCGCTGGCGCTCGCGGCACGCGGGGTCGAGTGGCTGGTGGCGAACGGCGGCCGGATGCGGCTGATCGTGGGCTGCACCCTCGACCTGCCGGAGATCGAGGCCATCGAGAAGGGCGAGGCGCTCAAGGCCCAGGTCGAGCGGCACATCCGGGCCAACCCGCTCGTGCCACAGGACCAGCACGCCATCGACGCGCTGGAGCTGCTGGCGTGGCTCGTGGAGCAGGGGCGGCTCGACATCCGCATCGCCGTGCCCTGCGACGAGCACCGCAGGCCCGTTCCGGCCGATGGCCTGTTCCACGAGAAGGCCGGGGTCGTCGAGGACAAGACCGGTGATCGTATCGCCTTCAACGGCTCGCTCAACGAGACCGCCGCCGGGTGGACGAAGAACTGGGAGAGCCTGAACGTCTTCACCTCCTGGCGCGACCCCGAGCGGGTCGACGAGGAGGACCAGAACTTCGCGCGCCTGTGGGCCAATCAGGCCAAGCACGCCGTCACCGTCGACGTGCCGTCGGCCGTCCGCGAGGACCTGCTGCGCTTCCTGCCGCACGAGGACCGACCGGCGCGGATCAGGCGGCTCGACGTCGTCGCCCCGGAGCCCGAGCCGCCTGCCCACGATGCCACCCCACCCGCGCCGGTCATCGATCTGCTCGATCTGCGCCGGGCCGTGTGGGGCTTCATCGCCGTGGCGGCGAGGCTGCCGGGCGGTGGCAGCCGCGTCGGCGAGGCGACCTCGGCGGTGACGCCGTGGCCGCATCAGGTCCGCGCCTTCCAGCGGCTCTACGACGGCTGGACGCTGACTCCGCCGAAGCCGCCCAAGCTCCTGATCGCCGACGAGGTCGGGCTCGGCAAGACCATCCAGGCAGGGCTGCTGCTCCGGCAGGCATGGCTCGCGGGCCACGCCAAGCGCATCCTGATCCTCGCCCCCAAGAACGTCTGTCGCCAGTGGCAGATCGAGCTGCGCGAGAAGTTCAACCTCAACTGGCCGATCTACGACGGCCAGAAGCTGACGTGGTACCCGTCGCCTGCCCTGGAGGGCCGTAGCGAGCGCGTGGTCGCCCGCGAGGATTGGCACAAGGAGCCGGTCGTGATCGTCTCCAGCCACCTCGTGCGGCGGTCCGACCGCCAGCCCGAGCTGCTGGAAGCAGCGGAGCCGTGGGACCTCGTGGTCCTCGACGAGGCCCACCATGCGCGGCGCAAGGGGGCCGGGACCGCCAACGAGGGCGGCCCGAACGCCCTGCTCGCCCTCATGCGCGGGTTGAAGAGCCGCACGCAGGGGCTGGTGCTGCTGACGGCGACGCCGATGCAGGTCCATCCCGTCGAGGTTTACGACCTCTTGAGCCTGCTCGGGCTGCCGCCGGAGTGGACGCAGGACGCGTTCTTGCGCTTCTTCGAGGAGGTCATGCAGGACAGCCCGAGCCACGAGGCGTTCGACCGGCTCGCGGCCCTGTTCCGCGCCGTGGAGTGCTACCACGGGCCTGTCGATGCCTCGGAGCTGCAGCAGGTCGGCATCACGAGCAACCTCAAGGCCAAGAAAATCCTGGCCGCGCTGCGCGACCAGGCCAGCATCCCCCGCCGCCAGCTAGAGACGCCCGAGCGCAAGGCGGCGCTCCGCCTGATGCGCCTGCACACGCCGATCAACCGGCTGGTGTCGCGCCACACGCGCGAGCTGCTGCGGAAATACTACAAGGCGGGCAAGCTCTCGACGCGCATCGCCGACCGGCGGGTCGAGGACCGGTTCATCGATCTCTCCCCGGACGAGCGGGCGGTGTACGAGGCCGTCGAGGACTACATCTCGACGACGTACAATCAGGCGACGGCCAAGGACCGGAACGCCGTCGGCTTCGTCATGACGATCTACCGTCGGCGGCTGGCCAGCAGCTTCTTCGCGCTCGAACGGACGCTGCAGGGGCACCTGGACGCGATCAGGCAGCACGAGGCCGGGTCGCGCCCGCTCGACCTCCTGGAGGAGACCTTGGGCGAGGGCGAGGACGACGATCCCGACCTCGACGAGGCGGCGGCGCTGGAACGGCAGGCGCTGGCGCTGGAGGAGAGATCGGACATCGAGCGCCTGCTCGGCATGATCCGGCGACTGCCGCCCGATACCAAGCTCGCGCGCCTGAAGGAGGCCATCGCCGAGCTGCGCCATCGCGGCTACGCGCAGGCGATGGTCTTCACCCAGTTCACCGACACGATGGACTTCCTGCGCCGCGAGATCGGCCGCGACACTGAGCTGCGGATCATGTGCTTCTCGGGCCGCGGCGGCGAGGTCCAGAACCCGGACGGGACGTGGCGCACCATCTCGCGCGACGAGGTGAAGCGGCGGTTCCGCGGGGGACAGGCCGACGTGCTGCTCTGCACCGATGCCGCCGCCGAGGGGCTCAATTTCCAGTTCTGCGGAGCCCTGATCAACTACGACATGCCCTGGAACCCGATGCGGGTCGAGCAGCGGATCGGGCGCATCGACCGCCTCGGGCAGAAGCACGAGGTCATCCGCATCTTCAACCTGCACTACGCCGACACGGTCGAGACGGACGTGTACCGGGCGCTGCGCGACAGGATCAACCTGTTCGAGAGCGTCGTCGGCAAGCTCCAGCCGATCCTCGCCCGGCTGCCGACCCTGATCACGAGCCGCGTGCTGGCGGGCCGGACACGGCCCTACGAGGCCCGCGCAGATGCGGTCCGGGAGATCGAGGCGGAGACGGCCGAGGTCCAGGCTCATGGCTTCGACCTCGACGCGGTCACCGAGGCCGATCTCGTCGAACCCAAGCGCCCGGAGCCCGCGGTGACCATGGACGACCTCGACCGGGTGATCCGCACGCACGCGCTGCTGCCGCCGGGCATCGAGGCGCAGCCGCTCGACCCGCGCGCGTACAAGTTCAGCCAGCCGGGCCTGAGGGGTGCAATCCGGGTGACCACCGATCCCGCCTACTACGAGCAGAACGCGGACACGGTCGAGCTTTGGTCGCCGGGCAACCCGGCGTTTCCGGTAGCGGATGATCTGCCGAAAGGGGAGCCGCCGGTGACGGAGCAGAGCCTGGCGACTCTGCTCGGCAAGCTGCAGGTCGAAACCTGACCGTCAGATTGATACCACCTCGCCTCCCCCTCTCTCCAGGGCTCTCTCCAAGGCGATCGCGACGTCTTCCAGGACCGTGCGATAGCCGAACGCGCCGTCGCTGTGCGCGCGGTCGCTGTCGGCGAGCATCGGCGGCTTTGCCGAGCGCCCCCACTCCAGCACCTCCCGCACCCGCCTGTCGCGCTCGTACCCTTCCCGTATCTCGGCCTCCAAGCACTGCTGCGCCGCCATGTGGCCGGTGCCGCGTGCGCCGGCCAGCGCCCGTGCGATGGCATCTCTGGCCTTTCGGGGCTGGCCTTGCCGATGTAGGCCAGCAGCCGTTCGGCCATCTCAAGGTCCGTCCTCGACGGCGTGACCTCGGGGTGCACGGTGAGCCGGGAAAGCTCGTCGCGTAGCTCGGCGACCTCGGCTCGCAGCCGCTCGATCTCGGTCATCAGGCGCTCCCGCCTCGTGCGATGAAGGTCGAGCCGCAGACGACGGCCCGCAGCACGTGGTCGCTGTCCGGGTCGGGGCCGATCCAGACGACGGGCCAGTAGACCACGGGCATCCACGACCCCAAGGTCTCGACGATGACGTGCGTCGCATGCGGCGCGTCTATCGGCCAGCACTTCCGGATTGGGCGCAGGCGGAACTGACGCTCGGGGGGCGGGCGAACCACCACATGTCCTGGCCGCTTTCCTCGATCAGCCAGGGGGCGTCTGCCGCGCGACAGGTCAGGGGCGAGGTCTTTGCGATCACGGCCTCTTTCCCCCTCCCCACGCTGACGTGGTCGCCGCCCCCGCTGCTGGCTGCCAGCCCTGCGGCAGCAGGCCGAGGGCTTTCGCCCTCTCCGTGACAAGAGCCTCGATCTCTTTCGTGATGCTGCGTGGCTGCCGCGCCCGAGCCATCGGCATGTCGCGCAGGTAGATGTACCTGCTGCGCAAGCAGGACGAGCAGTTCGCCCGCGATTGGGATCGGGCGGTCGAGGCAGGCACGGACATCCTGGAGGATGTCGCCGTCGAGCGGGCGAAGAGCGGCAGCGACAGCCTGCTCGTGTTCCTGCTCGAGGGCCGCCGGCGCGAGACGTGGGGCGACAAGCTCCAGAGCGACGGCAAGGCCGAGATCAACGGCACGCAGCCGGCCTTCATCACGTGCGTCCCGGGGATGCGGCCGAGCGAGGGCTAGGCCCTGCTCTTTGGCCCCATTGCACCGCTTCCGCTGCCGCCGCTGCGCCGGTCTGCCCTACGCCTCGCAGTACCAGGTCCCACACGATCCCCTGAAGAGTCGACGCAGGACATTCGCGAGCGGCTCGGCGGCAGCACGTACGCGGACCCACCCAGGCCCAAGCGGACGCGGTGGCGGACCTACGAGAAACTGCAGAGAGTGAGGCGGAGTGCCGCACCCGCGCTTCGCGCGTGTTGGCAGCCGAGCGGTTCGGGGTGCCAGCAGGCGAAGACCCTGCTGCTCTGAAGCGCAGATCGGGCTTCTCTGGCCAGAGCGCTACTTCACAGCAAGGACAGCCTCAGCAGCCCAAATCCGCTGCGGTGGTTACCCGAAGCCAACCAGTACCGAGTATTTTTCTGCTAACTCATTGAGAAGGATGGCTCCGGCGGTTGGATTCGAACCAACGACCAACGGATTAACAGTCCGCTGCGCTACCGCTGCGCCACGCCGGATCACTCGCCTTCGGGCGGGCGGTCACTAGCAGAAGCCTGCTCGGCGCGCCAGCCCTTTTTCGCCTTGGAGGCCCGGGCCGGAATCGAACCGACGTACAAGGATTTGCAGTCCTCTGCATGACCACTCTGCCACCGGGCCGATGGCGCGCCTTCTATAAGAACGCCGAACGGCCCGGTCAATGGCCAGAACAAGGATGCACGCGACGGCAGGTCCCGTTGCCGCGGTCCGGCCCGCCTGCTATGAGGCCGCCGCGCCTTGGCCGTTGCGCTTGCGAGCCTCTTCCGGGAGCCGACATGATCGACTACGCCGTCGCCCGCCACAACATGGTGGAGAACCAGCTCCGGCCGAACCAGATCGACGATCCGCGCGTGCTCGACGCGATGGGCGAGATCCCCCGCGAGCTGTTCGTGCCGAAGGCGCTGCGCGGCGTGGCCTACAGCGACGAGGACCTCGATCTCGGCCAGGGCCGCTTCCTCATCGAACCTCTGGCTCTCGCCAAGCTGATCCAGGCCGCATCGCCCCGCAGCGAGGACGTGGCGCTGGTCGTGGGCGACGTCACGGGCTATGCCGCCGCCGTCCTCTCGCGCCTCGTCGCCACCGTGTTCCTGCTGGTCCCTCCCGCCGTGGCGACCGAGCCCGTGGAAACGCTCCTGAGCGAGCTCGGCTGCGACAATGTCGTGCTGCGGCAGGGCGATGCCATGGCCGGCCATCCGGCCCAGGCACCCTACGATCTGATCCTCCTCGCGGGCTCGGTGCCGTCCATCCCGTCCGCCCTCATCGACCAGCTCGCCGAGAACGGTCGCCTCGTCGCGGTGGTCGAGCACGGCCGCAGCGGCAAGGTGACGGTCGCGCGCAAGGTCAACGGTGCCGTGGGGCGTCTCACCCCGTTCGACGCCCGGATCTTCCGTCTGCCCGGATTCAAGGTCGAAGCCGGGTTCCAGTTCTGAAGCCATCGCCTAAAGATAGAAATATCCTTATTCATCTAGCCCAATAGGCTAATCTCGTGCTATGCCGCCGGCATGATGCGTGCTGCTGGCGGCTTCCTTGTCGGCGCGGTGTGCCTGGTCGGCGCGGCGAGCGTTCGCGCCGAGGCACTCGAGGACGTGCTGGCGCACGTCTATCTCACCAGCCCGCGGCTCGAGGCCGGACGCGCCGGCCTGCGCGCGGTCGACGAGTCGGTAGCGCGTGCACGGGCGGCCGGTCGCCCCTTCCTCACGGCGACCTCGTCCTTCGCGGGAGAGCTGGCCGGCAGCGACGGCGCCGGGCTCGCGAGCCAGCGCCAGTCGCTCAGCCTGACCCAGAGCCTCTACAGCGGCGGCGAGACGCGGGCGGCGATCGCGCGCGCCGAGAACAGCGTGCGGGCCGAGCGCGCCCGCGTCCAAGGCCTCGAGCAGGAGGTGCTCCTGGATGCGGTCGCCGCCTACGTGGCGGTGGCGCAGGCGCAGGCTCTGCTCGATCTCGCCCGCGGCAACGAGGAGCGGCTGCGGCTCCAGCTCGACGCCACGCGCGACCGCGAGCGCTTCGGCGACGTGACCAGGACGGACATCGCCCAGGCCCGGACCCGCTTCGCCCGCGCCGTCGCCGGCCGGCTCACCGCCGAGGGCGATCTCAAGACCGCCATGGCCGATTACCGTCGGATCGTCGGCGAGGAACCTCCGGCCTCGCTGTCCCTGCCGCCGCCGGTCGAAGGATTGCCGGCATCGGCGGAGGAGGCGCAGGCGCTGGCGCAGGACAACTGGGCCTACCAGGCGGCGGTGTTCGAGGTCGAGGCCGCGCACGACGACGTCGCCGTGGCCGAGGCTGGCCTGAAGCCACGGCTCAGCCTCACGGGTGCCCTGAGCTACGCCGAGGATGCCGGCACCGGCGGCGATCCGCGCAGCGGGGCCGTGATCGGCGCCACGCTGGCCGTTCCGCTCTACCAGGGCGGCGGCGAGCATGCCCGGGTGCGACAGAGCAAGGAGCTTCTGGTCCAGCGCCGTCACGGTCGCGACGACGCGCTGCGCGCTGCCGAGGCAACCATCACGGCGGCCTGGGAGGCGCTGCAGACCGCCCTGGCCGTGATCCGCTCGCTCCAGACCCAGGTCGATGCCGCCGAGTTCGCCCTCGAAGGCGTGAGGCAGGAGGCTCTGGTGGGTGCCCGCGCCGTTCTCGATGTGCTCGATGCCGAGCAGGAGCTGTACCAGGCCCAGACCGACCTCGTGCGCGCCGAGGCGACGCGCGTGCTCGCAAGCTACCGACTGCGCGCGGCGATCGGTCGCCTCACCGCCCGCGATCTGAAGCTTCCCGTGGCTTTTCAGGATCTTGAGGCCCATTATCGCGAGGTGGGTGCGCGCTGGTGGGGACTTGGCGAGGACGTAGGAGGCGATTAAGCGTGTCGAACGATTGCAACCCTGAGCAGGAACCGGCTGAACGAGTTCTCGCATTGCGGTCGGACGCAGCCGGCAGGAACCGAGACCATGGCTGAGAGCAAGCCGGGGCAGGAGCCCTCGATGGAGGAGATCCTCTCCTCGATCCGCCGGATCATCGCCGAGGACGATCCGGCAATCGACCAGCGGCCGATCCCGCAGCAGGCGAAAGGCCCCGCGGCGCTGTCTTCTGTGACGGCGCCGGCCGAGGACGACGACATTCTCGAGCTGACCCAGGTCGTGTCCGGCCCGGCCACGAAGGCCACGGACCCGGCAAGGCCGACGGCACCGCCCCCGGTGAGCGCGGTCCAGCCGCAGGCACCATCGACCACCGTCGCCTCGCTCCGCTCCCCTGCCCCCACGAAGGAGACCTCCACCATGCCCGCCGATGCCGCCGACAGCCTGATCTCCCCCGTCGCCGCCAGCGCCAGCGCCCAGGCGCTGGCACGCCTCGCCAAGGCCGTCACGACCGACGAGAAGAAGCCGGCCTCCCCACTGGGCAGCCTCACGGTCGAACAGATGCTGGTCGATCTGCTCACCCCGATGCTGCGCGAGTGGCTCGACAGGAACCTGCCCGAGATCGTCGAGCGCGTCGTCGAACAGGAGGTCAAGAAGCTCGCCCGCCGCGCCGAGCTGATGTGACCAGCTCTCGAGCCTCCTTCTTCGGATGAGGCGGGCCGACCCCTCGCGGGCCGGCCCGTTCTCGTCGAAGGCGCCTTTTGCCGCCCTTGCCTTGCCGCCCCAGCTCCTTTCGCCTAAGTAGCGCTCCACCCCGCGTGCGGCGCCAGGGCCTCTCGCGGGCCGCGTGTCACGACCGGGGATTCCGAGGCCCATGCTCGACAAGACCTACCGGCCTGCCGAGGTCGAAGCCCGCATCTATGCCGCCTGGGAAGCGAGCGGCGCGTTCGCGCCCAGCGCCGAGCGGGGCGGAGCGCCCTACTGCATCGTGCTGCCGCCGCCCAACGTGACGGGCAGCCTGCACATGGGTCACGCGCTCGATCACACGATCCAGGACACGCTGATCCGCTTTCATCGCATGCGTGGTCGTGAAACCTTGTGGCAGCCCGGCACCGACCATGCCGGCATCGCGACCCAGATGGTGGTCGAGCGCCAGCTCGCGGCTTCGGGCTCGAACCTCGGCCGGCGCGAGATGGGCCGCGCGGCGTTCGTCGCCAAGGTGTGGGAGTGGAAGGCGCAGTCGGGCGGCACGATCGTCCGCCAGATGCGGCGGCTCGGCGATTCGCCGGACTGGAGCCGCGAGCGCTTCACCATGGACGAGGGCCTGTCCCGCGCCGTGCTCCGCGCCTTCGTGAGCCTCTACAAGGCCGGGCTGATCTACAAGGACAAGCGCCTGGTCAACTGGGACACGCAGCTCCAGACCGCGGTTTCCGATCTCGAGGTGCAACAGATCGAGGTCGACGGCCATCTCTGGCATCTGAAGTACCCGATCGAAGGCTCGGACGGTGAGTTCATCACGGTCGCGACCACCCGGCCCGAGACCATGCTGGGCGATACCGGCATCGCCGTGCATCCCGACGACGAGCGCTACCGGCATCTCCACGGCAGGTTCGCGATCCTGCCGCTCGTCGGCCGCCGCATCCCGATCGTGGCCGACGAATATTCCGACCCCGAGAAGGGAACGGGTGCGGTCAAGATCACGCCCGCCCACGACTTCAACGATTTCGAGGTCGGCCGCCGGCACGGGCTGGCGGCGATCTCGGTGCTCGACGAGCTCGGCCGGATCAACGCGAACGCGCCCGAGGCCTATCGCGGTCTCGACCGCTTCGTGGCGAGGAAGCGGATCGTGGCCGATCTCGAGGCTCTGGGGCTGGTCGAGAGGATCGAGAAATATCGCCACGTGGTGCCGCACGGCGATCGGTCCGGCACGCCGCTCGAGCCCTTCCTCACCGACCAGTGGTACTGCGACGCGAAGACCCTCGCCAAGGAGGCCATCGCCGCGGTCGAGGACGGGCGCACCCGCTTCATCCCGCGCCAGTGGGAGAACACCTATTTCGAGTGGATGCGCAACATCCAGCCCTGGTGCATCTCGCGCCAGCTCTGGTGGGGCCATCAGATCCCGGCCTGGTACGGGCCGGACGGGCAGGTGTTCGTCGAGGAGAGCGAAACGGAGGCCCGAGCCGCGGCCAGGGCGCATTACGGCCACGACGTCCCCCTCGAGCGCGACGAGGACGTGCTCGACACCTGGTTCTCCTCGGGGCTCTGGCCGTTCTCCACGCTCGGCTGGCCCGACGAGACCCCGGAGCTGAAGCGCTTCTATCCCACGACCGTGCTGGTCACGGGCTTCGACATCATCTTCTTCTGGGTCGCCCGGATGATGATGCTGGGCCTCTACTTCATGGGCGAGGTGCCGTTCAGGGACGTCTACATCCACGGCCTCGTGCGCGACGAGCGCGGGGCCAAGATGTCGAAGACCAAGGGCAACGTCGTCGATCCGTTGCAGATCATCGACGACTACGGTGCGGATGCGCTGCGCCTCGCCCTTCTCGCCTCGACCTCGCAGGGCCGCGACGTGAAGTTCGGGCCCGCGCGCGTCGAGAGCTACCGCAACTTCGTCACCAAGCTCTGGAACGCGTCCCGCTTCCTGCAGATGAACGAGGCCCGGCTCGATCCCGCGTTCGATCCGGCCCACTGCAGGGAGCCGCTCAACCGCTGGATCGTGGGCGAGGTCGCGAAGGCCGGGCTCGCCGTCACCGGCGCCATCGAGGGCTACCGCTTCAACGACGCGGCACTCGGTCTCTACCACTTTGTCTGGGACACCTACTGCGACTGGTACATCGAGCTCGCGAAGCCTCTTCTCGGCGGCGAGGACGCGGAGGCGCGGGCCGAGACCCGGGCCACGGCCGCCTGGGTGCTGGCTCAGACGCTCCACCTCCTCCATCCCATGGCCCCGTTCGTGACCGAGGAGCTCTGGGACAAGCTGTTCGGGCAGCCGGGCGGGATGCTGATCGTGGCCGACTGGCCGCATCTCGGGGCCGAGCTGGTCGACGCCGAGGCCGAAGCCGAGCTCGGCTGGCTCGTCCGCACGATCGGCTCCATCCGCGCCGCCCGTACCGAGCTCAACGTGCCGCCGAGTGCCAGGCTCACGCTCTACCAGCACGGGGCTTCGGCCGAGACGCTGGCCCGGCTCGAGCGGCATCGCGAGGCGATCCTGCGCCTCGCCCGGCTCGAGACGATCGTCATGGAGGACCGGCCGGTGCCGCCGCAGTCGCTCGTCGTCGTCGTGGACGAGGCGAGCTTCGCGCTGCCGGTGGGCCACGTCATCGACGTCACGGCCGAGAAGAGACGGCTCGAGAAGGAGATCGGCAAGGTTCGGGCCGAGCACGACAAGGGGATCCAGAAGCTCGAGAACCCTGATTTCGTCGCGCGCGCTCCGGTCGAGGTGGTCGAGCAGCTCCGCGAGCGGCTGGAGGAGCTGCGGGCGACGCTGGATCGTCTCCTCCAGGCCCTGAAGCGCATCGACTGACGACCGGGATGGGAAGGACCCGAAGGATGCTGCCCTGCTTCGCTCCTGCCGGTACCGCCGCGCGGCCCGTGACCGTGGTCGCCGCCAGCGCCTATGGCACCTGGCTCGAGAGCACCGACCCGCGCACCCGCGCCTGGCTCGAGGAGTCCGGCTTCAAGGCCAAGGGGGGTGCCGTCGCCCTCCTACCCGACGAGCACGGCAAGGTCGCAAGAGCACTCCTCGTCGCGAGCGAGCCCGCCGAGCCCTGGGACGCCGCCGCCCTGCAGGCCGCTCTTCCTGCCGGCGTGTGGGCGCTCGCCGACGGGGCGAATGCCCTGCCGCCGCACCATGCCGTCCTCGGCTGGGCACTCGCCGCCTACCGCTTCACCCGCTATCGCGCCGACGAAAACGCAAGGCCGCAGCTGATCCTGCCGACCGGCGCGGGTGTCGAGCGCGCCATGGTGCTCGCCGAGGCGACCTGGCAGGCACGCGATCTCGTCAACACGCCCGCGAGCGATCTCGGGCCCGCGGAACTTGCCGCCGCGGTCGAGGCCGTGGCCCACCGGCATGACGCTGCCTGCAAGGTGATCGTCGGCGATGCGCTGCTGGATGCGAACTATCCGGCTATCCATGCGGTCGGGCGTGCCAGCGCACGGCCGCCGCGCCTTATCGATCTCACCTGGGGCGATCCCACGGCCCCGAAGCTCACCCTCGTCGGCAAGGGTGTCTGCTTCGACACGGGCGGGCTCGACATCAAGCCGTCGAGCAACATGCTGCTCATGAAGAAGGACATGGGCGGCGCCGCTCTGATGCTGGCGCTGGCCCAGTGCGTCATGGCGCTGGAGCTTCGAGTGCGCCTGCGGCTCCTGATCCCGGCGGTCGAGAACAGCGTCGGCGGCGCCGCGTTCCGCCCCGGCGACGTCATCACCATGCGCAGCGGCACCACGGTCGAGATCACCAATACCGATGCCGAGGGCCGGCTGATCCTGGCCGATGCGATCGCCGAGGCCGACGGCGAGGAGCCTTCGCTCCTGCTCGATGCCGCGACGCTCACCGGTGCCGCGCGCGTCGCCGTGGGCCCCGAGCTTCCCGCCCTGTTCACCCCCGACGACGCGCTCGCCGAGGCCATCCTGCGCCAGGGCGAGGCCGCGTTCGAGCCCTTGTGGCGCCTGCCGCTGCACGCACCCTATCTTACGTACTTGAAGAGCCAGGTGGCGGACATCGCCAACGCCAGCAGCAAGACCTTCGCCGGCGCCGTCACGGCGGCCCTGTTTCTCAAGGAGTTCGTCAAGAGGACGAAGCTTTGGGCGCATCTCGACATCTTCGCCTGGAACGACGACAGCCGGCCCGGCCGGCCGCGCGGCGGCGAAGCCACGGCGCTTCGGGCCCTTCTGGGCCTGGTTGAGGAGCGGTTCGGCCGACCGCGCTGACCCCCTTCACGTTTCTCCCAAACGGAGCCTCTATGTCCCGCCCTGCCCCGCCGGTGCGCGCCGATTACGTCTATTTCAGCGCCATCGAGACCCGCTGGATGGACAACGACATCTACGGCCACGTCAACAACGTGGTCTACTACAGCTATTTCGACACGCTGATCGGTCACTACCTCCTGCGCGAGGGCGGGCTCGACCCTTGGTCGGACCCGGTCGTCGGCATGGCGGTCGAGACCGGCTGCCGCTTCCACCGCTCGATCGCCTTCCCCGACAGGGTCCATGCCGGCCTGCGCGTGGGCCATCTCGGCAACAGCAGCGTGCGGTACGAGATCGGTATCTTCAAGAACGAGGAGAACGCCGCCTGCGCCGACGGACACTTCGTGCACGTGTTCGTGGAGCGCGCCTCGCAGCGCCCGGTGCCGATCCCGGACCGGCTGCGCGCTGCTCTCAAGCAGCTCATGATCGGCTGATCGGAAAGGATCAATCGTCGTGGTTGCGCCGCGTCCGGGCTCTCCCTATGGTGCCGCCATCGAGCCATAGGGAGGTTGTCGGGTGGATCAGCCGCGGGCGAGATTGCGGATCAACCTCACTCAGCGCGAGTTCGAGGTCGAGGGCAGCGAAGACTTCGTGCAGGGCTTCGCCGAGCGCTTCCAGGAACTGCTCGAAGAGTTCGAGAACGTGAGCGCGGCGCCCCTGTCCGCCGTCGCGACTACGGCGCCCGCCGAAGGCCGGGCGGCGGATGTCGCGTCCTCGCTCGGCAGCTTCGGCGAGTACATCATGCGCCTGCCGTCGAACAGCACCGACGTCGACAAGATGCTGGCTGCCGGCTACTTCGTCCAGCAGCAGAGCGCCGACGACGCGTTCGGGACCGCCGACGCCAACAAGCGCCTGACCGAGCAGGGCATCAAGCTCGGCAATCCCTCGCAGTGCGTGAAGCAGTCGCTGATGGCGAAGCGCGTCTTCATGATCAGCAAGGGCCGCTACCGCGTCTCGCAGCCGGGGCGGGCCTATCTGCGCCAGCTCCTCGGCCCGATCATCCCGGAGTGAGCGCTCGCACGGCGCCGTTGACGCGCTGCCGTCATCGAGGTTAAGCAGGACGGTATGGATGCCACGACCCTGCACCGGACGATCCGAATTACGGGCCCGGCCTCTGCGTGAGGCCGGGGCCTGCCAATTCGCCGATCATCCGACCAGGGTCGACCCGTGATGTCCGCTACCTTCTGCTTCTCCGTCCATACCGACGCCGAGCCTTCCGCCCTGCCGCGGGTGATGGAGGTATTCGCGCTCTACGGCCATGTTCCGGCCCGCTGTCACGTCGAGCGCGGCGGCCCCGACGGGCGGGATCTCGTCATCGACACCCAGCTCGAGGGCTTGGACCAGGCCGAGGCGGCGCAGGTGGCGAAACGGCTCGGGCGCATCGTCAGCGTGGTGCAGGTGCTGTGGTCCGAGAAGCGGCGCGCCGCTGCCTGAAGCCGGCGCTCCTCAGCCTCCTCCTGGGCCTGCTCCCGGCAGCGCCGTCCTTCGCCGCCGACCTGTGCGCGCGCCTCACCATCCCGGCCACGCTCGGGCTCGTCTGCGTCGCCGCTCCCGATACCGCACCCGAGGCCGTCGCCGTCGAGCCGGTGGACGGCGCTTTCGCCGCGCTCAGCCGCATGACCGTCCGGCCGCTCGACCGTGGCGGGGACCCGCTCGCCTGGAGCGATCCCGCCGCCTGGCTCCAGCAGCAGATGACGCTCGACACCTCGCGCTACGCCGACCTGCTCGGCGGCCTCGCCAAGGACCCGGACAGCCCGTTCGCCGGTCCGGCCGCCGAGCAGGCGCTGGAGCGCCTCAAGAGCGCCCTCACCGGGATCGGACGGCTGGCGCTCGGTGCCTGCGACGAGCCGAGCGAGACGGCGCCCGGCCGCTGGGATATGCGCTGCGGCTTCACGCCGGCCGGGCTCGGCCTCCTCGTGCATCTGCGACTCGTGGCCGAGGGGGAGCGGCGCTGGGCGATGACCATGCGCGCCGCCAACGAACGGCGCCTGCGCCACTTCGAGGCGATCGCCAACACGTTCGCGCCGCCGCGCTGATCAGCGCGACGGCGAGACCACCTCGTCGTCCTCGTCGGCCTCGCTCTCCTGCGCCGGGATCGCGTAGCGGCCGCCGAGCCAGTTCAGGAGATCCTGGTCGCGGCAGCGGGCGGAGCAGAACGGCCGGAAACGCTGGTCGCGAGGTCGGCCGCAGATCGGGCAGCGCGGCTCTCGGCGGTTCTCGCCGGAGCCGGAGACGGGCTCAGTCGCCATCGTTCCTCGTATCGAGATCGAAGCTCGCGGGCGCCAGCGACGGATCGATCACGAGCGGAGGCTCGTAGCCGATGCACCGGGCGAGATGCCGCCAGGCGGCCCTGCCCTGCCCGTCGGCCAGGAAATCGCCGAGATCGCGAGCGACGCGCACGACCCGCGCCGGTCGCCGGCGCCGGCCCAGCGCGCCGAGCAGCCGTTCGGCGCCGACCCGCGGCGACGGTCGGCGGCCCGAGCCGCCGCAGGACGTGCAGGCCGCCTGCAGCAGTGCCGAGAGCGGCTGCCCGCGCCTGGCACGGCTCACGAGCACGGTACCGAGCGAGGACACGGGGTGGATCTCGAACGGCGCCGGATCGTGGCGGAACGCCTTGCGTAAAGCCTCCTCCAGCCGCTGCCGCTCGGGCTTGCTCGGCAGGTCGACGAAATCGATCAGGATGGTGCCGCCGAGATTGCGCAGGCGCACCTGCCGCGCGATCTCGCCCGCCGCCTCAAGATCGACGTCGAGCGGTGATCGGCCGCCGCCATCCACGTCGATCGCGACGCAGGCGGCGGTCTCCTCGATCAGGAGCCGCCCGCCGCGCGGCAACGGCACCAGGGTGGAAAGGGCCGTCTCCAGCGCGGCATCGACGCCGGCCTGCGCGAAGGCGGGCTCGTCCGGGTCGAGCCGGACCAGCTCGAGCGGCGGCAGGCCGGGTGTCGCCAGCAGGCGCTCGAGTTCGCGGGCGAGATTGCGGTCGGCCACCGCCACCGCCTCGGGCTCGAGCTCGATCAGCCCGCGCAGGAGCCGCTCGAGCGGGCTCTCCATCTCGGGCAGCCGGCCCGGCTTCGCCGTCTTGGCCGCGGCCTCGATCCGCCGCCAGCGGTCGGCCAGCCGCTTCGCCTCGACCATCAGCGCCTCGTCCGTCACCCTCGCCGCATGGCGCCGGAGCACGAACCGACCTTCCGGGAACAGCGTCCGGCCGCGCTCGCGCAGCTCGTCGGCCTGCCGCCGCCCGAGCTGGTGCGAGACCTCGACGGTCGCCGTCAGCGGTGTGTGCACGAGAGCGTAGCCGAAGAGGCGGATGTCGCTCGTGAAGCGCGGGCCCTTGTCCCCGACCGCCTCGCGCAGACCCTGTACGATCAGCCGCTGCCCCTCGCGCAGGAGCTCCTTGATCGGCCGCCGCTCGGCGGAGCCGGCGGCCGCCCGCGCGTCCTTCGCCACGATCAGCCCCGGCTGCGGCAGGCCGCAATCGAGAAAGGCGGCGTTGAGCTTCGGGTCCACGGCCGTCACCCTGGCCGCGAACAGCGCATCCGTCACCCTGGGATCGTCGCGGTCGACGTCGCGGATCTCGATCAGGCGATCGTCGCCGTCGAGGACGGCGGCGCGAATACCGAAGCCGGTGTCCTCGAGCACGATCCGGGTGGTCAATGACATCTCCAGCCCAACCCTTCCAGCATGGCGAGCGTCTCGACCAGCGGCAGGCCGACCACGTTGGTGTAGGAGCCGTTGATGGCCGGGATGAACGCGGCGGCCCGGCCCTGGATGGCATAGCCCCCGGCCTTGCCGCGCCACTCGCCGCTCGCGAGATAAAGCTCGCGCTCGGCTCGGGTCAGCCGCTTGAACCGAACCATGGTCGTGACGACCCGAACGCTCCGCCGGCCATCGGGTGCGAGCACGCAGACCCCGCCATGGACACGATGCCGCCGCCCCGACAGTAGGTCGAAGCAGGCCTCGGCCTCCTCCACGGTCTCGGCCTTGGGCAGGATGCGGCGACCGCAAGCGACGACGGTGTCGGCCGCGACGATGAAGCCGCTTTCCCGCCCGATCCTTCCCGCCACCGCCATGGCCTTGTCGACGGCGAGACGGACGGCATGGGCGCGCGGCAGCTCGCGCGGACCCGCCGTCTCGTCCACGTCCGGCGCCTCGATCCGGTCCGGCTCGATTCCGGCCTGCCGCAGCAGATCGAGGCGTCGGGGCGAGGTCGAGGCGAGAATGAGCGCCGGTCGCGTCGCCAACTTACTTGAAGCGATAGGTGATCCGACCCCGGGTGAGGTCGTAGGGGGTCATCTCCACCGTCACCTTGTCGCCGGCGAGGACGCGGATCCGGTTCTTGCGCATCCGGCCCGAGGTATGGGCCAGGATCTCGTGTTCGTTCTCGAGCTTGACGCGAAACATCGCGTTGGGGAGCACCTCGGTCACGGTGCCGCTGAACTCGATCAGGTCTTCCTTCGCCATTCGCACTCCTGCGCTGCGCCTGCGGCCGCCGCCGCCCGCCTAGTTCATGGTGTCGCGAACCCCGTTGGTCAAGGCGGCAGGAGCATGGTTCCGGCCGGAAATCCTGCCCCGGTGCTGCATCCCTTCAGCGGAACGCCGGCTCGTCGAAGCTGCGCAATTTCCGCGAATGCAGCCGGTCGGCCCCCTGCTCGCGCAGAATGCGGATCGCCTCGAGCCCGATCTGGAGATGCTGGTTGATGCGCTCGCGGTAGAACGTGTTCGCCATCCCCCGCAGCTTGAGCTCGCCGTGGAGCGGCTTGTCCGACACGCATAAGAGCGTACCATAGGGCACGCGGAAGCGGAAGCCGTTGGTGGCGATGGTGGCACTCTCCATGTCGACCGCGATCGCGCGCGACTGGTTGAGCCGGGCGAACAGCTCGTCGTAACGCAGCTCCCAGTTGCGGTTCGCCGTGGTCATCACCGTGCCGGTGCGCATGCGCGTCTTCACGTCGTGACCCTTGAGCCCGGTGACGTTCACGACCGCTTCCTGCAGCGCCACCTGCACCTCGGCGATCGGCGGGATCGGCACGAACGGCGGTACCTCCTGGTCGAGCACTCCGTCCTCGCGCACGTAGCCGTGCGCCAGGACATAGTCGCCGAGCTGCTGGCTGCGCCGGAGCCCCGCGCAGTGGCCCAGCATCAGCCAGCAATGCGGCCGCAGCACGGCGACGTGGTCGGTGATGGTCCGCGCGTTGCTGGGGCCGACACCGATATTGATCATGGTGACCCCGCGCCCGTCCGGCCGGGTCAGATGATAGGCCGGCATCTGCGGCAGGTGCGGCGGGTTGCTGCCGCGGTCGGGCTCGGGCCGCAAGCGGCGGTTGAAGCTCACCACGTCGCCGGGCTCGACGAACCGGTCGTGTTCCTCGCCGCTCGCGATCTGCTCGCGCGCGAACGCGATGAAATGGTCGACGTAGCGCTGGTAGTTGGTGAGCAGCACGAAGCGCTGGAAGAACTCGGGATGCGTGCCGGTATAGTGGTAGAGCCGCTGCAGGCTGTAGTCGACGCGCTCGGCCGTGAACAGCGCCAGAGGTGCCGGCTCGTGTCCCGCCGCCCGCCAGGTGCCGTTCGCGATCGCGTCGTCCGTGCGGCTGAGGTCGGGCATCGGGAAGAGATATTGCAGCTCGACCAGGCGCTGCTGCGGCAGGCCGCTGCCCACCTCCTCGAGCACGAACGGCAGCGGGATCGGCCGGGTGCTGATGCCCGTCACGATCGGCACGGCGTGGTTGCGCACGAGAAGGGCGAGCTGGGTGCGGTAATAGTCGCCGAAGAGATGCGGGTTGGTCAGCGTGGTGCCGTAGACGCCGGGATCGTGGAGGGCACCGTAGGCGAGCCGCCCGTCGAGATTGAGATCGCTCGCCCGCAGCTTGATGCCGACGAAGGGATAGCACGCATCGAGAGGCCCCGGTGCGGTGCCGTCCTCGGTGAAGCGCTGGAACGCGGCGCGCAAGCGGCCCACGGCGGCATCGTAGAGGGCCGTGATCCGGGCTACGGCCTTGTCGACGTCGTCGGTTACCTCTACATCGCGCACGCCGAGCCTGGCGAAGGCTTCGATGATGTCGTCCTCGTGCATGCGAGCCGGCCCATTTCCTGCCTCGGCGGCTGTCTAGCACGAACGGCGGCACGGCACACGCCCACCGAGCACGGAACCAGCGAGCGCCCATGGCCCCACCGCTCCTCGCCCTGCGGGATGCCCGTTTGCGCATCGGGCAGCAGCAGCTCTTTACCGGCCTCGACGCCGTGCTGGCCAAGGGCGACCGGATCTGCCTCGTCGGCCGCAACGGCTCCGGCAAGTCGACCCTGCTGCGCGTGCTGGCAGGCTTGGTCGAGCTCGATGCCGGCGAGCTCTTCGTCCAGCCGCGCACGAGCATCGCCTATCTGCCGCAGGAACCGATCCTGCCCGCGGCCCCTACCCTCGCCGACATCGTGCTCGAAGGCCTGCCGGCAACGGAGCGCAGCGAGGATGCCCGCTTTCGCGCCGAGATCGTGCTGCAGGAGCTCGCGATGGACCCGGCCCGCGCACCTTCGGGCCTCTCCGGCGGCGAGATCCGCCGCGTCTCGCTGGCACGGGCGCTCGTGGGCGAGCCCGACGTGCTGCTGCTCGACGAGCCCACCAACCATCTCGACCTGCCGACGATCGAGTGGCTCGAGGAGCGGCTTTCGGCCTTCACCGGCTCCTTCGTCGTCATCAGCCACGACCGCCGCTTCCTGACCCGGCTCTCGAGCAAGACCTGGTGGCTCGACCGCGGCCGGCTGCACACGAGCGATTCGGGCCATGCCGGCTTCGAGGCGTGGAGCGAGCAGATCCTGGCGGCCGAGGAGGCCGAGCTCGCCCGCCTCGACAAGCGGCTCGAGGCCGAGACGCACTGGCTCCATCGCGGCGTCACCGCACGCCGCCGGCGCAACATGGGCCGCCTGCGCCAGCTCCAGGAGCTGCGGGCGAAGCGCCGGCAGATGATCGGCCCGCAAGGCTCGGTCAAGCTGCAGGCGGCCACGGCCGGCGTCAGCGGCCGACTCGTGATCGAGGCGGAACGGATCACGAAGAGCTTCGGCGGACGCGTCCTCGTCAAGGACTTCGGCACGCGGATCTTGCGCGGCGACCGGATCGGGATCATCGGCCCCAACGGGGCCGGCAAGTCGACGCTCCTGAAGCTGCTCACGAGCGAGCTCGCGCCCGACAGCGGCACGGTCCGGCTCGGCACCAACCTCGAGATCGCCCGCTTCGACCAGCACCGCGCCCAGCTCGACCCCGACCGGACCCCCTGGGAGGTCTTATGCCCCGCCGGCGGCGACCGGGTGCAGGTCCTGGGTCAGTCGCGGCACGTGGTCGGATATTTACGCGACTTCCTCTTCCGCGAGGAGCAGGCGCGCCAGCCCGTGCGCGCCCTTTCGGGCGGCGAGCGCAACCGCCTTCTGCTCGCGAAGATCCTGGCCCAGCCCAGCAACCTGATGATCCTCGACGAGCCGACCAACGACCTCGACATGGACACGCTCGATCTCCTCGAGGAGACGCTCGCCGAGTACCAGGGCACCCTGCTCCTCGTGAGCCACGACCGCGACTTCCTCGACCGCCTCGTCACCTCGACCATCGTCTTCGAGGGTGGTGGTCGGGTCGTGGAGTATGCCGGCGGCTACAGCGACTGGCTGGCGCAGCGGCCGGCGAGCGCCGTCGCGGCCAGGCCGACCCGGCCCGTGGAGAAGCCGAAGCCACCTGCGGCGTCGCGGCCGCGCGGCTTCGATTCCAAGCTGCAGCGCGAACTCGACCGGCTGCCGGAGCGGATGAGCAGGGTCGAGGCGGCGATCGCGGTGGTCGAGGACCGCTTGGCCGATGCCGGCTTCTACGCTCGCGACCCCACCGGCTTCGCCCGTGCCACCGAGGAGCTCGAGCGGCTGCGGCACGACCTCGCGGCGCTCGAGGAGCGCTGGCTCGAGCTGGAGATGCTGCGGGAGGCGAGCGCCGCACCGCCGGCCTGAGACGAACCGCCCGCGCGCTGGCGCAGGAGACGAGACGCGCGGTCGACCTCGAGGACTGCGGCACCGCAACCCTCGGGGCCGGTCACGACTCGCCTTCCTAGCGTCTCGGCTCGACCAGCAGCAGGCCGCCTCTCGGTACGGTAGACGTGCCCGGTTGCCCGCTTGCCGCCTCGGCGGCTCTCACGAACCAATTGTTCGAGGCGTAGTCCGGACGGGAAGGATCGACGAAGTCGGTCCAGATATAGACCCACAACTGTCCGGGCCTGTAGGCCGACATCTTCGCGTAGACGTAGCGTCTGGCGAAACCCTGGTCGTAGAAGGCGTAGATGAAGCCGGAGTTCAGCCGCTGCGCCCCGACCTCGCCCCAGTCGCAGTCGGTGGGATGGCACCGCCCGTAGACGTGCACGTACCAGGGCGGTCCGGGCGGCCAGGGCTGGCCGTTCAGGATCACGTCCTGGCAGACGAAGCGGAGCTGGATGCGGGTGATGCTGTTGGTCTGCGGGTCGGCGTTGATCCAGTTGCCCTGCTCCTGCGGCAGGATGCAGAGCGCCTGGGATGTGCCCGGCAGCGAGACCAGAACGGCGAGGAGCGCAAGAGCGCCGAGAAATGCGTGCCGCCAGAACAATGCGAGACGACGTAATCGCATGACGAACTCCCCCGTTGATGGCTGCCGTTCGCCTCTGGAGCACCGGTCGGAGCTTTCGCCTGCGCTCTCCCGTCATACCCGGAGGTGAGCGAGCGGACGCAGTATCGGGGGAAGCTCTTGATGGCGTCTGTGAGAATAGCCATTCCCGAGGCCGGCCGTGCTGCCGTCGCGGCTGCCCTCGCTTTCGCCGCCGACTGGATGGAGGACGAGGAGATCATCTTCGCCGAGACCACGGTGGCATGAGGCTGCTCGCCCCGACAGGGACTCGGCGGGTGCAGGACGAAAAGGTTGATTTCGTATGGTGTCCCCGAATCCCCAAAAGGTTGATTTCGTATGGTGTCCCCGAATCCCCGGCCACGCCGGCTTCGACAAGCTCGTCCTCGGCGATGGCCGCACGGTCGACGTCCCGTGCCACGCCCATTACCTCCACCACAAATACTTCGAGTGCAACTACGCCGACGGCGCCATCCCGCTCGACAAGTGGTTCGGCACCTTCCACGACGGCTCGGACGCGGCCCACAAGGCGATGCGCAAGCGGATGATAGCGCGGCGGCGGGGGGTGTGAGGGTTCGGGTAGTCGAGGTAGAGCCGCTTCATGCCGCCCGGTCAGCGAGCGCCCGCCCGGCGGCGCGCAGGGTCGCCAGCGCATCCTTGCGCGCCAGCGTCGGGTAGTTGCGAAGGATCTCCTCCAAAGGCACGCCGGCCGCGGACTGGCGCGGGGCAGCAAAGCTGAGTTCGCATGGCGCTCTTAATGTTAGATAGCTATATATGTCGATAGTTTATATCTTTCTCAAAGAAAACCAGTAAAAACATCATAGAGTGCAACCAATCGATCTCTTAGCCACTCATGCTGAGTCGGCCAGTCAGACTTGTCACCAACATCTACATGGTAGCGCAAGAAAATTACCTGTTCTTCCACTTTACCTCCAGGAGGCAAACCCCAGAATGGCTTCTCACCAATTTTATCAAACAGCAAGCGATCAACATCGTTCTGTGAAGCAGATCTAATCATGTGATATCTTTGCACTGCCGGTGCAGGGGCTAATATTCCTGCCATGATAGCTCGCTTCTTGTAGGTCGCAGCCGCATAAAGATTAAATGCCGGCTCTCCAAAGCACTTCCATCCAAGATCGTTATCTCGATTCTTTCTTGCAATAGATTTGAAGATAAAAGGTGCCCGTTTAGGAAGCATTTTGCAAAGTTCTGCAAAATATAACGGATACAGAATATCAGCTCTGATATGCATTTTCATAGATTAAGCAGCCACGGCTTGAGATTGATGGAGCCGAGAGACCATCATAGACAATAATACGCAAACCACAAGGCGCCAAAAGCCTCCTACACGATCCCCCCGCCCAGGTTCGGCGTCTGCGGCCGCTCGGCGTCCTTCCTCGCCCGGTAGCCGCTGGTCCGATAGACCGCGAGCGGGTCGATCGCGCCCCCTGCCCGCATCCGTGCCGTGGCGAGGATCGGGCCGACGTCGGTCTCGAAGGCGCGCTTCAGGGTCTCGAGCGCCATGATGGCGTCGTTGGACTCCTGATAAGCGCTGAGCGCGTCGCGATCGACGAGGAGGGCCTTGGCGTAGGCGCGCTGCAAGGCAATCGCGCTGCTCATCAGGCTCTCGATCGGGTCCGTCACGTTGTGCGACTGGTCCATCATGTAGGCGGGGGCGAAGCCCGGGCGCTGCTCGACCACGGCGTTGACCAGCTCGTGGAAGACGAGGAACAGGCGGAACGGGTCGATCGAGCCGCTGTCGAGGTCGTCGTCGCCGTACTTGCTGTCGTTGAAGTGGAAGCCGGCCAGCTTCTCGAACTGGATCAGCCGTGCGACGATCTGCTCGATGTTGACGTTGGGCGCGTGGTGGCCGAGGTCCACGAGGCACAAGGCCTTGGGGCCGAGCGCCGTGGCGGCGAGATAGGAGCTGCCCCAGTCCGCGATCACGGTCGTGTAGAAGGCGGGCTCGTAGAGCTTGTGCTCGAGGAACACGCTCCAGTCCTCGGGCAGGGCGGCATAGATCTGCCGCATGCTGTCGAGATAGCGCTCGAACGCCTTCGTCAGGTGCTGCTGACCCGGGAAGTTGGCGCCGTCGGCGATCCAGACCGTGAGCGCCTTCGAGCCCAGCTTCCGGCCGATCTCGATGCATTCGATGTTGTGCTGCACGGCCTGCGCGCGCACGGCCGGATCGGTGTGGGTGAGCGAACCGAACTTGTAGCTGAGCTTCTGCCCGCGCTGGTCCTGGAAGGTGTTGGAGTTGACGGCATCGAAGCCCAGACCCAGCGCTTGCGCCCGCTCCTTGAGCTCCGTTACGTCCTCGACCCTGTCCCAGGGAAAGTGCGGCGAGACGGTGGGCGCGCAGCGCACGAGCTGTTGGATCGTAGCGCAGTCCTCGAGCTTCTCGAACACGTTGCGCGGCTCGCCGGGTCCCGGAAAGCGGCCGAAGCGCGTGCCACCCGTGCCGACACCCCAGGTCGGCACCGCCACCTTGAACCGCTGCACCTCGGCCGTGATCGCCTCGATGTCCCGCCCGGAGCGGGCGAGCTTCGCTCCGAGATGCTCGTAGTCGGCGGCGAGCTCGGCCTCGAGCACCGCATTGTGCTCGGCCACGAGACCGTCGTCGATGCGATAGCCGGTCATTCTCCCTGCCCCCTGCTCAGCGCGTGAACGCGATCTGGTTGCCGGCGTCGACGTTCAGGATGTTGCCGGTCGACTTGCCGGAGGTCGCCTCGTTCACGAAGAAGAACACGGCTTCGGCGATGTCCTCGGGGTAGACGCTGCGCTTCAGCAGCGAGCGCTGGCGGTAGACCTCCTCGAGCTCCTCGTCGCCGACCCCGTAGGATGCCGCCCGCGCATGGCGCCACTCGCCCTGCCAGATCCTGGAGCCGCGTAAGACCGCATCCGGGTTCACGACGTTGGCGCGAATACCGTAAGGGGCGCCCTCCAGCGCGATGCAGCGGGTGAGGTGGAGTGCCGCCGCCTTGGCGGCGCAGTAGGCCGATGCACCGCCCGAGGTCGCGAGCGCGTTCTTGCTGCCGATGGTGACGATCGAACCGCCGAGGCCTTGCGTGAGCATCACCTTGAACGCCTCGCGCGCGACGAGGAACACGCCCTTCGCGAGCACGGCGCTGTTGCGCTCCCAGTCCGCGAGGCTGGTCTCGGCGAAGGGGGCCGCCGTCGCGAGTCCGGCGTTGGCGACCAGGATGTCGATGCCGCCGAAGCGCTCGACCGTGGCGGCGACGACCTCCGCCATCTCGTCCTCGCGCGTGACGTCGCCGGTGACGGCCGCCACCACGTCGCGCCCGAACGCCTGGACCAGCCCTGCTTCCGCCTGGGCCAGAGCCTCCGCGTCGTGGTCGGTCACGACCACGCATGCTCCCTCGCCGAGCAGCCGGCGCGCGGTCGTCCTGCCGATGCCACCGGCCCCGCCCGTGACGAGCGCCACCTTGCCCGTGAGCGGCTTCGGCTTCGGCAGGCGCTGCAGCTTCGCCTCCTCGAGCAGCCAGTACTCGATGTCGAACGCCTCCTGCTCCGGCAGGCCGACATACTGGTCGACCCCCGTCGCCCCGCGCATCACGTTGATGGCGTTGACGTAGAACTCGCCCGCGATCCGCGCCGTCGCCTTGTCCCTGGCGAAGGAGAGCATGCCCACACCGGGGACGAGATAGATCACCGGGTTGGGGTCGCGCATGGCCGGGCTGTCGGGATGCCTGCAGCGCTCGTAGTAGCCGGCGTAATCCTGCCGGTAGGCTTCGAGCAGGCGATCGAGCGTGGCGTCGTCGGCGTCGGCCGGCACGATCAGGGGCCGGATCTTGGTGCGCAGGAAATGATCCGGGCAGGAGGTGCCGAGCGGGGCGAGCTCCTCCAGCCGCCGGCCGTTCACGAACTCCAGCACCGTCGCCGACCAGTCGACGTGCGCGACCTTGCTCTCGGCCTTGCCGATCCGCCCGCGGATGCGCGGCAGGAGCGAGAGCACCGCCCGGCGCCGCTCGGCCTCGGGCAGGGTCGCGACCGCAGGCCCGCCGAAGGCGGGGGCGGTGTTGCGAGCGTCGAGCCAGTCCTGCGCCTTCTGGATGATGCGCAGCGTGGTCTCGTAGCAGCTTCTGGCGTCGTCGGCCCAGGTGAAGAGCCCGTGCCCGCCGAGCACGACGCCGACGTAATGCGGGTTCTCGCGCGCGATCCGCTCGAGCTTGAGGCCGAGGTCGAAGCCCGGCCGCTGCCAGGGCAGCCAGCCGATCTCCTCGCCGAACACCTCGCGGGTGAGCTCGCGCGAGCGCTTCGCGGCTGCGATCGCGATCACGGCGTCGGGATGCATGTGGTCGACGTGGCGGTAGGGCAGATAGGCGTGCAGCGGCGTGTCGATGCTGGCGGCACGCGGGTTGAGGCCGAAGGTGCAGTGCGGCAGGAGCCCCACCATCGCGTCCTCGTGCGCGAGCCCGCGATAGAGCCCCTTCAGAGCCGCGAGCTTCTTCATGTAGAGCGTGGCGAAGCCGTCGAGCGTCATCGAGCCGAGATCGCCGCCCGAGCCCTTGACCCACAAGACCTCGACGGGCTCGCCCGTGAGCGGGTCCGGCATCGTCACCTTGGCCGAGGTGTTGCCACCACCATAATTGGTGATGCGCTTGTCCGCGCCCAGGAGGTTCGAGCGGTAGAGCAGAAGGCCGGGCTCGTCGAGGCCCGCGGCGCGGGCATCGTCCCAGCGATTCTCGAGCGGCGCACGCGATGCGGCCATGGTGGCTCTCCCTGACGTTTGGCCGAATGCCTAGCTCTCCGGGCGACGGCCGTCAAACGGAAAGAACACAAACGAGCAGAAACGATCACCAGACGATCAATATTGCGCCACAACAGAAACGAATCGCTCGCGGGCATGATTGACGCGCGCAGCGTCACCGCCTATTGACGCTCGAGGGAGGCAGGAATGCACCAGCACCAGCGACGCAGGCTGATCGAGGAGACGCTCGGCGGCGGCACGGCTCTCGTCACCGTGGAGGAGCTGGCCGAAAAGCTCGCCGCGTCTCCGGCCACGATCCGTCGCGACATCACGGCCCTCGCCCGTGCCGGCCGACTGCGCCGCGTGCGCGGCGGAGCGGCGCCCCTGCCGGCGGCGCGTCCGCGCGGGCTCGAGGCCCCGGCGTTCGAGCAGGCCCGGCGCGTCCATCATGCACGCAAGCGTGCCATCGCCGCGCACGCGGCCCGACTCTGCGCGCCGGGCGAATCGATCATCGTCAACGGCGGCACCACCACCTACTGCATGGGCGAGTTCATCGCCGGCAGGGAGCTCCACGTGCTCACCAACTCCTTCGCGCTCGCCAGCTATCTCGCCAGCGAAGGCAACTGCCGCGTGCTCCTGCCGGGTGGAGAGATCCAGCGCGCGCAGAGCATCGTGCTCAGCCCCTACGAGCGCGACACGATGATCGACCATTTCTACGCGAGACGCATGTTCACGAGTGCCCTTGCGATCCGGCCGCAGGGCCTGATCGAAGGCGATCCCATTCTGATCAAAGCCGAGCAGAAGCTGATCGATCGGGCGGAGGAACTGATCGTTCTCGCCGACGGCAGCAAGTTCGGCCCGCGCGGCAGCCTGATCCTGTGTCCGCTGCGACGGATCGGCCGGGTGATCACCGACGATTCCGCTCCGCCCGAAGCGCTCGCCATGCTGCGCGACGCGGGCGTGCCGGTCGAGGTGGTCGAGGTCCCGCCGGGCAATGGCGGCACGCCGCCCGACTGACGAGGAGCCGACGCAAGCGCGCGAGCCGAAACCGACGAACAACCCAGGGAGGCGTGGCGCTGCCCGAAACGACGGGCAGATCCCGCGCAGCACGAGATGCAGCCGATCCTCGATCTTCAGGACGTGAGCAAGTCCTTTCCCGGCGTGCAGGCGCTCGCGGGCGTGCGTTTCGACGTCCGCCCCGGCGAGGTCCACGCCCTCATGGGCGAGAACGGGGCCGGCAAGTCGACCCTGATCAAGATCATGTCGGGGGTCTACGAGCCCGATACCGGCATCATGCGGGTCGACGGCCGCGAGGTCCGCTTCACGGGGCCCTTGGACGCGCAGCGCGCCGGAATCGCCACCGTGCATCAGGAGCTGCAGCTCTTCCCCGAGCTCACCGTGGCGGAGAACGTGTTCGTCGGCCACGCACCGCGCACCGCCTGGGGCGGCATCGGCTGGAAGGCGATGCGCGAGCGCGCAGCCGAGATCCTGGCCTCGCTCGACATCCACGATCTCGACGTGACAGCGCCCGTAAGCTCGCTCTCGGTCGCGAACCGGCAGAGGGTCGAGATCGCGAAGGCGCTCTCGCTCCATGCCCGCGTCCTCGTCATGGACGAGCCCACGGCGGCGCTCACCGAGGCCGACGTGGAGCGCCTGTTCGGGATCGTGCGCAAGCTGCGCGACCGCGGCGTGGGCGTGGTCTATATCAGCCACCGCATGGCCGAGATCTTCGCGCTGGCCGACCGGGTGACGGTCCTGCGCGACGGCCGCTACGTCGGCACCAGGCCCGCGGCCGAGACCAGCGAGGGCGAGCTCATCGCCATGATGGTGGGCCGCACCATCGACCAGCTCTTCCCCAAGCTCGAGGCCAGGATCGGCCCGCCGGTGCTCGAGGTGCGGGATCTCGTCCGCGCACCCGTGGTCAAGGGTGTGAGCCTCACCGTGCGGACAGGCGAGATCGTGGGGCTCGCGGGCCTGATCGGCTCCGGTCGCAGCGAGCTCGCGCAAGCGATCTTCGGCATCACGCCGGCCGATTCGGGCGAGATCCGGCTCGAAGGCAGGCCCGTCAGGATCGGCTCGGCACGGGAGGCGAAGCGGCACGGGATCGCCTACGTGCCGGAGGATCGTGGCAGCCAGGGCATCGTCCGGGCGATGCGAATCGACCAGAACGTCTCCATGGCCGTGCTCGACCGGATAGCGCCCAAAGGCTTCGTCGACCGCGCGGCCGAAGCCGCGCTCGCCCGCGACGCCATCGCCCGCTTCAACATCCGGGCCTGGGGCATCCGGCAGCTCGTGGGCAAGCTCTCGGGCGGCAACCAGCAGAAGGTCGTCCTGGGCAAATGGCTCGCCACGCGGCCGAAGCTCCTGATCATGGACGAGCCCACCCGCGGCATCGACGTCGGTGCGAAGGCCGAGATCCACAAGCTCATGAGCGAGCTCGCAGCACAGGGGCTCGCCATCCTCATGATCTCGAGCGAGCTTCCCGAGGTGCTCGGCATGAGCGATCGCATCCTCGTCATGCGTGAGGGCCGGATCGTGGCCGAGTTCGTCCGCGGGCAAGCCGACCAGGAGACCATCGCCCATGCCATGATGCAGGTGCAGCGAGAGCCCGAAGGAGCCGCCGCATGACGAGCGCCACCCTCGCCCGGAGCAGACCCTCGGCCTTTTCGGGCCTCCTCCGCCGGCTGAGCAGCCAGGAGACCCTTCTTCTCCTCGCCCTCGTCCTCCTCTTCGCCGTGGTCGGCGCGATCAACCCGCGCTTTCTGGCCGAGCGCAATCTCGAGACCATCTTTCTCGGTAACGCCTACATCGCGATCGCCGCCATCGGCATGTCGCTCGTCATCATCTCGGGCAACATCGACGTGGCGGTGGGCTCGCTCATCGGCGTGCTCGCGACGCTTTCGGGCTCGATCGCGGTCGCGGGCTGGCCGGTCTGGGCGAGCTGGCTCGTCCCGATCCTCGCCGGCATGGCCGCGACCTCGTTCATGGGTTTCCTCACGGCCTACCTCAACATCCCCTCGATCGTGGTGACGCTCGGCATGCTCTCGATCCTGAAGGGCGGGCTCATCAGCGTCACCGCCGGGGCCTGGATCAGCAACCTGCCCGAGGGCTACGGCCTCGCCCAGATGGAGCTTCTGGGCGTGCCCGTTCCCATCTGGGCCATGCTGGCCCTGACCGCGGCCGCAGCGCTCTGGATGCGCTACACGGCGCTGGGCCGCTCGATCTACGCCGTCGGCGGCAACCCCGAGGCGGCGCGCCTCTCGGGCATCCCGCGCCGGCGGACCATCATGCTCGTGTTCCTGATTCACGGGCTTTTCGTCGGCATCGCCGCCGTCCTGTTCGCGACCCAGCTCAGCGTCATCCAGTCGACCGTGCCGCCCGGCCTGGAGCTCACCATCATCACGGCCGCGGTCGTGGGCGGGGTCAGCATCCTGGGCGGCACCGGCACGGTCGTGGGCTCGACCTTGGCCGCCATCCTGCTCGCCGCCATCGGCAGCTCGCTCATCTTCATCAACGTCTCGCCCTACTGGATCCGCGCGGTCCAGGGTGTGCTCATCCTCGTCACCGTGCTCGCCGACCTGTGGCGCCGTCGCCGCCACCGGGCCGTGCGCTGAAGGAGCGTCCATGGCCGCCACGACCACGCCAGCCGCTGCCAGCACGACCGCCTCGAGGCGGGAAGGTCCGAGGCTCGAGATCGGCCAGGAGCTGATCCTGCTCGTGGCGCTCACCGTCGTCATCGGCGTGCTGGCGCTCACGAGCGAGCGGTTCTTCACGGTGGAGAACCTGCTGAACCAGGGCCGCCTCCTAACCGAGGTCGGACTCATCGCCTTGCCGATGACCTTCATCATCGTCACCGGCGGCATCGACCTCTCGGTGGGCTCGATCATGGGCCTGTGCGCCATTCTCCTGGGCTATGGCTGGAAGAACCTGGGCCTGCCGCTCGAGCTTGCGATCCTCCTCACTCTTCTCGTCGGCACGGCGGCCGGTTTCGTCAACGGGCTCGTCGTCACGCGCATGGGTGTCCCACCCCTGATCGCCACCATCGCCACGCTCGCCCTCTATCGCGGCCTCGCCGAGGGCATCAGCCAGGCGCGCTCGGTCCGCGGCTATCCCGACTGGTTCCTCGCGCTGGGTCAGGGCGAGCTTCTGGGCGTGCCGAGCCAGCTCTGGCTCCTCGCCTTCGCCATCCTCGCCTTCGGCATCGTCCTCGCCCGCACGCGCTTCGGCCGCTCGCTCTACGCCATCGGCCACAACGAGACCGCGGCCCGCTTCTCGGGCATCCCGGTGGATGGCATCAAGCTCGCCATCTACGCGCTCTCCGGCTTCGTCGCGGCACTCGCCGCCTGCATCTTCGTGAGCCGGGTCAGCACCACGCGCTCGGACATGGGCAGCGGCATCGAGCTCGACGTGATCGCGGCCGTGGTCTTGGGCGGCACCTCGATCTTCGGCGGCGTCGGCACGATCTGGGGCACGGTCTTGGGCGTCGTCCTGATCCAGCTCCTCAAGAACGGCCTGGCGCTCACCGGCGTGAAGGGTGACGCCACCATCGTCGTGATCGGCACGGTCCTGATCCTCTCGATCCTGATCACCAACCTCCTGCAGCGCCGGAAGGGCGTGGAGGGGTAGTGGAAGGCGTCAACACGTTTCGTGTTAACCTTTGCTCTACAAAGACTTTCTGAAATCGTTCGTGCAATTTCGTTTGCATCGCACGCGTATCCCCGCCTGACGCTATCGGCCGGCTGATCTGGAATATTATCCTAGAACATACCGAGCCACAAGCGGCCGGAGGCGGCAAGGTCGCGGCGGCCCGAGCCCGTGCACAGGATAGGCCGGCCGGGCCAGAATCCGCCCATGCCGACACCCGCGAGCAGCGCAAGCAGATGCCACGCCTCCTGCGCAGGAATCCGGTGCCGAAGCCGCGCGCGCCTGCCGGGAATGCAGCCAGAAGCCTGGGCGGATACCCGCGAGGATGCCGCCGACGAGACCGGCCTGCCGCCGGGCACGTTCCCCGAGGCCTGTCCCTGGACACGGGAGCAGGCGCTGAATCGGGCGTTCCTGCCGGATCGAGACCACCGAGCAGGCCGTTCGTGGACTTCGGGGGGCATCCATGCGAAATCGACTCTCTTCGTGGCGTTCAGGCTAGGTGGGCCGTGCTTGCCCGGGCAGCCGGCATGGGCGGCGCAAGCGGTCGGGTCGGCACAGGTGTGGGCAGAACGAACCCGCCGCTCGATCGTTAACAGGGATCGGCGGGTCTCCCGCCCGTCGGGTTCACAGGAACGAGCAAGGGGACACCGGTGAGCACGGGACTGATCGCGCTGCTCGACGACGTGGTGGGGCTGGCCAAGCTCGCAGCGGCGTCGCTCGACGACGCCACGGCGCAGGCGACGCGGGCCAGCGCCAAGGCCGCGGGCGTCGTCATCGACGATACCGCCGTGACCCCGCGCTACGTGGTCGGCCTCGCCGCCGAGCGCGAGCTGCCCATCATCGGCAAGATCGCGCTGGGCTCGCTCAAGAACAAGCTCGTCATCCTCCTGCCCGGCGCCCTGCTCCTCAGCTTCATCGCACCTTGGGTGATCACGCCGCTCCTCATGCTGGGCGGCGCCTATCTCTGCTACGAGGGCGCGGAGAAGGTCTGGGAAGCGATCCATCCACATGACAACGAGACGCACGCGGCGGGTGGCGCGCCGATGGCGCGGAGCGCCGAGGAGCTCGAGAACCAGAAAGTCAAGGGCGCCGTCCGGACCGATCTCATCCTCTCGGCCGAGATCATGGCGCTCGCCCTGGCCGAGGTGACGGAGGCCTCGTTCTGGACCCGGATCTTCGTTCTGGCCGTGGTCGGTATTGGCATCACGGCCGGAGTCTACGGGGTGGTGGCGCTGATCGTGAAGGCCGACGACGCCGGCCTCGCCCTCAGCCGCAGCCACCGGCCCGCGCTCCGCACGCTCGGCTGCCGGATCGTACGCCTCATGCCCGGCCTCCTTGAGGGCCTGGGGATCCTGGGCACCGCCGCCATGCTGTGGGTGGGCGGCGGCATCATCGTCCACGGCCTCGAGGCCTTCGGTCACACTGCACTCGGCCACGCCATCCACGCCGCGACCGCGGCCGCGGCCCACGCGCTTCCGGCTCTCGCCGGTGCCATCGCATGGCTGGTGAGCGCGGCCGCCGCGGGGCTGTTCGGCCTCCTGCTGGGCGCCGCCCTCATCCCGCTGGTCCGGCGCGTGGCCGAGCCGGTCTGGCAGAAGGTGCGGGGCCGAGCAGCCGGGTGATTGGACGCCCGGAGCCTTCTTCGGCTCTGGCCTTGGCGGGATTGCCGGAGCACAGTGGCGTCTCCGGTCCTGCGGGAGGATGGCCGAGAAGCGAAGGGAGCGCGGACATGCTGGCGATCGTGCTCGGTGCGCTGCTGGTCGTGGGCGGGGTGCTCTACATGGCGGCCCAGCCGATCTGGCGCGGGCGGCTCAGCGAGAGGCGGACACCGGCGGGTGCCACGCTGGAGCCCGAGAAGCCGGCGGCGGGCTTCGGGCTCGCGGCGAACTGGCCGGGCCTGGCGCTGGTGATCCTCGGCGCCCTGCTCCTGCCAGGCTCTGTGGACATTTACCGCAGCCAGACCATAGCGGCGGCGAGGTGGGCCGTGGCGAGGAAGTTGGCGGCGGTCTTCTCGTAGCGGGTGGCGATGCGGCGGAACTGCTCGATCCCGTTGAAAAAGCACTCGGCCAGATGGTGCTCCTCGTACGGGTCGGGATCGTAGGGGATCGCGCGCGCCCGCGACCGGTGGCAGGGGATCACCGCCGTGCTGCCCTGGTCTTCGAGCGCCGTCCGGAAGCGGTCGGCATCGAAGGCGGTACCGGCGATCACCCACCGCGCGGCGAAGCCGTCGACGAGGGCCTCGGCCTCATCTCATGCCGTTGGCCGGGGCTCAGCCGAAGGCGCAAAGGGTTGCCGAGCGCATCGACCGCGACGTGCAGCGGTGGAAAGGCCGCCGCGCGAGCGGCCGATGGCCCGAGCCCATCCCCTTGGCCGCCGGCGCGCTCTGGCCCGGTCGGCACCGTGTCGAGCCGGTTCCATCGCTGGCGCGCGGCCGCGATCTGGGAGCGGATCCTGGCCGCGCTGCAGGCCGCGGCCGATGCGAGGGGTGCGGTCGACTGGGGCCTGCACTTTGTGGATGCCACCATCGTCCGCGCCGATCGGCACGCCGCCGGCGCCCGCCGGACCGGCGCGATCGGGGGTGAGGTGCCGGGCCGTTCGCAAGGCGGCTGCCCGACCAAGATCCATCTGCGCGCCGAAGGTGGCGGCAAGCCGATCACCGCGGTGCTGACCGGTGGCGAGCGCCACGAGCAGATAGCGCTGGACGCGCTGCTCGACCAGGGCGCCATCCGCCGTCCAGGTCGGGGCCGGGTGCGGCTGCGCCCGCGGCGGGTGGCCGGCGACAAGGGTTACAGCAGCCCCATCGCTCGGCACCGTCTGCGCCGCCGCGGCATCGGCCGGGTGATCCCGAGCAAGCGCAAGCAGCAGCGGCAGCGTCGGTTCGACCCGCAGCCTATCGCGAGCGCAACCGGATCGAACGGCTGATCGACCGTTTGAAGCAGTTCCGACGTAGTGCGACCCGCTACGAGAAGCGAGCGGTCAACGACTTGGCCATGCTCACCATCGGCATGATCCTGCTGTGGCTATAAGCTTTGCAGACACGCCCTAGGACGTGCGGCATCTCAGTAGCCTCCCGTGGCGGTCGGGGCGGGGGCCGCCGGCTGCTCGCGGATCAGCTTGCGCGCCGCCGCGATGCTCGCCTGCGCCGCCCCGGCGAGGAGGCGCACGTCGTTGGAGATGGTGACGAGGTCGCCCCCCCCCAGCCCACCGCCTTGGCGGCATAAGCCGGCGTGCCATGGCCGCCATGGCTGCGCCAGCTGCCATCGATGAACGGGCCGGAATCCTCGTACATCGAACCCGATTCCCAGCTTGGGTACAGAGCATGATCGTGGTTGAGGGGGCAGCCCATCTGCGGCCGAAGATGCTTGGCAGGCGGGTCGCCGGGGCTCAAAGGGGCGCTGCCGGCTGGGGTGGCACGTCGTAGGCGCCCCAGATCGACTGGTCGTAGTTCACCATGGACCCGGTCATCAGGCCCGACTCGTCGCTCGACAGAAAGGCCACGGCGCGCGCGACCTCGTGGGGGTCGACGAGACGGCCGAACGGCTGCCGGGCGGCCGCCTCGGCGAGCCAGTTCGGGTCGGCGCCGTGATACTCCCTCTGGATACGATCCTCGCCCTCGCTCGCCATCCAGCCGATGTTCAGGCCGTTGACCCGGATGTGGTTACGCAGAACGGCATAGGCGGTGTTCTGGGTCAGCGTCGCAAGAGCGGCCTTAGAGGCGCAGTAGGCCGCGATGAAGGGCTGCCCCGCCTTGCTCGACATCGAGCAGATGCTGACGATGGTCCCCTCGACCTTGTCCCGGCGCATGAGCTTGATCGCGTCCTGCATCAGGAAGAACGGGCCGCGCACGTTGACGGCGAACATCGCGTCGAACAGCTCGGGCGAGGTGTCGAGGATGGTGCCGCGATCCGTGATCGCGGCGGCGTTGACCAGGGCGTCGACGCGCCCGAACACTTCATCCGCCTTGGCGATGACGGCACGGCAGTCCTCGACTCTGCCGAGGTCGGCCGGGACGAACACCACCTTGACGCCGGTCGCGTTCTGGATCTCCCATGCCTTGGCTTCGCCTTTTTCGCGGGAGCGGCCACAGATGACGATGCCTGCGGCACCGCGCTCGGCGAACAGCCGGGCGATCGTCGCCCCCAACCCCTGCGTGCCGCCGGTGACGACGGCGATCTTCTCCTCGAGCTGCGCCATGACGGTCATCCTTCGACGCGATAGCCGGCGTTGGCGAGGGCAGCGGTAAGGGCGCGGTGGCCGATCCTCGCATACTCGGCCGGGGGCGCCTTGGCCGGATCCTGCTCGGCCTCGACCACGAACCAGCCCTCGTAGCCGACATCGGCCAGGCGTTGCACCACGGCCATGAAGTCGATCGAGCCGTCGCCCGGGACGGTGAAGGCGCCCAAGAGCACGGCGTCGAGGAAGGACTGTCGGCTGCGGTCGAGCCCCTCGATGACAGCCCCGCGCACGTCCTTGGCGTGGACGTGGACGATGCGTCGCCCGTGCTTCTCGATCACGCCCAGCACGTCGCCGCCGGCAAAGCGGAGATGGCCGGCATCGTAGAGCAGGCCCACGGCCGCGCCGGTGTGCTGCATGAGGAGGTCGAGATCCTGCTCGGTCTCGATCGCGGTCGCCATGTGGTGGTGGAACGCGAGCGGCACGCCGGCTTCCGCACAGTGCTCGGCGAAGCGGGTCAGGCGGCGGCCGTAAGCCTTGATCTCGTCCTCCGACAGCCGGCGGCGGGTGGCGAGCGGCGCGTTCCGCTGGTTCTGGATGGTGCCCGCGGTCTCGCCGTAGGCGAGGCAGGCGGCACCCAGCTCACGGAACAGGGCGAGCTGGCCCGCGACCTTGGCCTTCTCCGCGGCGAGGTCGTCGGGCGCATCGAGCACGGTGCCGGAGTACCAGCCCGAGGCGAGCTCGAGCCCGTGCGCCTTTAGGATCGGCCCGAGCTCGACTGCGGTCTTGGGGAACTTGCCGCCGGTCTCGACACCGGAGAAGCCAGCCGCGGCGGCCTCCTTCAGACAGGTCTCGAGCGTGGTCTCGCCGCCCAGCTCCGGCAGGTCGTCGTTGGACCACGCGATCGGTGCTATGCCCAGTTTCGCTTTCATCGTTCTCTCCGAGAAATCCGCGCTCACGATGGGTGCAAGGCTGCCGTTTAGACCCCGACCCGCTGCTTCGCGCGGCCCTGCCGCTGGGCCTCGTAGGCTGCCCGGACGCTCTCGCGCGCGCTGACCTCCGGCACGCCCACGTCCCACCACGCATCGCCCGGCGACCAGGTGAAGGCGTCGGAGACGATCGAGATCACCGTCGTGCGGTCCGTCGTCTTTGCCCAGTCGAGCGCCTCGCCCAGCTCGGCCAGGCTTTCGACATGGCGGGTAAGCGCGCCCATGGATTCGGCGTTCTTGGCGAAGTCGACCGCGAACGGCTCCTTGACCCGGCAGTCCCGGATCAGGTTGTTGAACGAAGGGGTACCCTTGGCGTTCTGCAGCCGGTTGATGACCGCGTAGCCACCGTTGTCGCAGACGATGACGATCATCTTGTGACCGGCGAGGACCGACGAGTAGATGTCCGAATTCATCATCATGTAGGTGCCGTCGCCGACCATCACGATCGGCGTGCGGCTCGGGTCGGCCATCGCCTTCCCCCAGCCGGCGGCGATCTCGTAGCCCATGCACGAGAAGCCGAACTCGCAGTCGAAGGTGTTGGGCTGCTTGACGCGCCAGTTCTTCACCAGCTCGCCGGGAAGGCCCCCGGCCGCCGTGATCAGGTAGTCGCGCTCGCCCGCCTTCGCGTTCACGACACCGACCACCTGGGCATAGGTGGGCACGGGCGCGTTGGTCGGGCGCTGCAGCTCGTCGAGCTTCGCGTTCCACGCGGCGAACAGGGCCCGCCCCCTCTCCATCCAGGCGCTCGGCGCCCGCCAGCCGGCGAGCCGGCCGGCCAGCTCGTCGATCGTCTCCCTGGCGTCGCCGACGATCGCCAGCGCCTTGTGCTTGGTCGCGTCCCAGCGCGCGGCGTTGATCGAGATGAACTTCGCGTCCGGGGCAAAGCAGGTCCACGAGCCGGTCACGAAGTCCATGAGCCGGGTGCCGACGGCGACGATGACGTCGGCCTCGGCCGCCAGCGCGTTCGCGGAGCTGGATCCCAGAATGCCGATGGGTCCGACATGCGCCGGGTGATCGTGCGTCATCGCACCCTTGCCGGCGATCGTCTCGGCCACCGGGATGCCGTGCTCGGCGGCGAAGGCGGCAAGGGTATCCTCAGCACCGGAGAATAGCGCACCCCACCACCAGAGACGATGAGCGGCCGCTGCGCCGCCTCGAGCAGCCTCACCGCCCCATCGAGTCGGTCGCGATCGGCGCGCGGCCGCGGCACGGCATGCAGCATCGGCTCGAAGAATGCTGCCGGATAGTCCCAGGCCATTCCCTGCACGTCCTGTGGCAGGGCGATGAACGCCGGGCCACAATCCCCCGGATCGAGCATGGTGGCCACGGCCTGGGGCAAGGAGGACAAGATCTGCTCGGGATGGACGATGCGATCCCAGTAGCGCGTCACCGCCTTGAAGGCGTCGTTGACGTTGATGGTCGGGTCGCCGAAGTGCTCGACCTGCCTTCTGGGTCACGGTGGCGCTCGTCGCGATCTGCCTGGTGATGAGCTGGCTGCAGCCCGACGCCTTCGCCACCACC